>JARROA010000002.1:7830-199357 GCA_037384425.1 Candidatus Thiodiazotropha sp. | reverse complement strand
ACCCAGTGGTGGATCTTCACCGGGTCGTATTGGAGTTCTGCGGCCTTGTCGCGGATGGGCTGGGTGAGGACGATTTCGTCGGTTTCGCCCAGGTAGGCCGGGTCGTTCGCGCCGGGCAGTTGATCGAAGGTGAAATCGCCCAGGGCGGCCAGTTGCGGATAGGGGTTGCTGAACAGGCCGGCGCCGCGGTAGTCGGCTGGGCGTTGTTTGGGCTTGTTGTCAGGGTTAGGCTTGTGTCCGCGACTGCGGATGTCCGCTTCGTCGAAGACCTGGTCGGGGCGTTTCTGGTATTTGGATTTGACATGGGTCTTGGCCTTTTCCACGGCCTTATGGGCGGTCTGCGGGTCATCAGCGGCGTCGATGGCCTCGAGGTTGGCGCGCAGGGTGGCCATTTCCTGGTGGTACTGTTCCATCATCTCCTGATGGCGCTGCCGGATGACCTCCGGTAGGCCTTTGTCTCGGATATTCTGCGCAGTGTCGGACAGTTTTTGAGTCATCTCCTCGTCGAGATTTTCCAGAATCTCCTTGGCTTGTTCTAATGCGGCGAGTTCAGCTGAAGCTTCCTGCCCTGCCGTCTGTTTGGCGTCGAGCTGTTCCAATAGCTGCTTGACCTGGAGCATCGTTTCAGAGAGTCGTGTCTCTACCGATTCTGCCGTGTTTGAGCTGAAGCTCCAGTCGTACTGCTGTACCGCCTGGGCGGTGGGGGCCAGGATGAGGGCGCTGAAGGTCAGTGCGACGGTTGCGGCCACGCCACGCATGAATAGCGTGAACTTACGTAGGGTTTCAGTGGGAGAATTCACCATCACATCCATTCCTTAATATAACTGATTCCTTGACTTCAATTTCATACCGGTAGTGCCTCGTCATCGCCGCGGTGGCGATCGGAACATTCTCAAGCAGATAACTGCCTTACACCTCTGCTCTACAGTGCGAAACGCACTGAAACACCGGCTTCCACATGATGCTACTGAGGGTTAATTCACATTTACTTTGACCAACCTCATTGCTCCGGTCACTCAATCTGGCGTTCCGCACGATATCTGTAACTAATGAAGCTTTAGTCTGCGCTCATGCGAACAATGGCCAGGCCTGTGACACGATGCGGGCTCGATCATGAGCGAGACGCTTCTTATCGCCGAGGCCACTATCTCACGAATGGATTCGCTCTCCGGCGAGCCTATCCTGATCAGCTCATCAGACGCACGCACCAGGGCATCCAGTGCCTTTTCATAGCAATTCGCTGTGACATCCTCGACTGCCCACATCAGGTATTTTTTGACCTTTCTATAGTCCCTGCTGTCGACCGCCTCTACCGCATCGAGTGCATCCTGGGCACTGAATCCCGGTTGCGGTGTGATCAGAACACCCGCTGTTGCGTGATCCACATAGTCAGGTTCGATACCCGTTTGCACAACAGCCTGAACATCTACCGTGTGCTGCGGCAGACTCAACAAGGTTTCGAAGACAAGGGTTTCGTCCAAGCCGAGATCAAAGGGCCAGATTAGTGTAGTCGGGTCTGTCAGCATGGCACCACCGCTGTCGATAACGAGCACATCCTCCGGCAGCGCTATGCGTGCTCGTCCTGGGGTCGCAATACCCTGATTGGTCAAACTCAGCCGGAGCGGATAGGCCTGGCCGGCAAGCGGTACTTCTGGAGAATAATCGACATAGTTCAGGCCCGCCAAAATCAATTGCGCATGAATCGATTGATGGCTTTCCGTCAATGCCGCCTCTGCCAGCAGATCGTAGCCCACATACGCCGAGCGGCCGAGACCATAGTCAAAGGTAGTCACGGCCGGCTCTTGTGTTTGCACCGCATTTGACATGAAAACTCCATTGACGATCGCGCCATCGGTGCGAACTCTTGGCTTCTTGTCAGGCAAGGAAAATGAGGCTGTAGCGGCGGAATGCAGTTCAGATTCAGAAAGCACGATACCGGTCGCTCTGTTGTGTTTACCCATGAAACGAATACCTAATGCCTGGTCCAGTCTGCCCTGGCGATGGTCATGACCACCGGCAACCAGCAATCCTTCGCCTCTGTAGACGGCCTCACGGAGCTCTTTTTGTGTTTTCTCGTCAAGTTTGACGCGCTCAGACAACAGCAGATAGGTCGAGTAAGCGCCACTGCGCAGCTCCTGTTTAAACGCTTCTTTGTCAGTGACTATTGTGTAGGACCAGCCCGATTGACTCAGGAGCAACTCCAGGAAGTCTTGCTGCACTCGCAGCGATGGCAGATGATGATCTTCATGAGAATGATGCTTTGCTTTTATCATACTGACAGAGGCTGTGCGGTAATTGCCGTGCCGGTGATGCTGCCCCTCATCCCGATTGCAGTCCGCAGAAAAGTGTCCACTGTCGAAACGCATCCTACCGTCCGGCCGCGTGATGGTCGCCAATGCCCTGTAGCCATTACCTAACACCCCTTTTGCTGAGCCAGCGCCGTCAAGACCGAGGCTGATATGATTCGCACTGAAGTCGAGAATGGAGAGGTCAATCCCGCCTGATCCCACTCGCTGGTTGACCGATCGCGTATCAAGATGGGCGTGCTCCCTATCGATGAGGACATCATTTTTGTCGAACAACTCAACAACTACAGATGCCTCTGGCTCTAGTTCACCATCAATATCTGTTTCTATGTTGAGCTCTCTCACACCGGAGCACTTCTCGCCACTAGCATCCAACAGGACAAGTACCCGGCCATGATCACCATGACCCAAAGCAATATCAATGTTAATAGGCGGCTCCAGCACCTGAAAATAGGCAAAGGCCAATGTTTCCCATTCGCCTGTGATTTCTGCTTGGAGTACGCAAGCGTATGTTCCCACTTCGAGAGAGGCTGTATCTATGCCACGAATATCGCTCCAGCTATCACCTGCCGCCAAGGAAATGGCCTGCCCGGCACTGCTGATCTGTTGCTCAGGCTCAGTCGCAATAAGCACTTGACGAAGGTTCAGGTTATCGAGCGACAAAGTGCCACGGTGTGTAATCGAATCTGCGCAGACCTCCGTGTCCCCTTGGTAGATACTGGGATTCTGAGCGGTGACATTTGCCGACAGGCTCAAGAAAGTGTCCTCTTGAACATTGAATACCGCGCTATCGCTGGCCAAAATACCGCCACCTAGTGCGATAACCTGACCAACCACTTGGTACGAACCTTCCGCTGCGTTTTGCAGACTGAACAGACTCTCGAATCCACGCTGCCCTCTTGGCATCAGTTCCGCAATCTGCTGATCAGTGATCATCGTTTCACTACCTAGAGGATCAGTGACGCGAACTTGAAGCATAGCGCCGGTAATCTTGTTATTGGTCGTGAGATTCTGTACCAGATCTTCAATTCTGACCTGGTCTGACGTGTTGTAGATAGCCTTATCGGTATTAATTCGCAGATTCAGTTTTGAAGTTGAGACATCTTCTGCATGTCGGATATCGAAGAGACTCGTTGAACTGTCGAGCAAAGTCCCATCGCGCCCATACAGCTCACCCTGGAGCCGGTAGGGGCCGGCTAGTGTGTTTTGAGAATTCCAGTTTTCAGCGAAAGCGATTGCTTCGGTGCCATCTAGAGGACCAACATCCCTGTTATCGAAATTGATTACGGGTGTATCGCTCTGGTCAACCACCTGTAGCTTAACTATGAACTCACCAGGCAATGCGCTGGTATTCGTTACAGAAACGTTGAATCCAACGATTGAATCAGGTCCGTAAGCCGGTGAATCCGTACTCACATCAATGTTGCCTGAGCGGGATTGAACGCTTACTGGGAGTACCACACGGTTATTTGTTTCATTGCACTCAAACAGATGGTTACCGGCATCCGCTACGGCATAGATATCGGCGCTGTCGCGCAGCGTGGGGATGTTGTCCAGTGTGACATCCTGGTAACTGCCCGACGGCATATTGCTGACGGTACGCTCACCCAGGAGAATACCTCCCTGTTGAGGATCTCCCTGGTAGAAAGCGATTTTGGATTCTCCCGGAAGCGGACCAGCACCGGAATTCCCAACACGTACCGAGAGACTGGCGGGCTGTCCCACTCCGTTGTCGATGACTTTTAGCCTGGAAGCGCTGAGGTCAGGCAGATCAAGCGGGTCACGATCGGGAAAAGTATTCAATCTATAGGTATTGTGCGTGAGCCAAGATGCCGTCTCATACCGAGGGATTGTGCCATCGTCATTGATGTTATCAATATGATAGGAGTGTTGATTCCATATTGAACGTGTGGGCGCCCATCCCGCACCCGCTGATTCAAAAACGCGAAGGCCGCCGCTTCCCCCCAGATAGGGATAGGATGCCAATACGATCTCGGCACTGCCATCGTTGTCGACATCCGCAACGACCGGGTACTCAAGCACCGTTGGTGATCCATTCTGTATGTTGACCAATTCTTCGCCGGTCTTTCCATCGTAGATATAGAAGTTACGCTCGTCGGCATACAGCACTTCAGCGCTACCATCCGATTCGAAGTCAAATAGAGAGGAACCAGTACGACTGGAACTGTAATCTCTGACAGGCGCGGTCCACTTGACACTACCATCAGTCTCAAAAACCACATAGTTACTGCTGGCAGCGACGCCGATCTCCGGCTCTCCGTCAGCATCGAAATCTCCTACCGTTGGGGCACCGCCATAGCCCCCTCCGGGGAGGCTGACAGGCCCCCACTTTGTTTCTCCCGTATGTTCAAGCACATACACTCTGCCGCCGGCAACGAGCACAATCTCCGCAAAGTCGTCGTCATCAAAATTTCCGATGCCGTTGAAACCGTCACTGCTTAGATCAGAACGATGCCATAACACATTACCGCTTGAATCGTAGAGCGTGCGACCTGCGACCACCTCCATATCACCCTGATTGTCGACGTCTGCCGCGATTGAGAGGAAGCCATATGATCTCTGCCCCGCATAATCCCGGCTGCCTTCCCAGACCAGGTTACCTTCCGCAGAATAAACACGGCGACCCAGAATAATTTCAGGACTGCCGTCGTGATCAAGATCGGCGATTGCAATACCGTCTCTCGTGGCATTTGGATGTTTGGGACCGGCCGGCACGGACCACTTTAGATCACCATTGTGTTCAAATGCTAAGAGCTGCGTGCGATCTCTTCTGGTGACCAGAATCTCCACAATCCCATCACCGTCAATATCGCCAAGCGTTGGGCTTCCATGATCTGCGATGTAATGAGTGGTATCAGTCCAGATATCATGCCCATCATCGCCACTGACGACATTCAACACACCGCCATTTGAAGTGAACACGAGATCGGGTGTATCGCTGGTATTGATTACGCCATCACTATTATCATCACTTAGCTGACCTACCATGACTGGACCGTAAATATAATACGAATCTGGCCTCGCAACAGATCCGCGCCACAGCCATTTCATTTCAAGTGAGAGATCGCCTGCCTGTGGCGGCGTAGCGCGACACTCGCTTAGAGTCGATGCTATATTGTTGGTCTCATTGCTCTCCTCTATCTGGGCGCCGCTATCAACCATAGCGTAGATGTGATTATCTCTGAACGAGATCTCGCCATTAAGAGGTATCTCCATACTTAACGAGCCATCACGCGGCAATCCAGACGGCGTTGTCGTAGTACCTAAGTTGTTATCCACTCCCACGTCGTAGGTACCATTTTTATTCGTATCCTCAAAAATACTTACAATCGCAGGCGAAATAACATCGGCAACACCAATGTTAGCCACCGTAATCCGGACGCTCCCTCTGACTTGCAGGGTCTGCAGATTGGTTTTGATCTGCTCACGGCTAAATTCAGAAACTGTCAAATCTGGCCGAGGTATGTCCAGTGTTATAGTGACGTGTGTGGTATCCGTACCCACACAACCGCGGTCATCGACAACATACAGTGTGGCATCTTGATCGAATCCCGCATTGAAGACCCAAGTCGGCTGACTGCCGCTAAGATCGATCTCTCTGTCGCCGTCAAGATCCCATCCGTATGACTGGATATTGCCTTGTGACGCCGAGCCATCGAACTGTATCGTATCACCGGAGAGTCCATATATAGGGTCACCAGCTTCTGCAACAGGTTTGACATCACAAAGCATCCCCCCAATGGCATCAATTTCAGATTCACTGGATTGCCAACCGGGTTGCACGCCATCGTCGCCAGTACTACTGAAAGTTGTGTAATCTGGCGTATCGAATATGGTGATTGAATTATCCGCTTTGAGGCGAACGTAGCGGAACGATTCATAACCGAAGGTGTAGAGTCCGGCATAGTCATCGATATTTATCGCTTCAGTGCAGCTTGAACTGTTATCAGCCCATCCCTGGCCATAGACTCTGATGAGTGTTGCCATTTTCCATTCATCCGGAAATATGGCAGTGGGATCATTGCTACCCCAAACGGTATATTCAATGCCTTCATGTGGAAACGGCTCATGATCGATCAGCGGAAATACGGAAATCACATCGTATAGTGCGCCCATATCCCATATCGCATCACTACCTCCGCCTGACCCCATGGACCAAAAGTCAAGGCTTTCTGCTGCACTTGCTTTGGCATCCGCTTCCTCGGTGTAGGCAAATCCACATCCATTGGCCGATACTGCTCGCCATGTACCACTGCGACCACCGGAAAGATAGCTACCAAGTCGATAGTTATCCGGCACAAGCCCATCAACGACCATGCCATTTAGGGTCTCGACATCTGTAATGACGTATGTTGGATATCCGCTGATTTGCACATTGACAGAGACTGACTGGGTTGCCACAGATCCTTTGTCATCACTGACCACCACCGAGTATTCATGCATCCCAGACTGATCAGCAGTGGGTATCCAGCTTATGGCGCCTGAATCCGGATCAATCTCCATACCACCCGGATTGTCAGAGATGCCATACGTCAATGTATCTCCATCACTGTCTTCTGCGGTAACTTGATATTGATACATCAGTCCAGCAACCGCACTGTCTGGTGCGGCCGAAGTAATCACAGGAGTATGATTACTGCTAACAGGTGTATCTTGCGCAAGTGCTATTCGGCCTAAATCGACCAAGCCTCCATCTGGAGCGTTAACGTTATAAGTGATTGCGTTATAACCGAGCAATTGTACGCGAACCTGAAACACTCCAGCCGGCGCACCCGAAAGGACAAACTCCCCATTAGCAGCGGATTGCGTCTCATGGCCATCACCTTCAATAGTGATCAATACACCTGAAAGAGGGCTTAGTGTATGCGCATCAACCACATTACCAATAACCGTAGCAGTCGTTGGATCATCAGATTTAACCAACTCCATAGTGACATCTAGCAACCCTCCAGCCACAACTACACCAGTGGCAACTGATGTTCGGTAGTCCTGTATGGTCGCTGAAACTGTAAGGCTTCCAGGCGTAACCGATGGCAAGCTAAACCTCCCATCCACGCCTGAGTTGACAACCTGATTATCGGAGCCGCTTAGACTTATCTCAGCACCATGAAGCGGCATGCCGCTAAGAGCATCCGTGACTATACCCCTGACTGCTCCGGTGGTAGTCGAACTGTTGTCCTGAACAAGTCCAACTGAGCCAATCGATACCACCCCGCCATCCGGCGCCGAAATACTGTATCGCTTGCTGAGATACCCGGGATGAGCAACTTCAACATCAATTATTCCTGCCGGTATGTCTGAAATATGAAAAGCGCCATCTCCATCGACTGTGAGGTTGTAAGCACTGTCAAGCACCTCCACTCTGGCATCCTGTAGAGGCTTCAAGGTAACGGCATCGACAACGTTGCCCTTGATATCGAGCGTACTTGAAGCAAGCTGACCAATAGGAAGCAGAGTAATATTTAACGTCGAGATTGCATTCGCATTAACAATCGCATCAGCGGAAGCACTGTTATACCCATTCAGAGATGCCGTAAATACAATATCTCCCGGCGATACACTATCTATTAAAAAGTGTCCGGTATCATCCGTAACTGTTGACTTGATATCGGAACCGGTAATGGCTACCGCAACACCTGTTAGCGGCTTACCATTGGTCGAATCGGTCACCAGACCACGTACAGTACCTGTAGAAACTTGGGCAATTTCAGGCAACAGCGACATTTTCCCTAGATTCATACTGCCCCCATCTGGTGATGACAGCGAATATAACCGGGGAGCATATCCAGCATGGGAAACTTCGACAGTATAGGAACCCGGGGGCACACCGGAAATACTAAAGTTTCCGCTCGTGTCCGTTATTGCTAGATAATCACTATTTAAAATACTCACACGAGCGCCATGCAGCCAACTCCCATTTGTACCGTCAGCCACAGTACCAACCAAATGCAGTGAGCGTGGAGTCGGGTCTCTCGCCATGGACGGGCTGAAGTTAAGCGTTTGCCCGGCGACTACACTACCTGATGCCACAATGCTCAAATAGCCGTCTACACTTGCACTCAGACTTGCACTTCCAACTTCAATATCCGTAATAACGTAGAGCCCATGAGTGTCTGTTGTCGTGGTTTTGATTCGACTGTTGACCTCAACGCCAATTTCAACATTAGCAAGGGGACTTCCGGTTACGCTATCAGTTATCAGGCCAGAAACAATACCTGAAGACGGATCTGTCGGCACAATTGTCTGAACCGCATTCAATGCGCGCAGGGCTAACGCAGTCGTATAGACATCGGTATTCCACGAGCCATCTGCTAGCTGTACCGAAGTCAGATAATCAACAGTATTTTGATAGAGTGATCGATCATAAGTCATGGGAGCCAGCGCAATAAGCGCCATAGCAGTCTCAAATACGTCACCAATTGCACCCTGAGTATCACGACTACTTATTAGTAAGCCATTAGCACGCTCTAATGCGTCATTCAGTACATAGTGGTGGCGATACCGCTGTAAGGCACTACTGACCAATGCCGTAACGTACAATGAAGTTACATTTTTCCTATTAGACCAACCTCCATCTGTATTCTGTCTGTCTAGTAGGAAGGCAATCGCATAAGACGCTGTATCGCTTAACTGGAGCCCGGCTGAGGCCATCGCATTCAGTGCATATGCTGTATCGATAGCCGTTGAATCGTATCCAGGCAGTTCTCCAAATCCCCCATCAGCACTCGCGCGATTTGCCAGCTCGCTTAGGTAAGTTGAAGCATCTCTACCAGATGCAAGGTTGACCATAGTGAGTTGAGCCAAATGCTCTGTACTTTGAAAAGTATCGTTCTCAAGATATTGAATTGCCGCTGGAATCCCTGATTGCGATGATTCATCGAGGGCATAGATGGCAAGGATAGCCTCAGATGTCGCTTGAAAAGTCGAAGCAATGGCATTCGATGATTCAAAGCTGCCGTCTGAGGTCTGTTGCGAGGACAACCATGCACTGTCGATCGCACTGGCCACGTTGGCCGTAAGAACAAAAAGGAGAAAAAAGACAAGCGATTGGATTTGTTTGAAACGTCCGTGCATGGCCTGAGCCATAACAATCTCCCTATACTTCGAAATGTCCATCAAGCTAACAATTCGCAAGCTAAATAAGAGATCAGCAAATTGCAATATAACTCGTCGTTATAAAAGGAATTTCATTCACCTTCATTTTCGTCAAGCGCCTGGCTGTGACTCAGTTGATTTCTTACCTCCACAAGACTGATGAGGTCGGCAATATTTTACCAATCACCCTGTCTCTCACACTGATTACTATTATCCAGGCACGTGACTATGCCGCTTAGATCGAGACCGAAGGTCAAATTCTTCAATTTTTCGAATGTAGGAGATTTTGTCTTGGGCTACAGATGGGCCACAAGAATTGGATCGAAAAAAACAAAAAAGCCAGGGACTCGTAAGTACCTGGCTTTAGTGTTTTTTAATTGGTAGCGGGGGCAGGATTTGAACCTACGACCTTCGGGTTATGAGCCCGACGAGCTACCAGACTGCTCCACCCCGCATCAAGGAGGGGGCATACTACCGTTGTTGTCTTAAGAGTGCAACCCCGGCGTAAAAGTTCCCTTTCTCAGCCGCCGAAGGCGTTGCTGCAGATCGAGAGCAGGCCCGCGGGGAAAAGCCCCAGCAGCAGCATCGCGAGCCCGTTCAGGGACAGCACCACCTGGGTATCCATGCCCACGCTGAGCGGGGTTTCGTCGATGGGCTGATCGAAGTACATCAGCTTGACGACACGGATGTAGTAGAAGGCGCCGATGATGGAGAAGAAGACACCCACCAGCGCCAGCCAGGTCAGATCGACGGAAACCACCGCGTCGAGCACGAACAGCTTGGCGAAGAAGCCGACCGTGGGCGGTACACCGGCCATGGAGAACATCAGCAGCAGCATCATGCCGGCGAACCAGGGATTGCGATGGTTCAGGCCTTTGAAGTCTTCGAGGTTCTCCGCCTCGAAGCCTTTCCGGCTCAATGCGATAACCACACCGAAGCCGCCCGCCGACATCAGGGCGTAGACCAGGGTGTAGAACATGGCTGCCGTGTAGCCCTCCTGGGTACCGGCCAGAATGCCCAGCAGGATGAAACCGACGTGGGATATGGTGGAGTATCCGAGCATGCGCTTGATGTTGCTCTGGGCGATGGCGATCAGGTTGCCCACACCCATGGAGAGGACGGAGAGGATGATCAGCATCCCCTGCCAGCCTTCCCAGCCACCGTGCAGCCCGGCCAGGCCGTCCACCAACAGGCGCATGGTCAGCGCGAAGGCGGCGATCTTGGGTGCGCTGCCGATGAACAGGGTCACTGCCGTCGGCGCGCCTTGGTAGATGTCGGGCACCCACATATGAAATGGCACCGCGCCCAGCTTGAAGGCGATACCGATGACCAGAAAGACGATGCCGAACACCATGACCAGCCGATTGAGGTCACCCTTCTGCACCACTTGCGCCAGTTCGTCGAAGTCCAGGGTGCCGGCGGCGCCATAGATCATGGAGATACCGTAGAGCAGCATGCCCGAGGCCAGGGCGCCCAGCACGAAGTACTTCATGGCCGCCTCAGCGCCGTTGGCCGATTTGCGATCGAAGGCCACCAGGGCGTAGAGACAGAGCGCCAGCAGCTCCAAGCCCAGGTAGACAGTGAGAAAACTGTTGGCCGAGATCATGACACACATACCGAGCACGGCGAACAGGCCTAGTGTGTAGAACTCCCCTTTGAAAATCCCGCGATCGCGCAAATAGTCCTTGGCGTAGAGAAAGGCCAGAAAACTGATCAGCAACACGCCGACCTTGAGCACATCGCTCATGGGGTCGCGGATGTAGCTGCCGTCGAACAACACCTGAGTCTCTGGACGGGATACCGCGAATGTCACCCCGATGGTCAGTATGAGGCCGACCTGGGCGATGCCGTAACTGACGATTCGATGCTGTTCACGTATGAAGAGATCGACCACCAACACCACACAGGCGAGGGTCAGCAGGGAAATTTCCGGCAGAACCGGGATCAGTTGTGTTGAATCGAATTGCATGTGCACGCTACCGAATCGGGCTCCATCAGTTGAGTTTCGATACAGCGATATGCTGTAACAGGTTGCTGACGGAGGCATCCATCACTTCGACCAGGGGTGCCGGCCACAGACCCAGAAGCAGCACCGCTGCGGCCAGGGTACCCAGCACGATGTATTCACGACGGTTCATATCCTGCAACGCCGCCACACCATCGTTGGCCACCTCGCCGAAGACCACCCGCTTGACCATCCACAGGGTGTAGGCGGCGCCGATGATGAGGGTGGTGGCGGCCAGGAAGGCGTACCAGAAATCGGCGCGGAAGCTGGCCAGGATGACCATGAACTCGCCGACGAAGCCGGAGGTGCCGGGCAGCCCGGCATTGGCCATGGCGAAGAAGACCATGAAGGCACCGAAGATGGGCATGGTGTTGACCACGCCGCCGTAATCCTTGATCTGGCGACTGTGCAGCCGATCATAGAGCACGCCGACGCAGAGGAAGAGCGCCGCCGAGATGAAACCGTGGGAGACCATCTGCACCATGCCGCCCTGCATGCCCAGCGCGGCGCCGCTGCCGGCGTTGTTCTGGCTGATGATGAAGACGATGAAGAAACCGAGGGTGACGAAACCCATGTGGGCGATGGAGGAGTAGGCGATCAGCTTCTTCATGTCCTGCTGGATGAGGGCCACGAAACCGATGTAGACCACGGCGATCAGGGACATGGAGATAATCAGCCAGTCGAGGCTGTGGCTGGCGTCCGGCGTGATCGGCAGGCTGAAACGCAGGAAGCCGTAACCGCCGATCTTCAGCATGATGGCAGCCAGGATAACCGAACCGCCGGTGGGCGCCTCGACGTGGGCGTCGGGTAGCCAGGTGTGGACCGGCCACATGGGCACCTTCACCGCGAAGGCCATGAGGAAGGCGATGAAGATCAGGATCTGCTCGGTCAGGCCCAGCTTCAGGCTATGGAAGCCGAGGATATCGAAGTTGCCCGACTGGAAATACATGTAGATCAGGGCGACCAGCATGAAGACCGAGCCGAAGAAGGTGTAGAGGAAGAACTTGATGGTGGCGTAGACCCGGTTGGGCCCGCCCCAGACACCGATGATGAGGAACATCGGGATCAGCATCGCCTCCCAGAAGACGTAGAAGAGCATGGCGTCGAGGGCCGAGAAGACGCCGATCATCACCCCTTCCATGATGAGGAAGGCGGCCATGTACTGGGAGGGACGGAACTTGATCACCTCCCAGCCGGCGATCACCACCAGCGGGGTGATGAAGGTGGTGAGGATGATCAGCGGCATGGCGATGCCGTCCACGCCCAGGTAGTACTCCACATTGAAGCTCGGTACCCAGGGCACCCGCTCCACGAACTGCATCTGTGCGGTCGAACTGTCGAAGGCGAACCAGAGCGGCAGGCTGACGAGGAAGGTCAACACGGCGACCACCAGCGCGGTCCACTTGGTCGCGTTCGCTTCCCGGTCGCCACTGGCGAGCACCATCAGCCCGCCGATGATCGGAAGCCAGATGGTCAGACTGAGGATGGGCCAATCGGCAATCATGCTAGACACCCTTTAAAGAAAAATGAACCAGGTCAGCAGCAGGAGCAGACCCAGGATCATGGCAATCGCATAGTGATAGAGGTAACCGGTCTGCACATGGCGCACGATGGAGGCCAGCCAGCCGACCGAGTAGGCGGAGCCGTTGACCGCCAGGCCGTCGATCAGACCACGGTCCCCAGCCAGCCAGAGAAACTTGCCCAGTCCGCGGCTACCGCCGGCGAACACCGCCTGGTAGACCTCGTCGAACCAGTACTTCTTGTCCAGCAGGGTGTAGATCGGAGCGGCGATCGATTTGACCTTGTCGGCGATGGCCGGATTCTTCATGTAGATGTACCAGGCCACGGCCAGACCGCCCATGGCGAGATAGAAGGGCAATCCCTGCACGCCATGCAGAATGAAACTGCCGGCGCCATGGAAATGTTCGCCGATGTGGCCCAGGGTATCGTGCTCGGGCAGGACGTAGAGCACGCCCTTGAACCAGTCGCCGAAGAGCATCGGACCGATGGCCAGATAACCGAGGATCACCGAGGGAATCGCCAGCAGCACCAGCGGCACGGTCACCACCTTGGGCGACTCGTGCAGATGCTCCTTGGCATGCTCGTCGCGCGGACCTTCGCCGTGGAAGACCAGGAAGAACATGCGGAAGCTGTAGAGGGCGGTGACGAAGACGCCGGCCACCACCAGCACATAGGCATAGGTGGCGCCGGCCACTTCGGAGTGGTGCACCGCCTCGATGATGGCGTCCTTGGAGAAGAAGCCGGAAAAACCAGGGAAACCGATCAGCGCCAGCGAGCCAACCAGCGAGGTCCAGTAGGTGATCGGCATGTACTTGCGCACCCCGCCCATGTTGCGGATGTCCTGATCGTGGTGCATACCGATGATGACCGAACCGGCGGCCAGGAACAGCAGCGCCTTGAAGAAGGCATGGGTCATCAGGTGGAAAATGCCGGCGGCATAGGCCGAGGCGCCCAGCGCCACCATCATGTAGCCCAGCTGCGACAGGGTCGAGTAGGCCACCACCCGCTTGATGTCGTTCTGCACGATGCCGATCAGACCGGTGAAAAACGCCGTGGTGGCGCCGATGATCAGCACGAAGCTGAGCGCCGTCTCGGAGAGCTCGTAGAGGGGCGACATGCGCGCCACCATGAAGATGCCGGCGGTGACCATGGTGGCGGCGTGGATGAGTGCCGAGATGGGGGTCGGACCCTCCATCGAATCGGGCAGCCAGACATGCAGCGGCACCTGCGCCGATTTGCCCATGGCGCCGATGAAGAGCAGGATGCCGACCACCGACATCAGCGACCAGCTGGTGTCGCCGAAGATCTGGATCTGGGTATCGACCAGGCTCGGCGCCTTGGCGAAGACCACGCCGTAGTCGAGGCTGTTGGTGTACATGGCGATGGCGGCGATGCCGAGGATGAAACCGAAGTCGCCCACCCGGTTGACCAGGAAGGCCTTCAGGTTGGCGAAGATCGCCGTCGGCCGCACCGACCAGAAACCGATCAGCAGATAGGAGACCAGACCCACCGCTTCCCAGCCGAAGAAGAGCTGCATGAAGTTGTTCGACATCACCAGCATCAGCATGGAGAAGGTGAACAGCGAGATGTAGCTGAAGAAGCGCTGATAGGAGTTGCGTCCCGCCAGGCTGGTCTTGGGCCAGTTGTGCTCGTCGTCGGCCATGTAGCCGATGGTGTAGATGTGCACGCAGAAGGAGACGAAAGTGACCACGCTGATCATCACCGCGGTCAGCTGGTCGACCAGGAAACCGACCTCCATGTTGAGACCATCGCTGACCATCCAGGTATAGACCGGGCCGTTGAAGACCTCCGCATCGTCGAACATGAAACGCTTCAGTACATAGAGCGAAAGCAGGGCCGAGATGCCGACACCGGTGCTGGTCACCCAGTGGGCGCCCTTGCGGCCGATGGTGCCGCCGAGAAACCCGGCTATGATGGCGCCGAGCAAGGGCGCCAGCACGATTGTCAGATAGATTTTTTCCATAACCGTTTTTCTTTACTTGCTCAGCAGATGGACTCTAACCCTTCAACACATCCATATCCTGCACGTTGATGCTCTGCTTGCTGCGGAAGAGCACCACCAGGATCGCCAGGCCGATGGCGGCCTCTGCGGCGGCCACCGTGAGGATGAAGAAGACGAAGACCTGACCCGCCGTATCCCCCAGAAAGTGAGAGAAGGCGACGAAATTGATATTCACCGCCAGCAGCATCAGCTCCACGCACATCAGCAGGATGATGACGTTCTTGCGGTTGATGAAGATGCCCGCGACGCTGATGGCGAAGAGGATGGCGCCGAGGATGAGATAGTCGGAGAGTGCAATCATGTCGTCGTCATCCTTTCTCGGCGTCCATGGAGACCAGGCGCACCCGGTCGGCACGCTTGACCACCACCTGGGCAGCCGGGTCGAGGTATTTGGTATCGGGACGCTTGCGCATGGTCAGACCGATGGCGGCGATGATGGCCACCAGCAGGATCACCGCGGCGATCTCGAAGGGGTACATGTAGACGGTGTAGAGCATGCCGCCCAGCTCTGCGGTATTGCTGTAGTCGGCGGCGTGACGCACCGGCGCGGCATACTGATCGAGACCGAAGTTGGCCGGTCCCACCACCAGGATCAGCTCCGCCGCCATGGCGATGGCCATGACCAGACCGAGCGGCAACATTTTGATGAAGCCTGCGCGCAGCGTGGCCAGGTCGATGTCCAGCATCATCAGCACGAACAGAAACAGCACCATCACCGCGCCGACGTAGACCAGCACCAGCACGATGGCCAGGAACTCCGCTTCGGCCAGCAGCCAGATGCCGCTGCTGGCAAAGAAGGCCAGAATCAGAAACAGCGCCGAGTGCACCGGATTGCGGCGGGTGACGACCATCGTCGCCGCCAGAATCACAACGGCGGACAGGACGTAGAAAATCAGCTTCTCAAGTGTCATTGATAGTTCCAGTTCTGTTTAAACGGCCATCCCGAATCAGCGATATCTCGCCTGTGCTTCAATGTCTGCGGCAATCTGTGTTTCATACTTATCGCCGACTTTCAGCAGGTCCTGCTTGGTCATGACCGTCCCCTCGCGACCTTCGAAGTGGTACTCATAGACCCGCGTCTCGACGATGGCATCCACCGGACAGGCCTCCTGGCAGTAGCCGCAGAAGATGCATTTGAACAGATCGATGTCATAACGGGTGGTGCGGCGCGAGCCATCCTCGCGGGGCTCCGCCTCGATGGTAATCGCCAGCGCCGGACAGGTCGCCTCGCACAGTTTACAGGCGATACAGCGCTCCTCGCCGTTGGGATAGCGGCGCAGGGCGTGCAGGCCGCGGAAACGGGGCGAGACCGGCGCCTTCTCCTCCGGATACATGACCGTGAACTTCTTCTTGAACAGGTAGCGTCCGGTGAGGTGGAGGCCACGGAATAGTTCCAGCAGGAACAGGCTCTTGAAATAGTTGGTAAACGCTTTCATCAGTGACCTCCTCAGTCGAACCACCAAGGCACTTGATAGACCACCGCGAGACCGACGACTGCAATCCAGACGATCGTGATGGGGATGAAGACCTTCCAGCCCAGACGCATGATCTGGTCATAGCGGTAGCGGGGGAAGGTGGCGCGCAGCCAGACGATCAGAAACATGAAGAAACCGGTCTTGAGCACCAGCCAGATAAAACCGGGCACCCAATCGAACAGGGCGCCGAGCAGCGGCCAACCCTGGAAGGGCGAAAGCCAGCCGCCCATGAACATGGTGGCGCACAGGGCCGAGATCAGAATCATGTTGGCGTATTCGGCCAGGAAGAAGACCGCGAAGGTCATGCCGGAATACTCCACATGGAAACCGGCCACGATCTCCGACTCGCCCTCCGCCACGTCGAACGGCGCACGGTTGGTCTCGGCCACGCCGGAGATCACATAGACCATGAACAGCGGCAGCAGCGGCAGCCAGAACCAGGAGAAGAGTCCGCCCTCCTGGGCCTTCACGATCTCGGCCAGGTTGAGGCTGCCGGCGGCCACCAGCACGCCCACCAGGGCGAATCCCATGGCGATCTCGTAGGCGACGATCTGCGCCGCCGAGCGCATGGCGCCGAGAAAGGCGTACTTGGAGTTGGAGGCCCAGCCGGCGATGATCACGCCATAGACGCCCATGGAGGTGAGCGCCAGGATGTAGAGCAGACCGGCGTTGATGTTGGCCAGCACCAGCTTCTCGTCGAAAGGAAAAACCGCCCAGGCCGCCAACGCCGGTCCCAGGGTCAGCATGGGCGCGAGCAGGAACAGGTATCTGTTGGCGTTGGACGGAATGACGATCTCTTTGAACATCAGCTTGACCGCATCCGCGATGGGCTGCAGCCAACCCTTGGGGCCGACCCGGTTGGGGCCGATGCGCACATGCATGTAGCCGATGATCTTGCGCTCGAAGTAGGTGTAGTAGGCCACCACCAGCATCAGCGGCGCCACAATGACAATGATCTTGACCAGGGTCCAGACCAGAAATTGGAGTTCGGAAGGCAGGCTTCCCCAGAGACTGTTGAATAGTTCCATAGGTTAGGCCTTCTCCACCGTCACTTCGCCGAAAGGCTGACCCAGCTCAGCGGTCTCCGCCAGCCCGGTTGAAATCCAGGCACAGCCTTTGGGCAGGCTGTCGTCGAGTTGCAGAGTCAGGTTCGCCTGATAACCGTTCTGTTTCACCAGGGCCGGTTCACTGGCTGTGAGACCGAGTCTGGCGGCCTCTTCCGGATGCAACCGGAGGGTTGGCGTCCCCGCATCATGCGTCTGCTGCAGGGCCCTCGCCCGGCGCACCAACGGGTCGGCCGCGTAGAGGGGGGTATCGCCACCCCGTAGCAGGCCGTCTGCCGCCAGCTGGCGGGCGGGCGTACCGGTGAGACTCATGCTGTTGGCGGGTAGGCTTTGGCCGCAGAGCGCTTTGATCTCTTCCAGAACCTGTCCGGCATCGACGAAGTCGAAGCCCTGCACATCGAGCAGATTGCCCAGTACACGCAGTATCTTCCAACCCGGTCGGGCCTCTCCCTGCGGTTTCACCACACCGCGGGTGCTCTGCCAGACACCTTCCGCATTCACATAGGTACCCGCGGTCTCCGCGAACAGTCCCATCGGCAGCAGAATATCGGCACAGGCCTCCAGTTGAGGACTGCGGTAGGCGCTCAGGGCCACCACGACATCGGCGCTCTGCAGCGCCGTGGTGGAGAGTGCGCCATCCCAGAAGTCGAGGCCGGGTTCCACACCCATCAACAGATAGCCCTTGCGAGGCATCTTGAGCATTTTCACCACATCCAAACCTGCCTGTGCAGCGGTTTCACCGCCGGCCTGCAAGGTGGGTACCGCTCCGGCCAGCTGGGCACCGAGGGTATTGGACGCGGAAGGAACCACGGACAGGGTGGCGTCGCTGGCCTCCGCCAGTGCTGCGGCCATGACCCCGATCAGGGCGTAGTCGGGATGGGACTGGGCCAATGCACCCAGCATCACCGCTGCCGTTTCGGCCTGTTTGAGGCTGCTGGCGATGGCTTCGGCGCGCGCGTCGGCCTTGGCCGATTTAATCAGCGTGGCGACAGCCCCCTTGGCCTCGACACCGGCAGCCTTGGCCACGGCGGCCAGGCTATCGACCAGACTTGCGGGACCGACCACGGTCTGCGTTGCCGCGTGGTTGAGCTCGATTTCCCGTGGATTCAGGAGATGGACATCGGCCCCGGCAAGTGCAGCCTTGCGCAGTCGATGGGCGAGTATGGGCTGTTCCTTGCGCAGATTGCCGCCAATCACCAGGGCCGCGTTCAGCGTCTCCACGTCGGCGATCTTCATGCCCAGCCACTGTATGCCGGGAGCTTCGTCGAGCCGGAAATCGCCCTGACGCAGACGGCTGTCGATATTGTTGCAAGCGAGTCCCCGCATCAACTTCTGGGCCAGGTAGAGCTCTTCCAGCGTCGACGCCGGCGAAACCAGGGCGCCGATCTGCTCTCCGTCTCCGATCTCCCTGAGGCCGGCGGCGGCCATCTCGAGGGCCATCTCCCAACTCGCCTCCTGCCACTCGCCACCCTTCTTGATCATCGGGGCGGTCAGCCGGTCGGCGCTGTAGAGCCCTTCGTAGCTGTAGCGGTCGCGGTCGGAGATCCAGCTCTCGTTGATCGACTCGTTGTCGCGCGGATGCACCCGCATCACCCGGTTGCCGCGCAGGTGCAGGTTGATGTTGGAGCCCACGCTGTCGTGTGGCGCGATCCCCTCCACCAGGGTCAGTTCCCAGGCACGGGCGCTGAAGCGGAAGGGCTTGGAAGTCAGGGCGCCGACCGGGCAGAGGTCGATGATGTTGCCGGAGAGTTCGGAATCGATGCTCTTTTCGATATAGGTGCCGATCTGCATGTGTTCGCCGCGACCGGTGGCGCCCAGTTCGCGGATGCCGGCGATCTCCTTGCCGAAGCGCACGCAACGGGTGCAGTGGATGCAACGGGTCATGTCGGTGGCGATCAGCGGGCCGATGTTCTTGTCGGCCACCACCCGTTTGCGTTCGCTGTAGCGGGAGACGTCGCCACCGTAACCCATGGCCACGTCCTGCAGCTCGCACTCACCGCCCTGGTCGCAGATCGGACAGTCGAGGGGGTGGTTGATGAGCAGGAACTCCATGGTCCCCTTCTGCGCCGCCAGCGCCTTCGGCGAGCGGGTGAAGACCTTCATGCCGTCGGTGACGGGGGTGGCACAGGCCGGCAGCGGCTTCGGCGCCTTCTCCACTTCGACCAGACACATCCGGCAGTTGGCCGCGACCGAGAGTTTCTTGTGATAGCAGAAGCGGGGAATCCGGATACCGGCCGCGTCGGTAACCTCGATCAGCATGCTGCCGGGCTTCGCCTGCAGCTCGCGGCCGTCGACTTCAATGGTGACTGTGGACTCTGTCATCTTATGTACTGTCTCTCACTGACCTCAGCCGATACCGACCATGCAGCGCTTGTGGTCGATGTGGTACTGAAACTCGTCGCGGAAGTGGCGCAGCATGCCCTGTACCGGCATGGCCGCGGCATCGCCCAAAGCGCAGATGGTGCGGCCGGCGATCTTGCCCGCCACGTCGTCGAGCAGATCCAGGTCCTCCTGGCGGCCCTGCCCGGTCTCGATGCGATGCACCATGCGGTAGAGCCAGCCGGTGCCCTCGCGACAGGGGGTGCACTGGCCGCAGGACTCTTCATGGTAGAAATAGGACATGCGCTCCAGCACCTTGACCATGCAGTTGGTGTCGTCGAGCACGACCACTGCCCCGGAACCGAGCATGGAGCCGGCACCGGCGATGCTGTCGTAGTCCATGTTCAGGTCCATCATCTGCTCGCCCGGAATCACCGGCGCGGAGGAGCCGCCCGGGATCACCGCCTTGATCCTGCGTCCGTCCTTCATGCCGCCGGCCCCGGGATTGTTGATGTTGCCGGAGATGGAGAAGAGTTTGGGACCGCCGCTGTTCTTGACCCCGATCTCGGCGAACCAGTCGCCGCCCTTCTCCAGGATCATCGGGATGGAGGCCAGCGATTCGGTGTTGTTGATCACCGTGGGACAGCCGTAGAGACCGAAATGGGCCGGAAACGGCGGCTTGTAGCGGGGCTGCCCCTTCTTGCCTTCGATCGACTCCAGCAACGCCGTCTCCTCGCCGCAGATATAGGCGCCGGCGCCGAGATGGGTGTGGAGTTCGAAATCGAACCCGGAGCCGAGCAGGTTCTCACCCAGGAAGCCGGCCTTGCGTGCCTCTTCCAGCGCCTGTTCGAAGCGCTCGTAGGGTTCCCAGAACTCGCCACGGATATAGTTGTAGCCGCGGCTGGCGCCGATGGCGTAGCCGCAGAGGATCATGCCCTCGATCAGCTGGTGCGGGTTGTAGCGCAGGATGTCCCGATCCTTGAAGGTGCCGGGTTCGCCCTCGTCCGAGTTGCAGACCACGTACTTCTGGCCCGGGGCGTTGCGCTGGATGAAACTCCACTTGAGACCGGTGGGAAAGCCGGCGCCGCCACGGCCGCGCAGACCCGACTTCTTGACCTCCTCGATGATCGCCTCTGGCGGCATCTTCTCGGTCAGGGCCTTCTTCAGCATCGCATAACCGCCCCGGCTCTGGTACTGCTCCAGCAGCCAGGGGCGTTCCAGGTCGAGGGTGCGCAGGCAGACTTCGTTGGCCATGGCTTACTCCAGCCCCTCGAGGATCGCGTCGACGATCTCCGGGGTGAGGTTTTCGTAATACTGTTTGCCGATCTGCATCATCGGCGCGCCACCGCAGGCACCCAGGCACTCCACCTCTTTCAGCGAGTAGCGACCATCCTCGGTGACTTCGCCGAAGCCGATGCCGAGCTTGTCTTTGAGGTGATCGACGATGACGTCGGCCTTGTTGATCATGCAGGAGACGTTGGTGCAGACGCAGATCTTGTGTTTGCCGACCGGCTTCAGCTCATACATCGAGTAGAAGGTGGCGACCTCGTAGACCGCGATCGTCGGCATCTCGAGATAGGCGGCCACGTCGTTCATCAGCTCGGTGGTGAGCCAGCCGCCGTTATCGTCCTGCACGATGCGCAGGGCGGCCATCACCGCGGACTGTTTCCACTCGGGGGGATACTTGGCGACCCAACGGTCGATCTCGGCCCGGACTTCGGGACTGAACAGTTGCGTGACGTCTTTTTCTGCTGTGGTAGTCATTCGATCTCGGATCCTAGCGGTCAATCTCTCCGAACACGACGTCCATGGTGCCGATCACCGCCACCACATCGGCCAGCATGTGACCCTTGACCATCTCGTCCATGGCGGCCAGATGGGCAAAACCGGGAGCGCGGATCTTCAGGCGGTAGGGCTTGTTGGCGCCGTCGGAGATGAGGTAGCAGCCGAACTCGCCTTTCGGTGCCTCCACCGCTGCATAGGCCTCTCCCTTGGGCGGACAGAAGCCTTCGGTGAAGAGCTTGAAGTGGTGGATCAGACTCTCCATGTCGTCCTTCATCTCCTCACGGCTGGGAACGGTCACCTTGTGATCGTCCAGCATCACCGGGCCCGGATTGTTGCGCAGCCAGTCGATACACTGCTTGACGATGCGGTTCGACTGGCGCATCTCGTCGATGCGCACCAGATAACGATCGTAGCAGTCCCCGTTGGTGCCGACCGGAATGTCGAACTCCACCTTGTCGTAGGCGGCGTAGGACTGTTTCTTACGCAGATCCCAGGCGATGCCCGAGCCGCGCAGCATGGGACCGCTGAAACCGAGCTGCAGGGCGCGCTCAGGCGAGACCACGCCGATGCCGACGGTGCGCTGTTTCCAGATACGATTGTCGGTGAGCAGGGTCTCGTACTCGTCCACCAGCTTGGGGAAGCGGTTGGAGAAATCCTCGATGAAGTCGAGCAGCGAACCCTGGCGGGCCTGGTTGCGCTCCTCAACGTCGCGGCCGGTGACCCACTGGCTGGCCTGATACTTGGGCATCTGGTCCGGCAGGTCGCGATAGACCCCACCCGGACGGTAGTAGGCGGCATGCATGCGCGCGCCGGAGACCGCCTCGTAGCAGTCGAGCAGGTCCTCGCGCTCGCGGAAGGCGTAGAGGAAAACGGCCATGGCTCCCACATCCAGGGCATGGGTGCCGAGCCACATCAGGTGGTTGAGGATGCGGGTGATCTCGTCGAACATGGTGCGGATGTACTGGGCGCGGATCGGCGCCTCGATATCCAGCAGCTTTTCGATGGCCCTGACATAACCGTGCTCGTTGCACATCATCGACACATAGTCGAGACGGTCCATGTAGGGGATACTCTGGTTGTAGGGCTTGCTCTCGGCCAGCTTCTCGGTGGCGCGGTGGAGCAGGCCGATGTGGGGATCGGCACGTTCGATGACCTCGCCGTCCATCTCCAGCACCAGGCGCAACACACCATGGGCCGCGGGATGCTGGGGACCGAAATTCAGGGTGTAGTTACGGATCTCAGGCATCGCCGGCATCCTGGGTTTCGTTATCCTCGGCCAGATAACGGTTGTCGTCACGGATCACTTTCGGCACCAGCGTGCGCGGATCAATACTGGTCGGTTCGTAGACCACCCGCCCCAGGTTGGGGTCGTAGCGCATCTCGACCTGGCCGATGAGCGGAAAGTCCTTGCGGAACGGGTGGCCGATAAAGCCATAGTCGGTGAGAATGCGGCGCAGGTCGGGGTGGCCGCTGAAGAGGATGCCGTAGAGGTCGAAGGCCTCGCGCTCGAACCAGTTGGCGCTCTCCCAGACCGGCACCATCGAATCGACGATCGGCTCCGCGGTATCGACGAAGACGCGCAGCCGCAGGCGCGTGTTGTGGCTGATCGAGAGCAGATGGTAGACCGCCGCGAAACGGTTCTCCTCCATCTCCTCCAGCTGACCGAGGGCTGTGACACCGCGACCGAAGCCGGTATCGGGCGCCTCGTCGGTCTGCCACTCCGACTTGCCGTAGGCGGCATAGTCGACGCCGCAGACATCCATCAGCTCCTCGAAACGGAACGCCGCGTCGTCACGCAGCCGGGTGGCGACCTCGGTCAGGTGCTCCCGGGGTACGATCAGCGTCACTTCGCCACAGGAGCGTTCTACGCCGCACCCGAGCTCGGAGAAGGCGGAAGCGAGATCGTCTGCCAGCTGCCCGAGCCGTGCCTGCATACCGTTATGCGAACCGTTGCTCATGGAAACTCCGATTAACGAGCGATGGTACTGGTACGGCGTATCTTGTCCTGCAGCTGCAGTACGCCGTAGAGAAGTGCCTCTGCCGTCGGCGGGCAGCCGGGCACATAGATGTCGACGGGGACGATGCGATCGCAGCCCCGTACGACTGAGTAGGAGTAGTGGTAATAACCGCCACCATTGGCGCAGGAACCCATGGAGATGACCCAGCGCGGTTCGGCCATCTGGTCATAGACCTTGCGCAGCGCCGGCGCCATCTTGTTGACCAGTGTGCCGGCCACGATCATGACGTCGGACTGCCGCGGACTCGGCCGGAAGATGATACCGAAACGATCCATGTCGTAGCGGGATGCCGCAGCGTGCATCATCTCAACCGCGCAGCAGGCCAGGCCGAAGGTCATCGGCCACATGGAGCCAGTGCGGGCCCAGTTGATCAGTTTGTCGGCGGAGGTGGTAAAGAACCCCTGCTCCATGATCCCTTCAATACCCACTTGGCACCTCCGCGAATTCGGCTATCTGTATTAATAGTCTGACTGCGTTCCCCCCGGATATGCTCATTCCCACTCCAGCGCCCCCTTCTTCCACTCGTAGATGAATCCGATCACCAGAATGCCGAGAAAGATCATCATGGCGACGAAGCCCACCATGCCGATCTGATCCAGCACCACGGCCCAGGGGAAAAGAAAGGCGATTTCCAGATCAAAAATGATGAAAAGGATGGCCACCAGGTAGTAACGCACATCGAACTTCATGCGCGAATTTTCAAAGGCCTCGAAGCCGCACTCGTAGGGAGAGAGCTTTTCACTGTCTGGCTTGCGGGTGCCCAGAAGAAATCCAAGACCGATCACGACACCACCCATCACAAAGGCCACGCCCAGGAAAATCAGGATGGGTAGATAGTTTTCGAGCATGGGTATGCTGCCCCCTTTGTCGTCGAATCGTTATGGTTTTAAACAGCGAACCATCAGGGAAGGCAGGAGTCTATCCTCTGCCATACAACCGTGTCAAGTTGAGGAAAAAGTATTATTTCCCAATAAATCAATTAGTTATATTGCGTTTATGCACATAAAAAAACGGTATTGCCTCCGTTGGAAGCAATACCGTTTTATGTTGGTGCCGATGGCCGGATTTGAACCGGCACGGCTTACGCCACTACCCCCTCAAGATAGCGTGTCTACCAATTCCACCACATCGGCAAGTCTTGTAATTCAGCCTACTCCTTGGCTTCGGCCGGCGCTTCAGGCGCGGTCGCTTCAGCAGGCTGCTCCGATGCCTGTTGTGCATCGGTCTGCTCCGTCACCGGCGCCTCGACCGGCGCACTCGGCACCTCGGCATTCTCAGGCGCAGCGGCGGTCGGCACTTCCACCTGGGGCACACTCTCCTGGGCGGCACCCTCTACCGGCACAGCGGGCACATCCGAACCCGCAGGCATGGGCGGCAGATCGGTTTGAGGCTGCACCTGGACTTCAGCAGCCGGCGGCTGGGTATCTTCCAGAATCACACTGCCATCGTCACGCTGGGCGGCAAAGTAGGCCATCACCATGCTGGTGACGAAAAACAGAGTGGCGAGGCCTGCCGTCAGACGCGTGAGGAACGAAGCGGATCCCTTGGCACCGAACACAGTGCCCGAAGCACCACTGCCGAAGGCCGCCCCCATATCGGCGCCCTTGCCGTGCTGAATCAGGATCAAGCCGACCAGGCCAATGGCCAGAAAGATATGAAATACGACTAAGATTGTCTGCATAAAACTATTGCCTACTCCGGGATCTAGTTGGCCGCGGTGCAGATCCCGAGAAAGTCTTCGGCCTTGAGGGAGGCTCCTCCAATCAGGCCACCATCGATATCCGGCTTTCCGATCAGCTCCTTGGCGTTATCGGGTTTCATCGAGCCACCGTAGAGAATGCGCAGCCCCTCGGCCACTTCCGCGCTCTTCTCCGCGACCCGGCCGCGAATGAAGGCATGCACCTCCTGCGCCTGATCGGGTGTGGCCGTCTTGCCGGTGCCGATGGCCCAGACCGGTTCATAGGCGACCACGCCGTCCTTCAGCGCATCGACGCCTTCGAGTGCCATCACAGCATCGAGCTGACGTGCGACCACGGTTTCGGTAATGCCGGCTTCGCGCTCTTCCAGGGTCTCACCCACACAGAGAATCGGCACCAGGCCAGCTGCGCGCGCCACGGCGTATTTCTTGGCCACCAGTTCGTCACTCTCGGCATGGTAGGTACGACGCTCCGAGTGGCCGACGATGACGTATTTGCAACCGAAATCGTTCAGCATGGAGGCGGCCACCTCGCCGGTATAGGCGCCGGACGACTCGGTAGAGAGGTCCTGACCGCCCCAGGCGATGACCGTACCGGCCAACAGCTTTTCGGCTTCCGGCAGATAGACATAGGGAGGGCAGACAGCTACATCCGCGTTCTGCACCGCAGCAACACCACTTTTGATACCATCCAACAGGGTACGGACGCTCTCCAGAGAACCGTTCATCTTCCAGTTTCCGGCAACCAGTGGTTTTCGCATGCCCTGACTCCTGCGTGTCAAAAGAAAGCGCGCTAGCTTAACGGCCAACGCGCTTTAAATCAATCACCATCGATCAGCCTGTGCCGGCCTTCCGCCTCTGTCCGCGCACTCTCCTGGCACGACCCGGTGGAATCAGGCGGTTTCCGCGCCCACCTGCTCCTGCACTACACCGGCGATATTGTCGGAGAAGCGACGCACCAGTTCCATGTCACTGCCCTCGACCATGACCCGGATCAGCGGTTCAGTACCCGAGGGCCGCAACAGCACCCTGCCCCCCGTGCCCATCTCGACTTCCGCCTCCCGTACCGACTTCCTTACCGCCTCGGATTGCATGATCTCCTGCGGCGTCTTGCTGCCGAGCTTGATGTTGGTCAGCTGCTGGGGGTACTTGGTCATGCCGCTGGCGAGTTCCTGCAGACTGTGGCCGGTGGCGTGCATCTCCGCCAGCACCTGCAGGGCCGATACGATGCCGTCCCCGGTGGTGGTGCGATCGAGACAGATGATGTGACCCGACTGTTCACCTCCGAGCACCCAGCCTTTGCTGAACAGGCGCTCCATGATGTAGCGGTCGCCCACCTGGGTCCTTTCGAAGACGACCCCCTGCTCACGCAGGGCATTCTCCAGCCCCAGATTGCTCATCAGGGTGCCGACGACCGCCCCCCTCAGTTCCCCCACACGCATGCGTGAACGGGCGATGATGTAGAGGATTTCGTCGCCGTCCACTTCATTCCCTTGGTTGTCGACCATGATCAGGCGATCACCATCGCCGTCCAGGGCGACGCCCAGATCTGCTTTGTGCTCACGCACCGCCTGTTTGAGGTGTTCCGGATGGGTCGAGCCGACGCCATCGTTGATGTTGAAACCGTTGGGCGTATTGCCGATGGCGATCACCTCCGCGCCCATTTCATCGAAGACGTAGGGAGCGATGTTGTAGGTGGCGCCATTGGCGCAGTCAACGACGATTTTCATGCCGTGAAAGCGGGTCCTCAAGGGGATGGTGCTTTTACAGAATTCGATGTAGCGTCCCTCGGCCGCCATCTTTTCGGCCCGCCCCAGATTGGCGGAATCGACGGTGATCAGCGGTTTCTCCATCTCCGCCTCGATGGCGCTCTCCACCTCGTCCGGGAGTTTCAGACCGTCCGCGGAGAAGAATTTGATGCCGTTGTCCTGGTAGGGATTGTGAGAGGCGCTGATGACGATGCCCGCCTGAGCATGCAGAGTACGGGTTAGGTAGGCCACACTGGGCGTCGGCATCGGTCCCAGCAAGGTAATGCTGACCCCCGCCGCAGTCAGTCCCGCCTCCAGGGCGGACTCCAGCAGATAGCCGGAAATCCGGGTGTCCTTGCCGATCAGGACACGGCTCTTGGCCTCGGTCCCGAGCACCCGACCTGCGGCCCAGCCCAGTTTAAGCACGAATTCGGGAGTGATCACCCCTTGGCCAAATCGACCACGCACCCCATCGGTGCCGAAGAATTTACGACTCAATGCATAACCCCCTTGTTCTAATCTGCCGACAAGACAGCCGACGCGACCTTGAGCGCCTCGACGGTCTCTCTTACATCATGGGCTCTGATAATAGCCGCCCCCTGCATGACTGCAACCACCGCAGCGGCCACGCTACCGGTCACCCGCCGATCGACGGGAGCCTCACTCAGTAGCGACCCGATCATCGTTTTTCTTGAGATACCCACCAACAGCGGCAGGCCGAGCGATTCCAGGCTGGCCAAATGCTTCAGCAGCGAAAGATTGTGCGCCAGTGTCTTACCGAAGCCGAATCCGGGATCGAGTAAGATGCGATCACGCCGGATACCTCCGGCCTCGCATGCCGTCACCCGCCCAGCCAGAAAGTCACGCACCTCGGCCACCACGTCATCGTAGTGCGGTTGCCGCTGCATGGTGCGGGGCTCACCCTGCATGTGCATGAGACAGACCGGAATCTTCAACTCCGCCACGGTTTCGATGGCGCCCGGCGCCTGCAGCGCCATAACGTCGTTGATCAGTCCGGCGCCGGCGGCGACTGCCTCGCGCATCACCGAAGGTTTGAGGGTATCGACGGAAATAGGGACATCGATCCCACTGGCCAGCGTCTCGATCACCGGCACCACCCGCTCCAGTTCCTGCTCGACAGAAACGGGCTGGGCGCCCGGCCGGGTCGACTCGCCGCCGATATCGATGATGCCGGCTCCCTCCTCCACCATCTGCTCGGCATGGCGCAACGCCGCATCCCTGGCCAGGAAGCGGCCACCGTCAGAAAAGGAGTCCGGGGTCAGATTGAGGATCCCCATGACCTGGGGTCGTCCCAGGTCAAGGGGTTTTCCACCGCAATCAAGAATCAAGGTGGTTCAAGGATGTCAGTGCTGGCCGGCTGGACCGCCGATGGTGCCGGAGACATCATCGGATGCCGGCGACTCGCCGGAAGGCTTGGCACCATCGTCGGTGCCCTCGGGCTCGACCCAATCCTTCGGCGGACGCGGTTTCTTGCCCGCCATGATATCGTCGATCTGATCGCTGTCGATGGTTTCGTACTTGATCAACGCTTCCGCCATCAGGTGCAGCTTGTCCATATTCTCGGTGAGTATGGTATTGGACCGTTCATAGTTGCGGTCGATGAAACTGCGGATCTCCTCGTCGATGGTATGCGCGGTGTCGTCAGAGACGTTCTTGTGCTGGGTCACCGAACGGCCGAGGAAGACTTCCTCCTCCTCCTCACTGTACATCAGTGGACCGAGGCGCTCGGAAAGACCCCACTTGGTCACCATGTTGCGCGCGATCTCGGTGGCGCGCTTGATGTCGTTGGAGGCGCCGGTGGTCACCTTGTCGATGCCGAAGATCAGCTCCTCGGCGATACGACCGCCGAAGAGGCTGGAGATCTGGCTCTCCAGGTGCTGCTTGCTGTAGCTGTAGCGATCCGCCTCGGGCAGGAACATGGTCACGCCCAGGGCGCGTCCCCGGGGAATGATGCTCACCTTGTAGACCGGATCGTGGGACGGCACCAGACGGCCGACGATGGCGTGTCCCGCCTCGTGGTAGGCGGTGAGCTTCTTCTCCTCCTCGCTCATGACCATGGTCCGGCGCTCGGTACCCATGAGGATCTTGTCCTTGGCCTTCTCCATCTCCTCCATGGTGACCATGGTCTTGTTGGCACGGGCGGCGAACAGGGCTGCTTCGTTGACCAGGTTGGCCAGGTCGGCGCCGGAGAAGCCGGGGGTGCCACGGGCGATGATGGAGGGTTGCACGTCATCGGCGGCGGCCACCTTGCGCAGGTGGACCTTGAGAATCTGCTCACGTCCGCGCACGTCGGGCAGCGGCACCACCACCTGGCGGTCGAAGCGGCCGGGACGCAGCAGGGCGGGATCGAGCACGTCGGGACGGTTGGTGGCGGCGATGACGATGACGCCCTCGTTACCCTCGAAGCCGTCCATCTCCACCAGCAGCTGGTTGAGGGTCTGCTCGCGCTCGTCGTGACCGCCACCCAGGCCGGCGCCACGATGGCGACCGACGGCGTCGATCTCGTCGATGAAGATGATGCAGGGAGCGTGCTTCTTGGCCTGATCGAACATGTCGCGCACGCGGGAAGCGCCGACACCGACGAACATCTCTACGAAGTCGGAACCGGAGATGGTGAAGAAGGGCACCTTGGCCTCGCCGGCAATGGCCTTGGCCAGCAGGGTTTTACCGGTACCCGGCGAGCCGACCATCAGCACGCCCTTGGGAATCTTGCCGCCCAGTTTCTGGAACTTGGAGGGATCGCGTAGGAAGTCGACCATCTCGGTCACCTCCTCCTTGGCCTCCTCCACACCGGCCACGTCACTGAAGGTGATCTTGACCTGATCCTCGCTCAGCATACGTGCCTTGCTCTTGCCGAAGGACATGGCGCCACGACCGGCACCACCACCCTGCATTTGACGCATGAAGAAGATCCAGAGACCGATGAGGACGAAGAGCGGGAACCAGTTGATGAGGATGTTCATCAAGAGGGAAGGCTTCTCAGGCGGTACGGCGGAGATCTCCACATTGTTGTTGAGCAGATCGCCGACCAGCATGTCGTCACCCGGACTGTAGGTGGAGAAGTGCTGTCCGGAAGTGAGCGTACCGTCGATGTCGTGCCCGTTGCCGCTGATGGTCACCTCCTTGACCTGCCCCGATTTCACATCAGCGATGAAGTCGGAATAGGACTTCATCTGCGCCTTGGGCTGGGTGGTGGAAAAATTGTTGAAGACCGTCATCAACACAATGGCGATCACCACCCAAAGAATCAGATTTTTTGCCATGTCGTTCAAAGCGTAAACCTCGCATATCATCCCGCCTACGTGGGCGGAACTGGATTCCGCATCAGGTCGGTGCCCCTTTGCCCGGAGCCGGGATACCCCTGTCGCAGATCGCCGGTCAGGCCCGGTGAGGTGCAACTGCCTGATTTGTCGGATTAACTGATTGGTACGGTACTATATCTTAAAGTTCCCTGCTACCAGGTAGATCTCACGGCTTTTCGCCCGTGATGACGCCGGCTTGCGACTCACCACGCGCCCGAAAGACTGGCGAACGGATTTGATGAACTCGTCGAATCCGGCCCCCTGAAAGACCTTGATGACAAAACCGCCGCCCGGCTTCAAGCTCTCCCGGGCGAAATCCAGAGCCAGTTCACACAGATACATGGCGCGCGGCTGATCCACACTGGCCATACCCGTAACATTGGGTGCCATATCGGAAATTACAAGATCGACCGGCTCACCGCCCAGGAGATTCCGCAATCGGGACAGCGGTTCGTCCTCGCGAAAGTCCCCCTGGATGATCTCGACACCGGCAATTGGATCCATGGGCAGGATATCGAGGGCGATCACCTGCCCTTTCTCGCCCACCAGATCCCGCGCGATCTGGCTCCAGCCTCCGGGGGCCGCACCCAGGTCCACCACCCGCATACCCGGTTTGATAACCCTATCTTTTTCCTGGATTTCCAACAGCTTGAATGCCGCACGTGAACGATACCCGGCTTTTTGGGCCTGCTTGACGTAGGTATCTTTGAAGTGGCGATCCAGCCACTGGCGGCTGCTTTTGCTGCGTTTCATCGGTTTAATTCTGAATGTTCAGTTTCAATCATACCCGGAAACCAGCTAGAATCCGCCCCCGCACAGACAACCGGCAGAATTCCAATGGCACTGACCTCCGCCCAGATCCGCGAGCTGAAAAAGCTGGCCCACCCCCTCAAACCCGTGGTCATCGTCGGCCAGCACGGCCTGAGCGAGAACGTGCTGGCGGAGATCGACTCGACCCTCGATATCCACGAACTGATCAAGGTGAAGCTGGCCGGCGCCGACAAGGCCGACCGGGAGGCGCTCAGCGGGGAGATCGTGACCCGGCTTACGGCCTCGCTGGTGCAGATCATCGGCCGGGTGGCTGTCTTCTACCGGCCCAATCCGAAGAAAAAGAAAAACCGGATCGTGATTTGATTTTGAATGTTGAATTGTGAATTGGGGGTGTGCGCTGCGCGTACGGTTTTTATCCCCCCTCTCCCTGGCCCTCTCCCGCAAGGGGAGAGGGAATCTTCCTGTCAGGTTGGGTGCCCCCTGAAAACCCCTCTCCCCTTGCGGGAGAGGGGTTGGGGAGAGGGGAAAGCTAATCAGACGTGAGCGAAGCGAACACCTCAATTCGACATTCAAAATTCACAATTCGAAATTAATTACTCGTAGCGCACTTCCAGGATCTCGAACTCCCGCTTGCCGCCCGGCGTCTCCAGAAAGACATCGTCTCCCTCCTGCTTGCCGATCAGGGCGCGGGCGATGGGAGAGCTGATGGAGATCAGATTGTTCTTGATGTCGGCCTCGTCGTCGCCCACGATCTGGTAGGTGAATTCGGCATCGTTGTCGAGCTCCAGCACCACCACTGTGGCACCGAAGACCACCTTGCCGCCGGCATCCAGTTTGGTCACGTCGATGATCTGGGCGTGGGAGAGTTTGCCCTCGATATCCTTGATCCGACCCTCGACGAAGCTCTGCTGCTCACGGGCCGCATGGTACTCTGCATTCTCCTTCAGATCGCCATGCTCGCGCGCCTCTGCGATAGCCTTGATGATCTTCGGGCGCTCGACGCCCTTCAGCCGCTTCAGCTCCTCCTGAAGCTTGGCGGCGCCCTTGGCGGTCAGCGGTACCTTACTCATAGTCGATTCCTCTCGGCGCCTTCAGTCATGCAGGTCCTGAAGACGGTTGACACTCAGTTTGTCCAGTTGCTTCAGCGCCAGGCAGGTGGCCTCGGCACCGGAGATGGTGGTGGTGTAGCTCACCTTGTGTTGTAGGGCCGCTCGACGAATCTCGGCCGAATCGGCGATTGCCTTGGCCCCTTCCGTGGTGTTGATGATCAGGTTGACCTCGTTGTTCTTGATCGAGTCGACGATATGGGGACGTCCCTCCATCACCTTATTGATGCGGGCGCACTCGAGTCCCGCATCGAGGATTGCCTGACAGGTGCCGCCGGTGGCGCTCAGGGTGAAACCGAGATCGATCAGATCCTGGGCCACCTCCACCGCCCGCGCCTTGTCGGCGTTGCGCACACTCAACAGGGCGCGCCCGCCCTCGGGCAGCTGGTAACCGGCCCCCATGATCGATTTGTTGTAGGCCTCGCCGAAGGTACGACCCACACCCATCACCTCACCGGTCGACTTCATCTCAGGGCCGAGTACCGTATCGACGCCCGGGAACTTGATGAAGGGGAAGACCGCCTCCTTGACGAAATAGTTCTCCGGAATCACCTCTTTTGTGATCCCCTGCTGTTTCAGACTGACGCCTGCCATGCAGCGAGCCGCCACCTTGGCCAGCTGTACGCCGGTGGCCTTGGAGACAAAGGGCACGGTGCGCGAGGCACGCGGATTGACCTCCAGCAGATAGATCTGGTTGTCCTTGATGGCGAACTGGGTGTTCATCAGCCCCACCACTTTCAGCTCCAGGGCCATCTTGCGCATCTGCTCGCGCATGCGGTCCTGAATCGCCGCCGACAAAGTGTAGGGCGGCAGCGAGCAGGCGGAGTCGCCGGAGTGGACGCCGGCCTGTTCGATGTGCTCCATGATGCCGCCGATCAGGACGTCCTCGCCGTCGCAGATGGCATCCACATCGACCTCGATGGCGTCGTCTAGGAAGCGGTCGAGCAGCACCGGCGAGTCGTTGGAGACGCTTACCGCCTCGCGCATGTAGCGGCGCAGGTCGGTCTCGTTGTAGACGATCTCCATGGCGCGGCCGCCCAGTACGTAGGAGGGACGCACCACCAGCGGGTAGCCGATCTCCTCCGCCAGGACGACAGCCTCCTCGGGATCGCGGGCGGTACGGTTGGGCGGCTGCCTCAGGCCCAGTTTCTCGACCATTTTCTGAAACCGCTCCCGGTCCTCCGCCAGATCGATGGAGTCGGGGCTGGTGCCGATGATCGGCGCGCCGGCGGCCTCCAGGTCATCGGCCAGTTTCAACGGCGTCTGGCCGCCGTACTGGACGATCACCCCGGCGGGCTGCTCCTTGTCGATGATCTCCAGCACATCCTCCAGGGTCAGGGGCTCGAAGTAGAGCCGGTCGGAGGTATCGTAGTCGGTGGAGACCGTCTCCGGATTGCAGTTGACCATGATGGTCTCGTAGCCGTCCTCACGCATGGCGAAGGCGGCGTGCACGCAGCAGTAGTCGAACTCGATGCCCTGGCCGATGCGGTTGGGACCGCCGCCGAGTACCATGATCTTCTTCCTGTCGCTGGGCTGCGCCTCGCACTCCTCGTCATAGGTGGAGTACATGTAGGCCGTACTGGTGGCGAATTCGGCGGCACAGGTATCGACCCGCTTGTAGACCGGCCGGATGCCCGCCTGGTGGCGCAGACGGCGGATCTCCGCCTCGCTGTTCTCCACCAGGGAGGCGATGCGACTGTCGGAGAAGCCCTTGCGCTTGAGAAAACGCAGGCGCTCCGAGTCGAGCCCCTCGAGGCCCTGCCCGGCAACTTCGCGCTCGATGTTGACCAGCTCCTCGATCTGCACCAGGAACCAGGGATCGATGGCGCAGATCTCGTGCACCTCGTCGAGGGTCATGCCGAAGCGGAAACACTCGGCCACGTACCAGAGCCGCTCGGGACCGGGCAGACGGATCTCCCGCATCAGGGTGTCGCGCACGTCCTCCTCATTCAGGTCGACGATCTCGTCGAGACCGTCCTTGCCGGTCTCCAGGCCACGCAGGGCCTTCTGCAGCGACTCCTGGAAGGTACGGCCGATGGCCATCACCTCGCCCACCGACTTCATCTGGGTGGTCAGGCGGTCGTCGGCCTGGGGGAACTTCTCGAAGGCGAAACGCGGCACCTTGGTGACCACGTAGTCGATGCTGGGCTCGAAGGAGGCTGGGGTGGCGCCGCCGGTGATCTCGTTCTGCAGCTCGTCCAGGGTGTAGCCCACCGCCAGCTTGGCCGCCACCTTGGCGATGGGGAAGCCGGTGGCCTTGGAAGCCAGGGCCGAGGAGCGGGAGACGCGGGGATTCATCTCGATGATGATCATGCGCCCGTTCTCGGGATTGATGGCGAACTGCACATTGGAGCCGCCGGTCTCGACGCCGATCTCGCGCAACACCGCCAGCGAGGCGTTACGCATGATCTGGTACTCCTTATCGGTCAGGGTCTGGGCCGGCGCCACGGTGATGGAATCGCCGGTGTGCACGCCCATGGGATCCAGGTTCTCGATCGAGCAGATGATGATGCAGTTGTCCTTGCGGTCGCGCACCACCTCCATCTCAAACTCTTTCCAGCCCAGGATCGACTCCTCGATCAATAGCTCGTTGGTGGGCGAGAGGTCGAGTCCGCGCTCGCAGATCTCGGCGAACTCCTCCGGGTTGTAGGCGATGCCGCCGCCGCTGCCGCCCATGGTGAATGAGGGACGGATGATGGTAGGGAAGCCGATCTGGGCCTGCACCTGCTGCGCCTCCTCCATGCTATGAGCGATGGCCGAACGGGGCATGTCGAGGCCGATCTTGCGCATGGCCTGGCGGAACAGGTCCCGGTCCTCGGCCTTGTCGATCGCCTCGCGGGTGGCGCCGATCATCTCCACGCCATATTTCGCCAGCACGCCCTCGCGCACCAGATCCAGAGCCGAGTTGAGGGCGGTCTGGCCGCCCATGGTGGGCAGCAGGGCGTCGGGACGCTCCTTCTCGATGATCCGCTCCAGGGTCCGCCAGGTGATCGGTTCGATGTAGATGGCATCCGCCATGTCGGGATCGGTCATGATGGTGGCCGGGTTGGAGTTGACCAGGATGACCCGGAACCCCTCCTCCCGCAGCGCCTTGCAGGCCTGGGCACCGGAGTAGTCGAACTCGCACGCCTGCCCGATGACGATAGGACCGGCGCCAATGATCATGATGCTCTGTATGTCTGTACGCTTGGGCATTTAACAACCGTTGAATCTGTTTGGCCGCACAGGGACGCGAGTCACCCTACAGCATGAAAAAAACCACCGAGTACCTTTCCGCTTCCGATGGGCTTGTCGGGCGTCAACCCCGCTGCTTGATCAAATCGATGAAGTGATCGAATACCGGAGCCACATCATGGGGACCGGGGCTGGCTTCCGGATGCCCCTGGAAACTGAAGGCCGGCTGGTCGGTGCGGTGGATACCCTGCAGGGTGCCGTCGAAGAGCGAGCGGTGGGTAGCTCTCAGCGTATCGGGCAGGGTCGTTTCGTCCACCGCGAAACCGTGGTTCTGGCTGCTGATCATGACAGTACCCCGCTCCAGGTCCTGCACCGGATGGTTGGCGCCATGGTGGCCGAACTTCATCTTCACCGTGCGGGCACCGGATGCCAGGCCCAGCAGCTGGTGTCCGAGGCAGATGCCGAATACCGGCAGGCCGCTATCGACGATTTTGCCGATCGCTTCGATGGCGTAGTCGCAGGGTTCGGGATCGCCCGGCCCATTGGAGAGAAAGACACCGTCGGGCTGCAGCGCCAGCACCTCGTCTGCCGGCATCTGTGCCGGTACCACGGTGACCCGGCAGCCGCGGTCGACCAGCATGCGCAGGATGTTGCGCTTGATGCCGTAGTCATAGGCCACCACGTGATAAGGCAGCTTCTCATCGGCCAGTTGGGCGTCGTCGGGCAAGCCCTCCTCCAGCGACCAGGTGCCCTGAGCCCATACATAGGGTGTCCGGGTGGTCACTTCTTTGGCCAGGTCCATGCCCTTGAGGCCGGCAAAGCCCTTGGCCAGCTCCAGGGCCCGGGCTTCGTCGATCTCATCACCTGCCATTATGCAGCCGTTCTGGGCGCCCTTCTCCCGCAGGATACGGGTCAAACGACGAGTATCGATATCGGCGATGGCGACGATGCCGTGGCGCTGCAGATAGGCTTCGAGGGAGTCCTCCGAACGCCAGTTGCTGGTGATCAGCGGCAGATCCTTGATCACCAGTCCGGCGGCGTGGATCCGCTCCGACTCCTCGTCCTCGGCATTGACGCCGGTATTTCCGATATGGGGATAGGTGAGGGTAACGATCTGCCGGCTGTAGGAGGGATCGGTCAGAATCTCCTGATATCCGGTCATCGCCGTATTGAAGACCACTTCGCCGACGGTCTCACCCTCGGCGCCGATGGCATCACCCCTGAACTGGCTGCCGTCTTCCAGGACCAGAATTGCTGGTTTTCTCAAGAATCTCTCCGATTTTGCAGGCGTGCAAAAAGGGGCGGACCGCGACGTGCCCACCCCAGGGAATCTCAACGTTGTAAGTGTCGACCGGCGGGCTGTTTCGTACCCCCCTATCGACAGGTGCCATTCTACTTATGGCGGATGGGGCTGTCTAATCCGATCACCGGAAAATCGGCCTATCCGGAGTACTGCCTCACCCAGTTGACGATACCACCCGCGTCCATCGCACCGGGCTGACGGGCGACCTCACGACCACCCCGCATCAGCATCAGGGTCGGAATGCTGCGTATGCCGAATTGCGCTCCCAGCTGCTGTGCCTCTTCGGTGTTGACCTTGACCAATCGCATGCCGGGCTCCAGCTGGGCGGCCGCCTGTTCGAAGGCCGGAGCCATCATGCGGCAGGGACCGCACCAGGGGGCCCAGAAATCGATCAGCAGCGGAATGTCGCTTTTCTGTGCATGGCGGGAGAAGCGGCGCTCATCCAGCGCCAAGGGGTGGCCATTGAAGAGGGGTCGATGGCACTTGCCGCACTTGGCACCGTCCCCCAGACGGGATGCGGGCACGCGGTTGACGCCGTCACAATGGGGACAGACGATGTGGACTGCTTCGCTCATGGAGATCTTCCAGCTTGTTGACTGCCTATCAGGTGGGGCGCCGGCTGACCGATTTCAAGCCTTCATTCCCGCCCGGATTCAGTATAATGGCGGCGGTTTCAGTATTCCGACAGGAGCTTCAGTGATGGCCGACTCATCCTTTATCTACGATGTCACAGTGGAGAACTTCCAGCAGGTGGTGCTGCAGACCTCCATGAGCCGGCCGGTACTGGTCGATTTCTGGGCCGAATGGTGTAACCCCTGCAAAGCGCTGACACCGACCCTGACCAAGCTAGCCGACGAGTATCAGGGCAAGTTCATCCTGGCCAAGGTCAACACCGAGGAACAGCAGCAGCTGGCGGCCCATTTCGGCATCCGCAGCATCCCCTGCGTCAAGCTTTTCCTCAAGGGCGAGATGGTGGACGAATTCATGGGCGCCCTGCCCGAAACCGAAGTCCGCAGCTTCATCGACAAATACATCCCCCGGGAGTCGGACGGGTTGCTGGCCCAGGCCGAACAGCTGCTGCTGCAGGGCGATGCCGACAATGCCGGCACCCTGATCCAGCAGGCGGCGCAGATGGACCCGGGCAGCCCGCGGGTGATGCTGGCCAACGCCCGCTATCTGGCAACCATCGGCAAATTCGACGAGGCGGAGCAGCAACTCGAAGCCCTACCGGAGGAGGAGAAGAAAAACCCCGAGGTCAGCGCCATGCTGGCGCGCCTTCAGTTCGACCGCTCCAGTGCCGACACACCGTCGCCAGAAGCGCTTGAGAAACGGTTGCAGGAGAACCCGGCCGACAGCGAGGCCCTGCACCAGCTGGCCTCGCACAAGATCATGCAGAACGATCTGGAAGGGGCGCTGGAGCTGTTGCTGACCCTGATGCAACAGGATCGGGAATACGGCGATGACGCGGCGCGCAAGGACATGCTGCGTATCTTCGACATGCTCGGCGGTCAGGGCCCGCTGGTGAAACGTTATCGCAACCGGATGTTCAACATCCTGCATTGATTGACTGTCAGCCGACCTGAACGGACACTTCCACGTCTTACGTCTGCTTCAATCTCTGTGCTCAATGGTGTGGCAGGGCCCCACCGAAACGAAACTCATGAGTGCTGCCGATTGGTAAAAAAGCCCTCCGCAGAGTGCGGAGGGCAAAGTGGAGGAAATGCTTCTCCCGCACGCAGACTTTACTATCGGAATCCTGTCGAACACAGGGTTACTCCCGGCAGCTTCCACTGCGCATTGGAAAAGCAGGTCGCCGGGCTTTATCGCCCAACATGGCTCAGGTTAGGGAAGGCGAAGGCGGTCGTCTGTGAAATATTCACGCCCGATGTGTGACCTGTCGTGCGGGATTAACGAGAGTGGATATCCTGATCTGCGTCAGGTTTCGCCTGGGATATCGAGGATCACTGGTGGGTGGGGCCCCACCCTAGCGCAAGCCCTGCTTCATCGTCACAGGATGACCGGAAGCACTCAGCAGGTCGCTGACAATCCCATCAATAGCGCTTTGGAAGGGTTTTGTGGATGACGGTCTGTTTTGGACCCGTGGTGAGATAACCGCCCTTGACCAGATCCTTGATGATGCGACAGACCATCTCACGCGAGGCACCGATACGGTTGGCCAGTTCCTGCTGGGTGAAGGGCTCGTCGATCACCCATTCGCCGTCACGCTCCACCGCCATGCCGAGAAGCGTCTTGCTCAGACGACCGTAGACATCGGACAGGGCAAGACTCCTGACCTCTTCGGTGAGGGTTCTGACCCGATGCACCAGATCCTTCAGCAGATGGATGGCGATGGCGGGGCTGTCCTGCATGATCTGATGGAAGGCCTGCTTGGTGATGACGGCAAGCGTGCAGGGTTCCGTCGTCATGATCGAGGCCGAACGGGTGCAGTCGTCGATGAGCGAGAGTTCGCCGAAATACTCGCCCGCCTCCTGATAGTTGATGATCGCCTCCTTGCCGTTCTCATCGTTGAGAAAGACCTTCACCTTGCCGCTGAGGATCAGGTAGAGCGAGTCGCTGCTGTCGCCTTCGGAGAGAATGATCGTATTCTTGGGGTAACTCCTTTTCACCACGCGTTGTTCGATCATCTCGCGATCCGCTGGCGCCAGACCCGCGAAGATGGATATGTTCTCAATCATGCTGCGATTATATACACTCGCTAGGAAGTGTCCTACAGAAGTCTCCAGGAAAGGGCCGCCGGTCACAAACCCCAGGCGCGAAATCAGCGCCGGAACAACAGGATGAAAGCACACAGAAAGAGGCACCTGGGTTCCCTCGGACTCGGTCTGATGATCGGTCTCCTCGGCGCCGCACTCGCTCTGATCCCCGCCAGCGCAAACTGGGAAGAGAGCGTTGGACTGGGTCTACTGTTCAAGTTGCGCGGTGGAGAGCCACCGCCCCAAGAGGTGGTCATCGTCTCCATCAACGGCGACACCGCGTCCCAACTCGGCCTCGGCGAAGAGATTCCCCAATGGCCCCGCAGCGTGCATGCACAGTTGATAGACCACCTGCATGAAGCCGGGGTTGCCGTCATCGCTATCGATATCTTCTTCAAGAAACCCCGTGAACCCGAGATGGATGCCCGGTTGGCCGCGTCCATTGCTCGTGCCGGCAACGTGCTGCTGGTCGGCTATCTGGAACGACAGCGGCTGAACAGCGGGGAGCAAACGCTGCAGATCGAGCGCCTGCTGCCCCCGCTGCCCGAGTTTGCCGATGCCGCCGCCGTCGTCGCCCCGTTCGTTCTGCCCAAGGTGCCGGTGCGTGTGAGCCGTTTCTGGACCTTCAACGGGGAGAACGCGCTGCCCTCGTTACCGGCACTCGCCGTGCACCATCTGGCAGACCCGGAGGGCGATCGTTTCGGCCGACTACTCGAAGCGTCAGCAGCGGCAGACGAACTGGCAGGTGACGGGACGGACAGCATCGCCCTGCTACAGGCCCTGCAGCGGAATCCTGCGTTACGCCATCAAGTGCGGGAAAGCCTGAATGCATCGTCGGACTACACCCCAGCGGAGAAAAGCAGGCTGGAGACCGTGTTGAACATCGCCGCCGGCGACATCTATCCCTATCTCAACTTCTACGGTCCTCCGGCAAGCATCCGCACCCTCCCCTATCAGCAACTGCTGAAAGCGGATTCCGAAGTCCTCGCCAAGCTGCGGGGCAAGGCGGTTTTCATCGGCTATGCGGGTGATTATCAACCCACGCAACAGGATGGCTTCTACACCGTTTTCACCCAGAAGAACGGTCTCGATCTCAGTGGCGTGGAGATCGCCGCCACCGCCTTCGCCAATCTGCTGCGTGGCGAAACGCTCACCCCCCTCGATCCGCCCGCGCTCATCATGCTGCTGATGCTCTATGGCCTGGCGGTAACCCTGCTGCTGCGACACCTGCCAGGCAGCAAAGGTGTCGTCGCCTGTCTGTTGCTGGCGCTGGCTTTTCTGGGTCTGGTCTATTGGCTCTTCAGTCGACATCAGCTCTGGCTGCCCTGGTTCACGCCGGTGGCGCTGCAGACCCCCCTGGCAATGATCCTCATACTGACCTGGCACTATCGCCAGATGCGCCGCAGCCGTGAGCAGCTGCGGGAACTGTTCGGTTACTACCTGCCCGGCGATGTCATCGACCGACTGGCCGAAGACAAGGAGCGCGCCATGGAGCACAGCGATAAAGCCTTCGGCGTCTGTCTCGCTTCCGACGCCCGTAAATACACCAGCCTGGCCGAACACATGGCGCCGGACGACCTGCAGGCCTTTCTCAATCACTACTACGAAATTCTTTTCGCCCCGGTTCGCAACCGCGACGGCGTGGTGTCCGATGTGATCGGCGACGCCATGCTCGCCATCTGGCCCGCCACCGAACCCAAGGTCGAGATACGGCAGCGCGCCTGCGAGGCGGCCCTGGAGATCGTCCAGTCATTGCGCCACTCGGACCTCAACCCACCCCTGCCCACCGGCATCGGCCTGCATGCCGGAGAACTGGTGATGAGCCACGTGGGGGCCATCGACCACTTCGAATATCGCGCGGTGGGCGACATGGTCAACACCACCAACCGCATCGAAGCCCTGAACAAGGCCCTGGGCACCCAGATCCTCGCCTCCGAGGAGACATTGTCGGATCTTAACGGTATCGTCACCCGGGAGCTGGGGTCCTTTATGCTGGCCGGCCGGGAGCAACCCCTCATCCTGCATGAAGTCGCCGCGCTCGAAACCGAGGCGACGCCTGAACTGTATGCCTTGCATCGTGACTTCGGCGAGGCCTTGTCGGAATGGAAATCGGGCGCCAGAAAGCAGGCGCTGGCGCTGTTTGAGGCTATCGCCCAACGCTATCCGAATGACGGCCCGAGCAACTACTACATTCAGCAATATCATGAACGTCGAAGCAGCCGCATCAATCCGCTCGCCTGAGCGTTTCACACCCCGCTCATAAATGGTTCGCCAGTGGCAAAACCAGGAGCAAGTACTTGAAGACAAAAGATTTGTGTGCTACTGGTAGCTTGCAATAATAGTGGGAAATAAACGCCTACACAACGCTTATCATTTCGAGGAGGGGACGCCGGATAAATCCGGTACCAAACAATCAGGATGACCTTCAGCATAACCTCTGTGCCGCGTGGCGGCACTTTTACCGTTTTTGCCGTCGCTCTCTGGCTCACCGGAGGAGTGACTCAGGCTCTGTTCGCCGGCGAGTGCGAAACGCCCGTAGCCCAGGCGGTCTCGATACAGGGACGGGTTGAACTGCATGCCGCCGACGCCTCGGGCTGGACCGCCATCCGGCAGGATGAATGGCTCTGCCCCGGCGACCGGATACGTGTCGGGGCCAACAGCCGCGCGGGCCTGACACTGCACAACGAAACCCTGCTGCGACTGGATGAACACACCAGCGTCACCATCAACGCCCCCGCCGAGGACGGCACCTCCTGGCTTGACCTGCTCCAGGGCGTCACCCATTTCATCAGCCGCATCAAACACTCCTTTCGCGTCCAGACGCCCTATGTCAACGCATCGATCGAAGGCACCGAGTTCGTCGTAAGCGCCAATGCGGACGAGGCCCGCATCACGGTCATCGAAGGTCATGTGCTGGCCCAGAACACTCAGGGTGAGCTCATGCTGGGCCCCGGGGAACAGGCCGTCAGCGTCAAGGACGGCGCTCCCCGCAGTGCCCTCGTCGTCAGCCCCTACGATGCAGTGAAATGGGCGCTCTACTATCCCCTGGTGTTCGATCCCTATCGCATGGAGTGGCAAGGCAACACGGCAGCCGTGGAGGCGCTTCGACATGCCCAGCGTCTGTTGAAGGAGGGCGACACCACGGCGGCACTGTCACAGCTCGAAAGCCTGAGCGATGAAGCGCGCAATACGGACACCAGGCTCTACCATGCCGCCCTGCTGCTGTCGGTCGGTCGGGTCGATGAAGCGAGCGCAGCTATCGCACAGGCCCTGAAGCAGGCTCCCGACAACGCGCAGGCGTTGGCCCTGCAATCGGTCATCGCCCTGGCGACTGGGGATCGGCAGCGTGCGACCGAACTGGCGGATGAGGCCGTCCGGCTGGATGCTCAATCCGTGGCTCCGCTGATGGCGCGCTCCTATGCGCAACAGGCAAGCTTCGATCTCGACGCCGCCTTTGCCAGCGCCAGACAAGCGACTGAGGCCGCTCCCACGGACGCGCTCTCGAAAGCCCGCCTGGCCGAACTCGAGCTGGCGCAGGGCCGGCTGCGGGAAGCGATCGAGGCCGCCTCGGCCGCAGTGGAAGTCAATCCCGACTTCGCCCTCCCGCGAACCGTTCTCGGTTTCTCCCATCTGTCACGTTTCGAGATCGAGAACGCCCGCTCGAGTTTCGAACAGGCCATCTCGCTGGATCCGGCGGATCCCCTGCCCCGCCTGGGCCTGGGTCTGGCAAAGATCCGCAAAGGCGATGTCGAGGGCGGGCGCCGTGATCTCGAGATTGCGGCAAGCCTCGATCCCAACAATTCCATGGTGCGCAGCTATCTCGGCAAGGCCTATTACGAAGAGAAACGGGATCCGCTGGCGGCCTCGCAACTTGCCATGGCCAAGGAGCTCGATCCCAACGACCCCACACCCTGGTACTACGACGCGCTGCTCAAGCAGTCCGACAACCGACCCGTCGAAGCGCTGGAGGATGTGCAGACCTCGATCAATCTCAACGACAACCGTGCGGTCTACCGCTCCCGCTTCCTGCTGGACCGGGATGAAGCCGCGCGCAACGCCAGCCAGGCACGCATCTACCAGGACCTGGGCTTCGACCGCCTGGCCCTGAACGAAGGCTACAGTTCGCTGCAGATCAGTCCCGGAACCCACTCCGCACACCGCATGCTGTCGGACAGCTATAGCGGCAAACCGAGATACGAAAACGCGCGTGTCAGCGAACTGTTGCAATCACAGCTGCTGCAACCGCTGAACACCACACCGATCCAGCCCCAGCTGGCCGCCAGCAACCTGGGCATTCTCGATGGCGCTGGACCTTCGAGCGGCGGCCATTCGGAATATACGCCGCTGTTCACGCGGAACGATTTCAATATCCAGTTCAATGCCATTGGCGGAACCAACAGTACCGGCGGGGACGATCTCGTGGTCTCGGGACTGCATGATCGTATCTCCTACAGTCTGGGCCAGTTTCACTATGAGACGGATGGCTGGCGCGACAACAACGACCTGAAACAGGACATCTACAACGCCTTCCTGCAGGCATCCCTCTCTCCCGACACCAGCATCCAATTCGAATACCGCTCGCAGGAGAGTGAAAGCGGCGATCTGGCCTTCGTCTTCGACCCGATGGATTTTTCACCATTCGTGCGTCGAGAAGTGGAAAGCAGTCTGGGTCGCATCGGCATCCATCATCAGCCCGCCCCCGGTACCGATTTGCTGGCTTCTTTCATCTACCAGGACCTGAAGCAGGTACAGTCCGAGAACTTCACTCAGTTCATTCCCGCAATCGACACCCAGTCGCCCTACGGGATCCTGCCCGGCGTTCGCGAAGTGGCGAGGGCCACCACAAGTGACAGCATCGCACGGACCGGCGAGTTGCAGTGGATTCAGCACATCAGCGACCACGTCTTCACCCTTGGCGCCGGTTATCATGACGAAGACCGCAGCGACCGATACGATTCCCTGCAGACCCTGACCATAGAGCTGCCGGGGCCGCCGTTCATCTTTTTCGATTCACTGGATCAGAGCATTGCGCCGGTCGAGATCGACCCCAGCTACAAAAACGCCTATCTCTACTCTCTGCTGCAGCTGCCCCATGGATTCAATCTGACACTGGGCGCAGCCTACGCCGATTTCGAGAGTTCAGCCGTTGAGGTCGACGCTGTCGACCCCAAGGTGGGCCTGACCTGGGAGGCCTCGGACAATGTGGTCTTGCGGGCCACCTATCTCGAGAGCCTGGCCAGGCCAAGCAATATGGACCGCAGTATCGAGCCGACTCAAGTGGCGGGATTCAATCAGCTCTACGATGAAGTACCGGGAGCGGAAACCGAGCACTACGGGCTCGGCATCGACATCAAGCCGAGCCGCTCGCTCAGCATCGGCGCGGAGTTCAACCGCCGCGATATCAAGGCACCTATTACCGCATTGAGCGCGAATAGCAACTCCGTGCCTGAAGAGCGAGACGAAAAGCGCTACCTCGCCTATCTCTATTGGACCCCCATTCACAACCTTGGCATCAGCCTGGCCTATGAGAACGAGCAGTTCAAACGCGACCTGTTTTCTCCGGAATCCCTTGATACACAGCGTCTACCCGTCGGCGTCAGCTATTTCTGGCAGAGTGGCTTCTATCTGCAGACCGTTGGCACATACATCGATCAGGAGATCAAGCAATCGGGAACCGTCGAACAGGAGGACTTCTGGAATCTTGATGCCGTTGTGGGCTACCGTTTTCCAAAGCGCTGGGGCAAAGCCGAAATCATCGTGAAAAACATGTTGGACAAAGAGTTTCGCTACTATGATTTGAGTTTTCAGACCGGTGAGCCGCTGCCCCCGCAATATCAACCCGAACAACAGATATTTGCCAGGCTAACCATTGATTTTTAAACCGGTTCCTGCTCGAATGCATTCGAGCTCAATCACAACAAGGGGAGTGGCCTCATGCAACGTTTAGCGATCACGATGATGTTGGCATTCATGCTGGGGGGATGCACAGTGCCTTGCTATTATCCGCCATCTGCGACCGAGGGACAGGTCACCTGCGAAGATCAATACTTTTCATGCGACGCGGGCTGGGTAGAGGGTAAGCCTCCAGCAGGCTTGGTATGCCGATAGCCCGGACGTCGGCATTCATGACACGGCACCGGCCAACAACCGGTGCCGTTTTTGTTTCACCTGCCTGCAACCCGAAGACCGGCTATCCGCTCTAAGCACCATCTTTGAACGGAAAAGCCGCAGCCACGATTACATCAGACGGCCAGCGTCCTGGCCGTCTCATCTCGCTCCCCAGCCGAAAAAGACCACGGGCAGCGTCCGTAGCAGAACAGACATATCCATCGCCAGACTGTTGCGTCTGATGTAGTTCAAATCGTAGTAAAGCTTGACCGCCGTATCCTGGAGATTCTCGGCGTAACCGCAACGCACTTGAGCGAGGCCGGTTATACCGGGTTTCACTTGATGACGCAGCGAGTAGCCCGGGATTTCGACTTCGAACACACTGACGTATTCCGGGCGCTCCGGACGCGGACCGATCAGACTCATCTCTCCCCTCAACACGTTGATCAGTTGCGGCAGTTCGTCGATCCGGCTTCTGCGCAATATGCGGCCGAGATGAGTGACCCTGGGGTCGTTGGCGGACGCCATGCATGCGCCCCAAGGCTCGGCCTTCACACACATGGTGCGCAGCTTCAGCAAGGTGAAATGCTTGCCGTCACGACCGACGCGAATCTGTCGATAGATGACCGGATCACGCCCCAGGCTGGAGATCCAGAGCGCCAGCATGGCCACCAACAGCAGCGGTCCACAGAGAACCAGCAGCAGTAAACCGAAGATGAGATCGAAGGCCCTTTTACCACCGATCGGCTGGACCCTGTCCAGCAGGCTGAAACCGGACTCCAAGTTATCGATCCAGCCGTTTTCCAGGCGTGGACCCTCATGAGACACTTCCATGTTGTCGAAAAATGAATCCCTGTAATCCTGTGTCAATCCTACCATCGTCAGCTCTCTCCGCACCCGGCCGACCCGTCATCCCGTATCCGATGTGTATTCCCTTTCAGGTGATGGGATCACTCCCTCCCCCGAAAACCCATCGACCGGAATACGGGCCGGCCCCTGCATGCAATCCATCGCAAACCATTTCCCTTACCTGAAACTATGATTTCACCTATCCATTCGCGGGACAGTTGAAAAAGGCACGGTTCGGATGTGACAAATTCACACCAACCCGATTGTTTCTCCCTGGAAACTGATGATGGTGCCGGTATCGCTGTTCAGATGTGGATCTGAGATTTAATCCATGGCCAAGGCTTTTGCATGTTGAGCAACTATCGCAGCTGAACGGCGATACCGAAGCGAAAGCACGTTCAGCCTCAGTCGATAACACTTCGCTTCCCTAAAGCTACAATAAATAAATTAAAATCAGTAGGTTATCGTCTATTAGAGCGGCCACATGATGTATTCTGGCTAGATGTGGTGATACAGCGCCAATACATCCTTGATCGAATCGGCGCGAATGCGTGACTCGACACGGTTGCCGAAGATGGGCTGGAAGGTGCTCTCTTCCGGCGGTGCCTGATTCCAGGAGAGCACCCCGCAGACCTTCGGCTGGATGCCATCCAGTACGCTGTCCCAGTACCGCTCCGCATCGAACGTGGTCGTGATGAGCTGGTGATAGGGAAGACGTCCCGGCTCATCGACATGGATAGGGTCGCACACCTCGAAACTGTGCAGGCCGACAGGTTGATAGGATTCTCCGTCTCCCCAGTCGATGAAGAAACGGATGAACTCCTTGGAACCGCCATCGCTGACAATGCTGCTGTAACCGTCCGGTTGACGGATCGAAACCACCGCCATAAGACAATCCAACCGGGTATTGACCGCGATGCAGAGGAGTTCCTCCCAGTGGGTCACGCTGCGATATCGATGCAGGTTTTGCAGCACCCCACCGTGCAGTTGCCCCCCACCCGCGCCACTTTCCAGCAGCAGACTCCGGGTCAGGCGCAACTCCTCGTACGCCTGACGATAGGCAATTTTGGACGATTCATTGCAGGCACACATCAGACTAGTACTGAATCGGCATTGTTATGAACGGCGGTACTCAGCATCCCTCGGCAGAGTCGCATTACTGCAGACTCTCCCCCCAAAACGCATAGGGCAACTCCTTCACGGTGGCAGAGGGCTTGCTCAGGATGTGCTCGATCAAGGGATGTTCGGCGTCATCACAGATCTGCGACTCGATCGCGTTGCCGAACAGGGGAACGAAATCCGGATCCAGCTCCGGCACCTGATGCCAGGAGAGTACCGCTTTCACCCTGGGATGCAGACCGCTCATCACACAGCCCAAGTAACGATCCCTGTCGAAAGGCGCGGAGAGCCGTCTGTAACGCGGGCGGTCCGGATCCGTCTCGTTCTGCGGCTGGTCGCAGACCTTGAAATGGGTAAGGCCGATCGGTTGATAACCCGCACCATCCTGCCAATCGAGGAAGAAGCGGACATATTCTATGGAGCTGTGGCGACGGTACAGACCACTGTAGCCTTCAGGCTGATGAATGATGACCAGCGCCCTTACCCAGCCCTGTTCGGGATCGAAAGTCGCGCAGAGTAGCTCCTCCCATTGGGTCACCATCTGATAGCGTCGCGCATGCTGCATGAGATAATCGGGTACGATCTGGCTCGATCCGATATGCTGCAGCAGCGCCCCTCGGGTCAACTCGAGCCGATCATGGCCTGCTCCCTGTGTCGTTGTCTGAGTCGTCATCTCCCATACCTCCATCCGGCAAATCGGACTGATTGCCCTTGATAAAGAGCATCACTGAACCAAGGAGGGAGAGAAATGGCATGGCGCATGCCGCAGATGTGACAAATTCACTTGACTCCTAGGACGATAACACTGCCAAGGGGCCCGGCTGACTCAGGAATCGGGAGTAGCCAATCGGGAGGGACTGAGCGGAGTCCACTGAGTTCCAGCAAACCGACTCCGGCCCGAATGACGCCGAGTTAGGGCTGTTAATACTAAGTGATACGGTGCGGCAAGCCGCGCCCTACCCATGATCAAACCGTAGGGTGCGGCTTGCCGCACCGTATACTCACAGCGTCTGATTCAAACGTGATTGGTGGGGCAGGGCCCCTGCCCTACCTGAGGTTCGAGCGTAGGGTGGGGCCCTGCCCCACCAGGGTACGAGGGATTGGAGTGGATCGACCTTCGGACTGATGCCAACCCTTCAGATCGAGACCACCACCCTTAGTGCCCGATCGCGAAGGGCGACTCCCAGCGGATCACCATCGAGTCCTCGCCGGCCGCGGCGGCAAAGGGTTGGCAGACCAGCCGGCCGGGTATGGCGGCCAGCTCGCCGTCGAGATAGACCAGGGGCTGGCGAGTCCGCTCCCAGGGCGGCACCCCCCACTCCTGGAACAGTTTTTTCAGGGGCCGATGGTGTGCCTGCCCGGCCGGGAGACAGCACTCCCCACCCTGACGGAAGCGCACCTCGATGCGGGCCCGCCGCCAGCGCTCCGCGTCGATGCCCCCCGAGCCGGATTCGGCTATCAGCCGGCCCAGACCCTCCGGCAACATCAGCTGCATTCGATCTTGCCACAGCAGCGTCGTTGACGGCTCAAACGATGGCAGTGCACGCTCTAGGCTCAGCCGATCCCGGTAGCGCCGCGCCTCCCAGCCGCTCCAGGCGATCAGGGGAGTGGCATCGGCGCGTCCCCGCACCGCCTCGTACTCAATACGGCCCAGTTTCTTCGAGCTCGGCAGCGGGGCGCCGATCAGGGTGATCCAGTACCGCAGCAGGTTACGCAGCCGAACGGAGTCGAAGCGGTTCAGCGCCTCCACCGAGAGCCCCCCCTGCTCCGGTCGGCGCACCTGCGCCAGGTCCTCCTCCGCCTCCTCCTTGGCCAATACCAGCAGCTCAGCGCTGAAACGGGCGGCGCGCGACAGGGTGGATGTGGCGGCGGGCCAGCGGCTCTGCAGCAGCGGCATCACCTGATGGCGGATGAAATTGCGGTCGAATCGCAGATCCCGGTTGGAGGGATCCTCATCCCAGCTCAGGTGGTGTTGGCGGGCATAGGTCTCGAGACTGCTGCGCGGAATGTCGAGCAGAGGCCGCGCCAGCCAGCCGGCATAGAAACGACTCAGTGGTGGCATCGAGGCCAGACCGGCCGGACCGCTGCCCCGCAGCAGCTGCAGCAGCAGGGTTTCCGCCTGGTCGTCCTGATGCTGTGCCGTCAGCAGCAGATCACCGGGAGCGATGTGCTCGGCCAGGGCCCGGTAGCGCGCCTCCCGGGCCACCGCCTCGACACTCTCCCCGGGGCCGGGCTTCAACGACAGTTGGATCACCTGCAGCGGGATCCGGTTCTGCTCACAGAGGGATTCGCAATGGGCCTGCCAGAGATCGGCCACCACCTGCAGACCGTGATTGACGTGGATGGCGTGCAGCGACCAGGGCAACGACTCGCGCAGACCGGCCAGCAGGTGGAGCAGGACACAGGAGTCGAGGCCCCCGCTGATCGCAAGGTGGCAGCGTTCGGCGGCAGGCAGCTGTTTGAGGGTTGTCAGCAGCCTGTGGGGGTTGATGAGCACGGCAGGCCAGCGGACGACGGGGCCGGCTCAATCCCCGGCGAACTGCCCGTACTGCATAAGCCGCTGATAGCGGCTGTCGAGCAGTTTGTCGATGGCCATGCTGGTGATGTTCTCCAGCCCCTCCTGCAGGGCGTGCTTGAGGTTTTTCGCCATGCCTTCGATGTCGCGATGGGCGCCACCCAGGGGCTCGGGGACGATCTCGTCGATCAGCGCGAGTTCCTTGAGACGGTCCGAGGTAATCGCCATCGCTTCCGCGGCCAGCGGTGCCTTCTCGGCACTCTTCCAGAGAATCGAGGCACACCCCTCGGGGGAGATCACCGAATAGGTGCTGTATTGAAGCATCATGATGCGGTCGCCGACACCGATGGCCAGGGCTCCGCCGGAGCCCCCCTCGCCGATGATGGTGCAGATGATGGGGGTACGCAGACCCGACATCACCTTGAGGTTACGTGCGATCGCCTCACTCTGGCCACGCTCCTCCGCACCCACGCCGGGATAGGCGCCGGGGGTGTCGATAAAGGTCAGGATCGGCAGCCTGAAACGCTCGGCCATCTCCATCAGGCGCAAGGCCTTGCGATAGCCCTCCGGGCGCGGCATGCCGAAGTTGCGGTAGAGCTTGTCCTTGGTGTCGCGGCCCTTCTGGTGACCGATCAGCATGACCGGACGCCCCTCCAGTCGCGCCACGCCGCCCACGATGGCGTGGTCGTCGGCGAAGGCCCGATCGCCGTGCAGCTCATGGAACTCATCGAAGATCCGGTCGACATAGTCGAGCAGGTAGGGACGCTGAGGATGTCTGGACAGTTGGGAGATATCCCAGGGCTTGAGATTGGAGAAGATCGATTCGGTCAGCGACTGACACTTGCTCTCCAACCGGGCGATTTCGTCCTGGATGTTGATCTCGTTGTCGCTGCCGACCAGTCGCAGCTCCTCAATTTTCGCCTCGAGCTCGGCAATCGGTTGTTCGAATTCAAGAAAGTTCAGATCCATGCGCGGAATATACCGGAATCAAAATCGTTAGGACAGTCTGGTTTGTAGGGTTCGAGACGAACCCCGAAGTCACCACCCTGACGGCGAAAACAGCTGGGCACCGGTCGCCAGGCAAGTCCCCAAAGCCCTTTTCCGGAGACTGCCCGCCATCCGCCACTGGTTTCTTCCCGCCGCGTCTCAAATCACCCTGGAAGGCCGAGAACAGCACCGGAAAAATCCAGAGAGGAATCCAATATTCCCATAAATTTCATGCTGATAACGCGCTATGCCCTGGACGAATCAATGCTTATCAGCCTTGCCCATCCACCGTAGCTCCATCTCAATTTTTCGGCACAACCGCCGACAAGGTCCGATACAGGCCAAGGACGAAATGTATTTGTAGTAGAACGGAGTTTGTATCTATGACGTCACCCCGCCTCCCAAGTCCCAGATTGAGTCTATGGCTACTGATCCTGGTCTCGGTTTCGCTGCTCGGTCCTGTCCACGGCCGTGAGTCTCTCTATATAGGTTTCGCCCAGGACACCCTGGGCAATGACTGGCGTCTGGCCCAGGTCATGGAGGTGAAGCAGACGCTGGCCGAATATCCCCAGGTTCGGTTCGAATACACCGATGCGCAGGGCAGCACGGCGCTGCAGGCAAAACATATCGAGGACCTGGTCAACAGAGGTGTCGACCTGCTGATAACCAGCCCGCGCGATCGGCATGTGCTGAGTCAGGTGATCGAGCGGGTCCACGCCCAGGGGATACCGGTGATCCTGCTCAGCCGCGGCATCGAGGGGGAGGGCTACACCAGCTTCATCCACCCCGGTAACCTCGCCATCGGACGGGCCGCGGGCGAATACCTGGCGCAGCGGCTGGAGGGTAAGGGGCGGGTCCTGATGCTGGAAGGGGTTCCCGGCGCCAGCACCACCCTCTACCGAACCCGCGGGTTTCTGGAGGCTGTGGCCGACTATCCCGGCATCATGGTTGAACGCAGAGTGGGCAACTACCTGCGCGCGGATGCCATTCGCGCCACAGAATCGGTGCTCGAGTCGGGCAAACACATCGATGCCATCTACGCCCAAAGCGACAGCATGGCACTGGCCGCCATGATGGTATTGCGCCGTTACGGCATCGATCCGTCGAGCCTGCCCATCGTTGGCATCGACTACATCAGCGAAAGTCGTGAGGCGATACGGCGCGGCGATCTCGCTGTCAGCTTCACCTACCCCACCGGTGGCCGGGAAGGGGCCATGGCAGCCATGGAACTACTGCAGGGCAAACCGGTGCCGAAGGAGATACCGCTCGATTCAGTACGGGTAACCCGGGACAACGTGGAACAGGTCGAGCCGATTTTCTGATGAAGCCGTTGACGATCAATTTCAAGCTGACGCTGTTCACTCTGGTGATCACCACCCTGTCACTGATCAGTGCCGGCCTGCTCATCGATCAGAGCCTGTTGAACTATCATCGCGAGGTCGCGCAACAGACCATACAGGACGCCTTCACATCGTTGCGGGAAAACATCCACCGCATCGAGAAAAAACTGGTGCATGAAGCCGCCAGCGTCGCTGACGACGAACTCATGATCGCGGGTCTCAACCTGATCAACAATTATGAAACGCCGGACAACTACAACCCTATCCTGTTCGACGAAGAGAAAAAACATATCGGTGATCACCTGCTGGCCTCCCTCAGGACCGGAGAGGCCGACGAGGGCTACATCTACGACACGCGCGGCCAACTCCTGGTCTACGCTTCATCCCGTGGTTCGAGGTTCTTTCTCGGCATCGTAAGCAACAAAGCCGGAGAACGCATCGTCAAGAGTATCAGCGATGCCAATCCTGAATCCTGGCACATGGGTCAGTTCACCGAAAAGGTGATGGACAGAATGCGCCAGCACATGGCTGACCGTGACGGCATCGACTACCACCGCGACAGTAGGGGGTTGGTCGTCGAATTTCATCAACCGCTGGTTAGAACGCTGGCGGACGGCAACAGTACAAGGATTGGCGATCTGGTCTTCGTCAACAGGGTCGATGAGGAGTTCATCCAGTCGCTGACATCCTCCGACATCTCGTTCAGTCTGTTCGATTCCACACAGGAGCCCCTGCTCAAGACCGCCCACTTCGCCGCTCTCGATTCCAACGAGCGAACCCGTATCCTGACCCGAAGCGGTGACGATCTCGGGCACTATGAAAACAGAGCGGGTTTCTACGGCAGTTGGAAACTCGCGCTGCAAAACGGCGATTGGATCCATCTGGTCGCCCACTACCCTATCAGTGAATACACCATCGCCAGCCAGAAGACGCGATGGGCCGTACTGGTGGCCATTCTGGTGACGGCAGCACTGATCATACCGGCCATCGTGTTGCTGCTGCACAGACTGATCAGAAAACCCCTGACCGACCTGATGCAGGGTGTGCAGCGATTGCGCGCGGGCGAGTACGACACCCAACTGCCTGTGATCTCGAACGATGAACTGGGTGAACTGGCCAGCGCCATGAACCTGATGACGGAGGACATTCGCCAACGCGAATACGAGCTGAGCGCCATCGTCGATCACATGCCGTTGATGATCTTCGTCAAAGAGGCCAAGTCGCTGCGCTTCGTGAGACTCAATCGAGCGGGCGAGAAGTTACTTGGCGCCAGCGAACAGCAACTGGTCGGTCGTAACGATTACGATCTGTTCCCGACCGAACAGGCGGACTTCTTCACCAGCATGGATCGTGAAGTCTTGAATCTGGGTTCGGTAGTGGACGTTCCTGAAGAACAGATCAACACACCTTCGGGTACCCGCTTTCTGCACACCCGCAAAGCCACCATCTACGACTCCGAGGGTAACCCCAAATACCTGCTCGGTGTCTCAGAGGACATCACTGATCGCAAACGGACCGGAGAGCGCCTGAGGCAGTGGTCGAAGGTCATCGACAGTACCAGCGAAGCCATGATGATCACCGATCTGGAAGGCTCCATACTCGACGTCAATCGCGCCTTCACCCTGATTACCGGCTATAACCGGGAGGAGATCATCGGTCACAATCCACGCATTTTCAAATCGGGTTACCACAAGGAGGATTTCTATCAATTGATGTGGAAATCGGTGTTGCAGTCCGGCAGCTGGCGGGGAGAGATCCACAATCGGCGCAAGAATGGAGAGGTCTATCCCGCCTGGGAGACCATCAGCACGGTCTACAATGAGAACAACGTGCCGACCCATCTGGTATCGGTCTTCTCAGACATTTCGCCGATCAAGAAAACCCAGGAGAAACTCGACTTCCTGGCCCACCACGACCCGCTCACCGGACTGCCCAACCGGATTCTACTCAACGACCGAATGGAGCACGCCATCATGCGTGCCCATCGGAACGCACACGGCGTGGCGGTCATGTTCCTGGACCTGGACCGCTTCAAGAACATCAACGACAGCCTCGGGCATCCGGTCGGTGACGAATTATTGAAGGAGGTCGCCAGCCGCTTGCAGCATGTGCTGCGGGAGATCGACACCGTTTCCCGCCAGGGCGGGGACGAATTCGTGCTCGTGCTCGAGGACATCAAGGAGAGCGAATCCCTGGTCGACACCGCGCGCAAGGTCCTGAGCGTACTCGATCGACCTTTCCAGATATCCGGACGTGAGATGGTCATCACCGCCAGCCTCGGCATCAGCTTCTACCCGGACGATGGTAACGACGCCACGACCCTGATCAGAAACGCTGACGCCGCGATGTATCGTGCCAAGGAGAACGGCCGCAACGGTTTCTGGTTCTATACCGAAGACATCACCCACAAGGCGGCCAAGCGCGTGGATATGGAACAGGCGCTACGCGAAACGGTGAAGCACGGCGAACTGCACCTGTTCTATCAACCTCAATTCAACCTGCACGAGCGCCGCATCAACGGGGCCGAGGCGCTGATCCGATGGGACCGCCCAGGACAGGGTCTGGTCATGCCGAGCGAGTTCATACCACTCGCCGAAGAGACCGGCATGATCAATGCCATCGGAGAATGGGTCATCTACAGTGCATGCCGACAGATGGCCCGATGGCTGAGTGAAGGCATGCCGCTGCAACGCATCGCCATCAACATCTCCCCGGCACAGATCAGGCAGGGAAACCTGGCGCAGATCGTGGAGGATGCCCTGAACAAATCGAACCTGGATGCCAGCCATCTGGAACTCGAGGTGACCGAGGCGATCTTCCTCGACGATACCGAACAGGCCGGTCAAGTGCTGCGTGAACTCGACGAACTGGGTGTGCAGTTGGCACTCGATGACTTCGGCACAGGTTTCTCATCCCTGAGCTATTTGAAGAACTTCCGTTTCGACCGTCTGAAGATCGACCGCTCGTTTACCCAGAACCTGCATGAGAACGCCAACGACCGCTGCATCGCCAACTCGATCATCGCCCTCGGCCACAGCCTCAACATGACGGTGCTCGCCGAGGGCGTCGAGACCGAGGCACAACTGGCATGGCTGGCCGAGCGGGGTTGCGACGACGGCCAGGGCTATCTCTTCAGTCGACCGGTGCCGGCGGAACAGCTCTCCGAAGTGATTGCAGTCGAAACAACAACAGTGCCGGAGCAGAAGCACTCCGACCAAACGGACTGATCGACACGCAGAGAAGAGGGGACTTGGTGAGTATCGGGGGACTGGCGCCCCCCGCATGGACAGGCAGGGTTCGGGCGCGAATCAGAAGTAGAGGTTCTCCACCGACCGGCCATTGACGAACATTTCGCATTTATCGGCGGATTTGGCTTTGGCCGACTGGATGGCCCCGGCCACTTTACCGAAAACGCCCCCCTGACCGCTCAATACCGAACCGAAATAGCAGTCACCGCTCACGCGCAGACCCTTATAGTTGGCATTCAGATTCTGCGTTGGCGTGTAGGGAGGAAAGCTGCCCCGCATGACGGGATCGCCATTGATGGTCAGCTCCAATTGATTGTGATCCATATCGTATTTGCCGCCGAACACCATGGTGACGCCATCGGCCACATAGGTCTTCTCCTGGGCGACTTTAGGGGGGTTGCTGCCACAGCCCACAAGCAGCAGGCCACTGAAGAGAAATGAGAGTAGTAGTGAGGTACGCATTGATCGCTCCTTCCTATGGAAAAACAACAAATTCAGGCGCAGGCCTGAAACCAGCAAATAACCCTGCCGATCAGTTTGCCGGCTGATTATAAGTATCAGATCCAGAAATCTCCAAACCTCGGCCTCCACCCCATCGGTTCGACTGCCGAACCGGGGCTGCGGAGGCAACAGCCACTGAAAGCTCTCAAGACTCAAGCCTGCCGGCGGAGCATACAAGGGGCACCACCAACCAGGGCAGCACCACGCCGAACAGACAACAGACGATCAATGCCCCCGCCGGCATATCAAGCCAGAGCGACAACAGCAAACCACCGCCATAGCCGAGAGCCCCGAGCAGATAGCCCAGCCAGAGGGTAGCGTCCGCCTGCTGTTTGCGGGTGGCGATGGCCGGCAGGATCAGGCTGGCGAAGACCAGATAGACGCCCACCAGCTGTACCGACAGGGTGACCGCCACCGCGAACAGGGGATAGAAGACCAGCGGGTGTCCCCGCGCCGGCCACAGAAACCAGATGCCGAGGATGGCCGCGTAAACCAGTGTCGGTGTCGCCAGGCTGGCGTAGTCGACCCAGAGAATCTGCCCTACCAGCAGATCCCGCAGATGTTCACCCCCCTCCGGATTGTGCGCCAGCAACAGGATGCCGACACAGGCGGAGATCACGAACAGCACGCCGATCAGCGCCTCCTGGATCTCAGGCCACAGCTTCTCGATGCCCCACAGCAGCACGGCACCGGCGAGGGCGGCGAGGAAGGCCGCCAGCTGCGCCGCCAGGCCGTGCTCGTCCCAGCCCAGGTTGGCGGCGAGGATGACACCGACGCCGGCCACCTGAGCGATGGCCAAATCGATGAAGATGATGCCGCGGGCCAGTACCTGTCGGCCCAACGGCACATGGGTCGAGAGTACCAGCAGCCCCGCCACGAAGGCGGGACCTAGAATGGCGATATCGAGCCCGCCGAGGGTCACTTCAGGGCCTGCAGCAGACGTTCGAGGGTATCGTCGAAAAGTCCGAACAGATCCTTCGCCTCCGGCGTGCCGCCCACGGTGAAGGGCAGTTCCACCGCCGGTATGCCGGTCTCCCGCGCCAGCCAGCGGTCGGCGCGATCATCCTGGTAGGCGGCACGGACGACCATCGCCGCCGGATTCGTCGCCAGCTCGGCCTTGAGCTCGGCCAAATGGCCCGCCGACGGGGGCAGCCCCGGTTTCGACTCCAGCTCGCCGGCCTCAACGATACCCAACCAGTCGAACAGATAGACCCAGCCCTTGTGGTGGGCCACCACCCGCTGGCCACGCAGCGGTTGTGCCCGCTTATCCCAGCGCGCCAGCGCTGCCTGCCAGCGCTCGGAGAAGTCGGCCAGTCGGGCCGCGTAATCCGCCGCATGGGACGGATCGATCTGCTGCAGCCTTGCGCTCAGGGCCTCGGCGATGCGGGCGATCCGGCGCGGGTCGGTCTGCACATGGGGATTGCCCTCCGGATGCACATCGCCCATGGCCCGATCGACCGTCTGCGGTACCTCCAGGCGCTCCACCTGCATGGCCGCCTCGAACAGGCCGGGACGGCCGTTCTGCACCCTTGGGTTGCCGGATTGGCGCTGCAGCATCGGCAGCCAGCCGCTCTCCAGGCCGGCGCCGGTGCAGACCGCCAGGTCGGCATTGCGCAGGCGGGCGATCAGCGAGGGGCGAGCCTGAATGTGGTGCGGGTCCTGACGCGCGGTGGTGGCGACGCTGATATCGGCATGCTCGCCGGCCAGCTCCTGTGTCAGGGCGGCCCACTCGGGTTCGCAGGCGAAGACCTTGAGTTCGGCGGCGCTCGCCAGTGGCAGCAGCAGTGCCTGCAGCAGAAGCATGACAACTTGCAGTGTTCGTTTCATTTTCTCACCCTCCCTCAGAACTGATGGGCGCCGTGGGCGCCGAGACTCATCTGGTACTGCAGGAACCACTGGTTGTCCGCCTCGGCGGTCGACTCGTCGCGGTTGTACTGCAGGCGAAGACGGCTGAACTCGCTATGGGCGTAGTCCAGCATCAGACTGTTGCGCGCAGGGGTGTGACCCTGGGTATCGAGCACCGTGCCGCTGAAAACATTGCCGGGATCGTCCGTCTTCAGATGATCGTGGCGCAGGCCTACCCGCCAGCCGTGGACGAACTGATAGACCGCCTGGGCATACCAGCCATTGGCCACCACATCGAGGGGCAGCGCAGCCCCGCCGGCGGGGGTGAACTCACCCTCGTCCCGGCGTCGCAGGTACTCGGCCTGAAGCTTGAGATTGCGCTCGTAGCTGTTGCCCTCGGGCGCCCACTTCCAAACCAGGTCGGCGATGATCAGGTCGCTGTCCCCGGTGAAGAGATCCTCCCCCGCCTCGCTCTCGGTGAGCCGTTCATCGGACTCGGCGGAGACATAGGAGAGCCCGGCGCGCCAGCTGTGGCTGGCGTTGAGATCGCCACCCACATGGACGAAGGCGGACCAGGCACCTCGGCCCTCGTTGGCCCCGCCACCCGCCGGGAAGGCCTCGCCGCGCAGCCACTCGGCCCCCAGCTCGGTATAGAGATCCATGGGCGCCACCCAGCGGATCTGCACCCCGTCGTCGCCCAGCTGGTTGCCCAGCAGGGCACGGTAGGCCAGTGGCGCATCAACGAAATCCCAGCTGTGTGCGTGTTGCTCGTTGAGGTAGCCGATAGCGGAGAAGAAACGGCCGGCACGCAGGGTCAGACCGTTACCGAGAGCAGAGCTCTGGACGAAGGCGTTCTCCACCTCGACCTCCCCCTCGCCGGTCAAGGCCACCGTGAGTTGGCCATACCAGTCGGGGTCGATGTTGGCACTGACCGAGAGCTCCGACTCGCCGAGCGAAAAGCCCTCTTCACCCGGACCGGTCTCCTCGGCCAGGGGGAAACCGGGAATGGCGTAGGTCTCCGGATCCTGTTTGAAATCCCCATAGGTGCCGCTGAGGATCAGGGCGATGTCGGGGTTGAAGTTGGCGCCCGCCGCAACGGCGAGCGAAGGCGCGGCGCAGGCGGCCGCGAGCAAGAGTCGTCTGCTGTTCATGCAGTTTCTCCAAAACCTGGATAGGGGTGCATACACCGCCCCACGGGGAGCCGGTGACACCAAAAAAGAGTTAGGAAGGAATCAGGCTGGAGAGTGGATGGGAGGCCCGCGCTGGCTCAGCGATGAGCGGAACAGCGGCTCGAGAAAGGGCGTCGCATAGTGGTTGGCCACTGAGAAGCGGATCGGCAGATCCGTCGTGACCGGAACAACGGGGGAAGCGATGACACCATCACCCAGCTGGCCGGCAAACACGCAGATCTCGCAGGCCGCACCGTCATCGTGGAGGTGCGCCGTCAGCTTGTGGTGCAGCTGGAACCATCCGAGCGCCAACAGCGATGCCGCCAGCAGCAGGTGGATGGGAAAGCGCAGTTTGCGGGTTCGGGTGGTCATCGACGGTGGATACTAGGGCAGTGGCCGGACCGATTCAAGCCGGGACCCAGCCGAAGTTGATCGAAGCCACATCACCGACCGGATGCGTTTCCGAACGCCAATATCTCGGCAAAATGAAACCCGAACTTCGCAACCCCTTCCCGCTCATAGAAGCGATGCGCATCCAAGCGCTGCAGCCCGGAGTCGAGATGCAATTGCGCGCAACCCTGCTTGGCCGCGTACTCCCGGATCCAGGCCAGCAGACGGGCGCCATGGCCTTTCGACCGTTGAGCGGGGGCCGTCACCAGGTCATCCACGTAGAGGAACCTGCCCCAGGCGAGATTCTCGCCGGTTCGGATACCGGCCACGGCCTGTGGGACTCCATCTTGCCACAGGCAGACGAGTCGATATCCGTCCTCTTCCAGGCGACGCACACGTTCGACGAACTCCCCCTCGGCGATGTGCGGACGCAGTTCGCTCATTACCGGGTAACAGGCGGCGATCTCCGTATCGGATCTGACGATGGCTATGTTCACGAAAACTCCTGGCTCAAATTTCCACGCGCCTTGGAGGCGCATCCGGTCTCGGGGTGAGATCTGTTTCGACACAGCCGCTCCGAGACCGAATGGCAATCAGTTAAGCCTATTTTTCGGTGCGGCAAGCCGCGCCCTACGATTAAATTAGGGGTAGGGTGCGGCTTGCCGCACCGAATTCCGGGCAAAACAGCGTACAAAACTTACTTTCGTGTCTTAACTCAGTGCCACTGCACTGTGATCCTTGTCGTGACCTCAAGTTGATGACAGCTCGTCGCCAATATTTGAAAGCCTCGATACCGCGGCATGCAATAATGCACGCGAATAGAATCGATGAAAACCCAGCAGGGCGCGAAACAGCAAACCCATGCGCGCCTGCCCCGAACTGTCGACGACCGGCACCACGGCGGAACCGAAGTAGAGCCGGCTGCCGTGACCGTCACGTGCCGTAACACTCATCAGCCATGAACGTGTACGCTCCTGAAAATCACACATCAGCAACTGGTCGTTGTCACGCCCCTCCACACGCCAGGCCGCAAATTCGTCTCTCCGACCGAGTGCCAGTTCAGCCGCTTCGAGATCCGTTGAGGGCCGATGCATGAACCAGGACAACAGCCGACGTTCGAGCTTGAACAGCCAGGTGGTGTAGAAGGCCTCGACATAGGCTGCCTGGGAAACCGCGCGCGGAATGTCGAGCACAAAGCAATCGGTATACGCGCCCGCATGCCGATATCGCACGAGCAGTGCTGTTTCCGGCAGGTCACAGGTGGTTATCGGGTTCATCGTTCACTCAACATACCCCACCTGGAGGGTCGAAGTGAATTCGCGCCGATCCGAATGGCGAGTCTTAAAGTGATAGAACACCGAACAGCTCGGTGCAATTCAATTGGATTTGATGGACAGGGCCCCACCCTATCGCTCGAATTAAGTGCAGGGTGGGGCCCTGCCCCACCAAAATGGTATTTAACTGAGCGCCATCACACTCCGATCCCTGTGTCGTTTCTGCGCGGCAAAAAACCCGCTCTTAATCATCCACAAGCAGGCTCTCGGCGAACCGCCTCGACAGGCTCTGTGGTGACAACGCATCACGCCATACAACGTAGAGTTCTTTATACAGCGGCTCACCCTCGACAGGAATCGCGCAGAGTGTACCGTCACGGCGCTCCCGCTCGACGCTGCCAGCCAGCACCAATGACACGCCCAGTCCAGCCTTGACCCACTGTTTGACCGCCTCCGTGCTGCCCAGACTCATGGCACTCCGCATACCGCCGGCCCGATCGCCGAAGTAACGTGCCAGCAATCTGCCGGTGCCGGTACCCGATTCCCCGCCCAGCATCTGCGACTCACACAGCAGCGATGGGGGAATGCCCGGCATACCGACCCAGGCGTGATCGGGTGGCACGATTACCAGCATCTCCTCGCGTCGCCACAGAGCAGCGGTACAGCCTGGCCGGCCATCCCACCACTCCATCACCGCCACGTCGACTTCCCCGCTCTCGAGCTTCTCCGCCACCGTTGGATTACGCCGGATCACCAGCTCGACATCGCAACGGCCTCCGGCCCTGTCGAGAAACGCCTTGATCTCAGGCTGCAGCAGGTAGGTGCCGACATTGGAGCTGGCACCGACCACCACGCTCTCCCGCTGAATTGCATTGAGCGCACGCCCGTTGACCCGCAGCAGACTCTCCGCATGGGGCAGCAGCCGCTCCCCGTCCGAGGTCGGCGAACAACCCTGTTGCGTGCGCTCCACCAATTGGGTGCCGAGCAGGATCTCCAGCTTTTTTATGTGCTGCGAAATCGCTCCCTGGGAGATGCCGCGTTCAGCAGCCGCCTTGCGGAAATTCCCGTTGCGGACCAAGGCCAGGAAGGTGGCGATATGCTCCAGATTCAGATGAGTCAGGCCAGATCCCTCGCCAGCGGCAGATTGAGCGCACCCCGGGGTTGGTCCCCAGCAAGCGCCTGCACAATGTTGTGAGCCGCCTCCATGGCAATCTCCTTTCGCACCCCGTCCACGGCCGAACCCAGGTGAGGTGTAAACAGGGTGCGCGCCGTCTCCTCCAACAACGCCTGGGGAATGGCGCGTGGACGATCCTCACGCACCCACTCCTCCATTTCGAAGACGTCCGCTGCATAACCGGCGAGCCGGCCGTCGGACAAGGCACGGATCACCGCCTCCTCATCGACCACGGAACCGCGGCAGGTGTTGATAAGGAAGGCCCCCGGTTTCATCAGCCCCAGGGTTTTGTCGTTGATCAGGTGCAGGGTCTTGCTGTTCATGGGCACCATCGGCACCACGTAATCGCTCAACGACAGCAGGATCTCCAGCGACACCCCGTTCAGTCCCAGATCCAGCTCCCGCTCGCGGGACAGGGGCTCGGGGTCGGTATACAGCAGGCGCATGTCGTAGCCGCTCAGGCGTTTGGCGATCGCTTTCCCCACCGCCCCCATGCCGATGATGCCGAGCGTCTTGCCGGTCAGCCCGGCGCCGTAGAGCACCGGTCGCCAGCCCTGAAACTCACCCGAGCGCACCAGCCGGTCCCCGGCCAGCAGCTTGCGGGTCAGGCCGATGAGCAGACCGATGGTCAGCTCCGCCGTGGGCACCGTCAGCAGGTCGGGCACGTTGCTGATCCAGACGCCACGCCGGGTGCAGGCCTCGACATCGAAATTATCGTACCCCTTGAGGGCGCAGGCGACGATACGCAGATTCGGACAGGCGGCAAGGAACGCATCGTCGAGGCTGTCCGGCATGAAGGTCATCAACGCCTGCGCATCCCTGGCGCGATTGATGAGCTCCTCACGCGGCAGGCTCTCCCGGCTGTCGTTGACCACCACTTCGCACGATTCCCGCAGATAGTCGACCACCTCGGGGTGTACCCAGTGGGTGAGTACGGCTTTGGGTTTCATCGTTGATCCTCCATGTTATTTGAAACGCTTGCGCAGGGTGTCGCTGAAGGCGTCGACCAGGGTCACCATCAGCAGGATGATCAGCAACAGCGCCGAGACGTCCTGATACTGCATGATGCGCAGTGAACCGATCAGCTCAAATCCGATGCCGCCCGCACCCACCATGCCCATCACGGTGGAGGCGCGGAAGTTGTACTCCCAGCGGTAGATCGAGATGTCGGCCATCTGCGGCAGTACCTGCGGCAGTACTCCGTGCAGCACCACTTGCAGGGGTGTGGCGCCGGCGGCGCGTGCAGCCTCCACCGGAGCCTCGTCCACATGCTCCACCGCCTCGGCGAAAAACTTGCCGACCATCCCCACCGAGTGCAGACCCAGGGCCAGCACGCCAGGCAGGGCGCCAAAGCCGACAGCGGCCACGAAGAGAATACCCATGATCAGCTCGGGCACCGCGCGCAGGGCGTTGAGCACCCCGCGGGCGGCCTGGTATACCAGCGGATGAGGCGACGTGTTGCGCGCCGCGAGAAAGGCCAGCGGGAGGGACAGGGTGACCGCCAGCGCAGTGCCGGCGACGCTCATGGCCAGGGTATCGAAGAGCGGTTTCATCCACCGGTCCGCCTGGCTGAAGTCGGGCGGAAACATCTCTCCGGCCAGACCGACGATGCTGGGCACACCATCGGCCAGCCGGGGCATGTCGAACAGTCCGACGTAGTAGGAACTGGCGGCGATCACCGCCAGTACGACACCGAGCTGGAACATACCCCGGTTCCAGGCCCGGCCCTGCCTGTCGAGCAGTTCGTCGAAGTGTTGCGTGGCGGTTTCGCTCATGCTCAGAACTTGGCCAGATCGAGGTGCAAGAGGGTGCCGAGACGACGCACCACATCGTAGTCGCTGTCACTGATGACGGCGAAGGCATCGGCCTTGAAGGGCTTGAGCACGGCCGGATCGTCCAGTTCGATGAAGGCCTCTCGAATCGCCTGCTTGAGTTCAGGTTTCAGATCGGAACGCATGGTCCAGGGGTATTGCGGAAAGTGTTTGGAGTAGCCCAGCACCTTCACCTTGTCGAGGCTGATCACACCGCGCGTCACCAACGACTCGAAGATCGGACGACTCAGACCGCCCGCCTGCGCGTGACCGTTCTGCACCGCCACGGCCACCGCGTCGTGGGCGCCGAGGAAATGTTCCTGGTACTGCTTGCCGGCCCAGAGTCCCTGCTCCGCCAGCATCGATTTCGGGATCAGGTGGCTGGAGGTACTGGCGGTGTCGCCATAAGCCATCTGCTTGCCATCGATGTCCTCGATGCTGTTGACGCCCGCCTCCACATTACCGATCACCACCGCCTGGTAGGTGGTACTACCTTTCTTCTTGATGGCGGCAAAGGCTTCGATGTCGCTCTTGCTCTTGGCCAGCACATAGGAGAGTGGACCGAAGTAGGCCAGATCGAGACGGCCATGACGCATGGCCTCGATCATGGATGAGTAGTCGGTGGTCACCACCAGTTCGATCTTCTTCTGCAGGCGCTTTTCCAGATAGGCCTTGAGCGGCTGGTTGTTTTTGATCACGGTTGCCGCACTCTCGTCCGGCAGCAACGCCACTTTTAGCGTGTCGGGATCGGCATCAGTCTTGGCATGGGCGAAGGCGGCGACAATGCTGAACAGCAAGACGCCCAGGAATCGGATACTCAGTTTCATGGTCTGCTCCCCTCGGGTTGATGAGACATAAGACCGCTTCCGCCGGGAATCGGACGACGCGCGTCCATCTCCCCGCCGGTTGCGGATGTGGATTGCCGATAGATCTGTTGGAGTGCTTCCGGGCTCAACAGGGCAGGTGCGCCGTCGAACACGACCCGCCCCTGATTCAGGGCGATGATCCGGTCGGCGAAACTCTTGGCGTATTCGACCTGGTGCAGGCTGACGACCAGGGCGATGCCGTCCTCGCGGCAGATTCGCTGCAACAACGACAGCACACGTTCCGAAGTGGCGGGATCGAGACTCGCGACCGGTTCGTCCGCCAACATCAGACGGGGCTGCTGGGCCAGGGCACGGGCTATACCGACCCGCTGCTGCTGGCCTCCGCTGAGACGGTCGACCCGCACCAGCGACTTGTGCAGCAAGCCGACCCGGTCCAGGCATTCGAGCGCCAGACGACGGTCCGCCCTGGGCAACGGCAACAGGCTGCGCAGGGTCGAGTGATAGCCGATACGCCCCAGCAGAACGTTGGACAAGGCACTCTGACGACCGATGAGTTGGTGCTGCTGGAAGATCATGCCGGTCTGGCGACGGTGGCGGTGCAGCCGCGCAGCACTGTTCAGTTCGCCCACATCGTCCACACTGATGCTACCGTCGCTGGGTCGCTGCAGATGGTTCAGGCAGCGCATCAGGGTAGACTTGCCGGCACCGGAAGCGCCGAGAAGCACTGTGAACTCGCCACTGTTGAGCCGCAGCGTAGTCGGCTGCAGCGCGGCGATCCCGCCTGGAAAATCGACCCTGAGGTTCTGAAGCCTGATCATCGCAACCCCTGTTCGGCGCCGGCCAATGATTAGGTTTCGTAATCACCAGCCGGCTTGTCTTTACGGACCTTAAACAGGTGCTCAATCTAGCGGCCAAGTGTTGCAGCCGTGTCGCACATAGTTGAAATATTTATGACGGCCGAGGCTAGTGGGCCGCGCGGCCCACTAGGCAGGCATTGGTGTAACTAGCCGACAGCATCTCGTTGATTGGTAATTCAGGATTCTGTTTAGTGACAGTCAGCTGACTCCAACCCAAAGATTGAGAAAGGGGGAGCTGATACCCTGTTTCAGCTTTTAACTGTTGAAAGACTCCGCAATCCCCCCCGCTTGCTTCAGTTGCATAAGGGGAGACTTGGCCAAGCCGGAAGCCAGTTGACCGAGAATGCCGGATTCAGGCCATCGCAGGAATTTGGAAGCGAACCCTGCCTTTATCAACGAGACGGCAGTTGAACCTCGATCTTCTTCCCACCATATCCGTGCACCGAATCATGGGCCCGCACAAACACCCTTTCCAGACCGTCCGGAATGGCTATTTGACTCAATGACCTGGTGAATGGTTGCTCATGCACATGGGGGTGCAGCAGCGTGCGGGTGCCAAGAATCTCCCCATCTGGATCCAACACTTCCCAGCGGTCGGCATAGTGATCCCAACCTTCATCGGCATGGCTCAGGGTCACGGAGAAATTGCAATAGCCTTTTTCAGGACATGCAGCTTTAACATCGACTATATCCGGATTACCAGCAAAGGACTCGATCGCAGCCAACAAACCGGCCAACAGCATGGGTAGATAAGTGTAAGTTCCTTTCATATTGCCTCTCACATTTTGCGCAAGGGTGATGCGTCCAGATCCTCAATACACGATGACTCAGGGGTCAAACAGGTTCCAAGGTCCTCCCCCTCTTTATAGCGGAATAATCTGATAGAGTAGTTACGAGTCTCATGCCACCCCCATCCGGTAGCGTACTCCTGACCAAGACACAACTCTCACCGCACGACTCGACAGGCATCTGTTGCAATTCGACCAACCATCTTGTTCGACTGTTTTCCACCGCCAATCACTTAGTGTAGGTAGTGCCGTAACCCTGGTTTGAGATCGCTCTTCATCTGCAATAAAAAATAAAGCGCGTCAATGAGTTGAGGCGATACATATAGACACGATATCAATTGGCACGTTCTCTGCGCTTATTAGTTCATACCGGAGATGGGATAAGACCGGCAAACAATCAAATCACGCAGAGGAGGTGGATCATGTTAATCGCACACTGGCATATCGACAGTAAAGGACGCCCTGTTATGAGATGGGTGAAGAGTGATGAAACCGAGCAGAGAAAGGCTGCCTAGGTAATCTATCGAGAGGAGCGGAGTTTCCTCTCGATTTTCACATGGGATCTTGCATTGATCGGGTCTTAATGTACGTCTTCCACAACACAGTTCAGCAACACCGTTGGCTTCGACGATTCTCGATTAAATCTGACATTCAGTAGCCTCGAAATAGTAAAAGCTCGCAGGGCGAACAGGAAGAGATCCTGCATGATCGATAGTGGCCGAGCAGAGAAGATGTCTTGTAACCCTGTATTCACACATTCCTGTCTGCTTGGATTCCGCTCCACTTTCGCACCCGCAAATTGATACCCGGCCTTGCCACATTCAGTAACTCATCGGCAACATCCGGGTCGTTTCAGTGAAATAAATATTTCACCTGTCCCGGTTAGACTGCGCGCTCAACCACATCCTCGACACGAGTCAACGCCATGAAAATCAGTCGCCGTGATCTGCTGAAACTGGGCACCTACTCCACCATCCTGATCACCTCTTCGGGCCTGCACGGTTGCCGGCTCGACTCGGGCGATTACAGCTTCGACCACGGCGTGGCCAGCGGCGACCCACTGCAAGACAGAGTGGTCATCTGGACGCGCGTGACACCCGCCGAAGGGGAGCATGTAACGGTCAGCTGGCAGGTGGCGACCGACGAGGCGTTCACCCAGCTGGTCAACGAGGACTCGACCGGCGTGGATGCGACACGGGATTTCACCGTCAAAGTGGATGTACAGGGACTGGAACCGAACCGGACCTACTACTACCGCTTCAAGGCCGGCCAGTCCGAATCCCCGGTGGGCCGCACCAAGACCCTGCCACTCGACCCTGTATCGGTGCGACTGGCTGTGATCTCCTGCTCGAACTATCCGGCGGGCTACTTCAATGTCTACCGCGAATTGTCGAACACCGAGGAACTGGATGCCATCGTCCATCTGGGTGACTACATATACGAGTATGGGCGCACCGAGGCCGACGGATCTCCGGCCTATGCCAGCGAGGACGCCGAAACCCTTGGCCGGTTGGTGGAGCCGGCGAACGAACTGCTCACCTTGGACGACTACCGTAACCGCTATGCCCAGTACCGTAGAGACCCCGACCTGCAGGCTGCCCACGCCAAGCACCCCTTCATCGCGGTATGGGACGATCACGAGGTCGCCAACGATACCTACATCAGCGGCGCCGAGAACCACGACGAGGCCACGGAGGGGAGCTTCGAGGCTCGCAAGCAGGCAGCCATACAGGCCTATTTCGAATGGCTCCCGCTGCGTCCCCTGCAGCCCGATGCCGAGGGCCGTATCTATCGCCAGTTCGAGTTCGGTAACCTGGTCAATCTGATGATGCTGGACACCCGTATCATCGGACGCGACCGACAGCTGAGCTACGCCGACTACATCGATCCCCTCAGCGGCGACTTTGACGCCAGTGCCTTCACCTTGGATATGAGCAGCAGCAGCCGCACCCTGCTCGGCGCCTCGCAACTGGCGTGGCTCAGCGACCGCATGAACTACTCCACCGCCACCTGGCATGTGCTGGGCCAGCAGGTGCTGATGATGCGCATGCTGCTGCCGGCAGTGACCCTCACTCCCGACCCCCTGGCCCCCACGGTCACCCTCGCCGAGTACGGCGCCATCGCCACCGCCGCCATCACCTACCAGACCCTGGTCGCCATGGGCATCGACGGCTCGGATCCCGCCGCCCTGATCGGCGCCGGCATGACCGTGGAACAGCTCGCCATTATCAATGATCCGGTGCAGATGGCCTATCTGGAGAGCCCCTTCATCCCCTACAATCTGGACGCCTGGGACGGTTACGCGTATGACCGGGAGCTGATCCTGGCCAACGCCAAGGCAGGCATGAAAAATTTGGTCTCCCTTGCCGGTGACACCCATAATGCCTGGGCCGGACGCCTGACGGACGCAGGGGGAGATACCGTGGGTATCGAGTTCGCCACCACCTCGGTCAGTTCACCCGGCCTTGAAGAGTACCTCGGTATCGCCACTGCCGAGGAGGCTCGAGCAACCGAGACCGGCATCACCCAACTGGTGAGCGATCTCGACTACTGCAATCTGCGCGAGCGCGGTCTGTTGATCGTCACCTTCACCCCGGACCGGGCTATGGCCGAGTGGCGCTTTGTCGATACCATCAAGCAGGAGAGCTATCAGACCGTCACGGAGGTGGAGAAGACGCTGACCCTGAATGCGGGCGGCACCGTGTTGGTGTAGAAAGCACAGAGGCTTAATATAGAAAGGTCGGTGTCCGACCCACTAACACCGATTCTTACGTAGCAACCTGACCTTTTTCTTTCATATCATCAGTCTTTGAGAATTTGATGAGACTGATACCGGATGTGATCAAAGCATTCACGACCGTAGTCAGGATGCTGATGGCAATGAGCCCGAGTATACCTAACAGTATCAGCTGCAATTTGTCATTGCCGTGAAACTCAAATTGGGTTTCGTTGATGTGCCCTGCCAGCAAAACACCTTCTTCGCCAAGATTGGCCACTACCCAAGCGATCAATTCCGACTCTGTCGGTGATTGAATGAGTTGTACGACCAGCACGGCTAGATAGATGAGGCTCAACGCCCCGCCAACGACAAGCGCGAGCCCCACCCAATAGACAAAACCCTTGAGCGAACTGTTTTCTTCCTGTTTTATCATCATTCATCAATCCCGATATTTTTTGTCAGAAGTTTTCCGAAACCACTTGGATACCAACATCGAATCGGCAATAAACTGAATTACCTGACAAAACGTGCTTCTCAGTACACTCGCCAGCCCAGTCATGAAAAGCACCTGGCCAGGAAGAATATCGCGCATTGGTACAAGTCGTTTACATACACTACAGAGCAATCAAGGCATGGGATTAGCCATTCAATGATGTCCTGTCATCACTCATCATTCTGTGCGCCCACAGAACTCGCTCCTTAGCCAAAATCCCTAAAAAAACTCATTTTCAATTCTTGTGAAGTTCATGATGCATATGCCTGTTCACGTCCCCCGAATCGATAAATCCCCTATGGATTTCTTCTGGCACAATCGCCCTCACGCTCATCTCATGCGATGGTTGCTTCGTCACGCGTGACCGGAGCATTCCCTCAAAATAGATCGACCGCACACCCTCTATCAGTGCCGCCTGACAGATAACCTAAAATTCGACGCTTACAGTGACGGCCGCTTTCGTCGCCTTCGCTCTGGCCTCATCGATATCCGACCCGCGCGCCAGTGCCACGCCCATGCGGCGTTTGCCCTTGACCTCGGGTTTGCCGAACAGACGCAACTGGGTATCCGGCTGCTCCAGCGCCTTGTCTATATTGCCGAAGCGGACATTACCTGAATCCCCCGCCACCAGAATGACGGCGGAAGCCGAGGGGCCATGCTGCTCGATATTCGGAATCGGCAGCCCCAGAATGGCCCGTGCGTGCAGAGCGAACTGGGAGAGGTCCTGGGAGATCATGGTCACCATGCCGGTATCGTGCGGGCGGGGCGAGACTTCGCTGAAATAGACCTGGTCCCCCTTGATGAACAGTTCCACGCCGAAGATGCCGCGACCGCCCAGGGCGCCGGTCACCTTCTCGGCGATCTCCCGGGCCCGCGTCATCGCCGCCTCGCTCATCGGCTGCGGCTGCCAGGACTCCTGGTAATCCCCATGCTCCTGACGATGGCCGACCGGCAGGCAGAAACTGGTGCCACTGACATGACGGACGGTCAACAGGGTAATCTCGTAATCGAAGTCGACAAAACCCTCCACGATGACCCGTCCCGCTCCGGCACGGCCGCCCTCCTGGGCATAGGTCCAGCTCTTCTCGATATCTGCCTCGCTCTTGATGGTGCTCTGACCCTTGCCCGAGGAACTCATGATCGGCTTGACCACACAGGGGATGCCGATCTCGGCCACCGCCCGATCGAAATCCTCCCGATTGTCGACGAACCGATAGGGAGAAGTTGGCAATCCCAAATCCTCTGCCGCCAGGCGACGTATTCCCTCACGGTTCATGGTCAGCCGCGCGGCGTTCGCCGTGGGGATCACGGTGAAACCCTCCTGCTCCAGCTCCACCAGCGTGTCGGTGGAGATCGCCTCGATCTCCGGCACGATAAAATCGGGCTTTTCCAGCTCGATCACGCGTCGCAGCTCAATCCCATCGAGCATCGAAAAGGTGTAGGATCGATCGGCCACCTGCATTGCCGGGGCGTTTTCATAACGATCACAGGCGATCACTTCGCAGCCGTAACGCTGCAGTTCGATAACCACCTCTTTTCCCAGCTCTCCGGAGCCACACAGCAGTACTTTGGTTGCAGAGGATGAAAAAGGTGTACCGATGATTGTCATATGGAGTTCCTTGGAAGGGTTAACTTATTGTTTTCAAAGGGAGCAGAAACGATCAGTCCGCCTGCGCATCAAGAGATTGTTAAATGTTCTTAAGCAAGCATTAGCATCTTGACCGAATGCCTCGCAGGATCCAGAAAGAACAGTATTTTAACGACTAATCAATCCGCTGTAGCGTTGATTTGAATCAAGTGACAGGCGAGACGATCAGACATGCTGTTGCTAGTATATTGCATCCATAAACTGATACATAATCCCAAAAAATAACACGGACGTTGTTCCATGTGCGCAATCAAATTCCCCTCCCAACGAACCGACTCCAATAAAGGCTTTTACCCGCTGATCGCCCGTTTCAGGACAGCAGGGTTCGTTGCCACATACGGCACACCGTATAGCGACGACAAAATTCAGTCCAATCTGATTCAGCGGAACCACACGTCATTTCAGGATTGTTACACGAACAGGAACGCATTATGACCGACTCGCAGGACCTCCAACTGAACAGCGAGCACGCAAAAGCCTTTGCGACCGCTCCCATTCTGGTATTTCTAATGATTGCCGCCGCTGACGGCACAATTGACAAAAAGGAAGTCAAGCAATTCCAAAAACTGTTGATGAAACAAGAGTATCAGGCTCTACTTGCCATGATGCAGATGGCGGATGTCTCTGTTAGTGAATATATTCAAACATTCCTTTCAGCAAATACCAATTACGTCCACGAGTTGCAGAAGGTATCCACCGCGCTCGACGAGAACCTCTCTCAAGAGCAGGCTACTGTGATCAAACTCATGCTGCTTTCGCTTGGCAAGGGCATCGCGGAATCCTCAGGCGGCTTCCTGGGAGTTTTCGGCAATAAGATCAGTAAAGAGGAACGGCTTGCGCTCGCGATAATTACACAAATCTTCGGTCTCTTTGACGAGAAGCCGTCCAGCAAACCCTCGGATGGCGATACCTTACGTGAGCTGCCCGACAACGTTTACCCGCTGTTAAAACCCTATGAATGGGGCCTCAACTCAAAGGCACACGTCTATATCAACAGCGTCTACGGCGATGAGGATATCAGACCCGACGAACCCGTCGTGGCTTTTGCCGTGGACAGCGATCACAACGTGGCATTCATAAACAGCGACCAGTTGTCTGATACCGTTTCAGCAGAAATTCTTCGCAAACAGGCGTTCAAGAATCTCGATGCGCGACTGTCACAACAATGCGAATGGCAGGAACTCAACGTCAAAATCGATGAAAGCTCCGAGGGAACGGTCAATGGCCTGGTGCTAACCGGCGACTACTATTGCGCCGAAGCCATGCTGTCGAAAGCGCTTCTGAGCAAAGCGCACGAGCTTCTGGACTCGGCGTTTTTGATGGTTTCGGCACCGGAAAGGGGGAAATGCTTCGCCGTGGCTGCTAACGGCATGGAGCAACCCGAGCCGTTAAAGCTCTGTTACATGCAATCCGCTATAAAAGGTTACTTCAACCCGGATCAAGCGCCTATCGCACCGACCCTCTGGCTGATATGCAACGGCAAGATCATCGGTCATGCCAGCGGAATGGAGTCTGCCATCGATGAGGTAAAAAAGATTGCAGAGCGTGAACTCGCAGAAGAGGACGAGCAACTTGTCTATGATGAAGAGATTCAAGGTGATGCCAGGCACTATGGTGTACTGCTGCGCGTTGCGGTGAAGGACATTCAGGTCATGCTGAAAATCATTCAGCACGGGATCAGAAACGTAGCCCTTCAACATGCCAAGCATCCCGGATTCACCGGATCACTGGAAGTGCAGCTCAATATCGAGGACCCCGAGTACGAAGCGGTAATGGAGCCTGCCTTGAGGAATGAGGTCGATAATCTGTTCGAATATCTCACCCACCAAATACAGGAGATTTTCGAAGGCAATTCCTACGATAAGACACTGACACTGACGTATACCCTTTAAGCCCATGACATCAAATCCAAAGTTCAAACAATGGCAGTCGATGATTCGCCTGCCTTATTTCGTATTCATCGCCGCCTGCTCCTCTCGCGACAGAAAGCTTTCATCATCGATCGAGATGTTTATCACTCAACTGAACGACTATGCACGAAACAACGAAGGGACGCTTGCCGGCCAGTTCATTGCCGATTCGTTGCTGGAGCACGAATCCATCCTGACGACGACAATCAAAATGAGCGGCACGCAAATTCTTGATGAATCACGCATGGCCATATTTCGTTTGAGAGAGACCATGGACAATGAGATTCGTCTGCAGGTTGTCGAGTTTCTGAAGCAACTCTATATCGAATTGGGAGGGACGCCTGACGGCTCTTCACTGGCGCATGCCATAAACCAAGTGCTTCAAATGGAGGCAACGGTCACGACTTGAGCTCACTTATCAGGCACAGGAGTCGCTTCGCTTGAAGCAAAGTGACTCAGACCCCCTGCTTTGATTTCATGAACCCCTCCCTCTCTCGCTGATGTTCCAATATCGTCCCGATGTTCGCTTCGATCCAATCCGCCAGCAGCTTCACCCGCTCGCCTACCTCTTCACCCAGGGGGGTAAGACTGTATTCGACATGGGGAGGCACCACCGGATAGGCGGTACGCAGCACGAAACCGTCATGTTCGAGCCATTGCAGCGTCTGCGCCAGCATGCGTTCGCTGACCCCATCCACCTTACGACGCAGCTCGCTGAAACGGTAGGTGCCCTCCAGCAACGCCACGAGAATGAGTACGCCCCAACGACTGGTGACATGGTTAAGCACCTGACGCGAAGGACATTTTTCAGCAAATAGATCACCCTTCAACGGTGACTTGGTGAGATTATCGGCCATCATACTTACCTTTATGTGCGTACTTACGAATAGTTAGCATGTGCGCTAGTATGCCAGTCAGATCCACTTCAAGAAAGGAGCCAATCATGATTGCCATAACCGGCGCATCCGGCCATCTGGGCCGCCTGGTGATAGAACAACTGCTGCAGAAGGTCGCTGCGGACCAGCTGCTGGCACTGGCGCGTACGCCCGCCAAGGTGTCCGACCTGTCAGCCCGCGGTGTGCAGGTGAGAGAGGCGGACTACAACCGCCCCGAGACCCTGCTCCCGGCACTCGCGGGGGTGGACAAACTGCTGCTGATCTCCTCCAGCGAGATTGGCCAGCGCGCCGCCCAACACCGCAATGTGATCGAAGCGGCGGTAGCGGCCGACGTCGGTCTGTTGGCCTATACCAGCATCCTGCACGCCGACACCTCTCCGCTGGGACTGGCGACCGAACACCGGGAAACCGAAGCTGAGATCAAGGCCTCAGGAATCCCCTCGGTGATCCTGCGCAATGGCTGGTATATCGAGAACCACACCGCCGGTATACCGGCCGCACTGGAACATGGCGTCATACTCGGAAGCGCCGGCGATGGCCGCTTTGCCTCGGCCGCCCGCGCAGACTACGCCGCCGCCGCAGTTGCCGCTCTGCTGGACGAAGACCAGGCCGGCAAGGTCTACGAACTGGCCGGTGACACGGCCTACACACTGAGCGAACTCGCCGCAGCCGTGAGTCGTGAATCGGGACATCAGATCGGCTATCAGGACCTTCCGCAAGCCGACTATAAAGCGGCTTTGGTTTCGGCGGGATTTCCCGAACCGCTGGCGGACTTGCTGGCCGACTCGGACGCCGGCGGATCCAAGGGCGGATTGTTCGACGACGGTCGTCAGTTGAGCCAACTGATAGGTCACGCCACCACGCCAGTGTCGACACTGGTAAAGGCTGCGCTACCGCAGTAAGCGACCGAGCGGCGTTGCCGCGCTGGAATCCTTTCTGATCCCGTGCGGCAAGCCTCTCAGCACGGTTAAACGCTGTTCCGACTCGACGCCTGAAACCCACCAAAATGGTGAGCAAACCGACGCCATTGCACTCTGACCCGGACTTCCCTATATCGAGACTTTACTTCGTATAGCAAACGCTGAACCGGCCGCTATAGTCAGCAGAGCCCTATTTTCCAGGAGTTACCGAATGGACGTATCCGGAGTCAGCGCGACTACCGCCAGCATGTTTGCAAATATGCCGGCCCGAACCGAGGCCAGTGTCGCTGTGCAGAAGAAAGCCATGGAGATCCAGGAGCAGACAGCGGCCAAGCTGATTGCTTCTATGGAGCAGAGTGCTCCCAAACCAAATGCTACCGGTCCCGTAGGCGGAAATATCGATATCACCGTCTGAGCGGAGGGGATAGCGCTCCAATCCCTCTCTATTCATCGGCACGGCATCACTATTCGGCCGGCCGCGCCAGAAAACTCCTGTATTCAAGCACGTCGGGCGGTCCGCCCAGGCTGCTCACGCGGAAGGTAAGTGGCATGTCACCACCTCGCGGCGCAGCTCTCACCAGGACAGAAACGGCGCCACGGCTGTAGCGGTCGATGGCCAGGGGTTCGTCCACGCCCACCACCTCCACCGGCTCTGCAGCATCCAACTCGATCCGGAAGCGTTGGCTCCGGTCGCTTTTGTTGAACACCCGCACCTCGTACCGGTTCTGGATCGATCCGTCGCTCAACTGCACGAACAACGGCTGCCGGATGTGATTCACACTCAGCGTCGCGCCGCTCATATGGCTAAGCCCCCAGGCGACCGTCACGGCCGCAAGCAGGCTGAACGCGTGCAGGGCCAACACCTGCGGCCGCGCCCAGGTGTGGCGTCGTCTTTTACCCTGAATCGCGTTGTGGGAGGTGTAACGGATGAGACCGGTGGGGCGGTCGATCCGGCGCATCACGCTGTCGCAGGCGTCGATGCAGAGCCCGCAGCTGATGCAGCCCATCTGCAGTCCTTCACGGATGTCCACACCCGTAGGGCAGACCGCCACGCACTGCTTGCAGTCGATACAGGCCCCCTTGGCCGAGGCGCCAGTCCGGTCGAGGGTGCCGCGCGGTTCACCTCGCTGTAAATCGTAATGGGGAGTCAGGGTGTCGGGATCGATCAGCGCCCCCTGGATGCGACCGTAGGGGCAGAGCCACAGGCAGACCTGCTCGCGCATGAAACCGGCAAGGAGGTAAGTGCCGAGGGTAAACAGCAGCAGCGTACTCCAGGCCACCAGGGGAGCCTGCAGACTGAGGTAGTCGCCCCACAGCTGATAGGCATCAGTAAACCAGGCCGCGAAGCTCACGCCGGTGAACAGGGCAACCCCCAGCCAGGCGATGTGTTTCCCTGTCTTGATGGCGAGCTTGCGCAGCGACCACGGGGCGGCATCGAGACGATATCGCTCGCGGGGCGGACCTTCGAAACGCTGCTCCAACCAGGTATAGAGGTCGGTCCAGACGGTTTGAAAACAGAAGTAACCGCACCAGGCACGTCCGGCGACCACGGTGAAGAGTGCCAGCAGCATGGCGAAGAAGAGGAGCACGAGTGCCAGCATCCAGATGTCATCGGGATGGACCGTGGCGCCAAAGAGGTGGAAGCGGCCGTTCTCGATGTCGAACAGTACCGCCTGGCGATCCCCCCAGCGTAGATAGGGACCGAAAAAGAAGGGTAGCCAGATGGCAGCGGAGAGCCACTTGAGGCTGCGGAAACGCCCGGGCATGCGCTTGGCGTGGATGGTGTCGCCTCCGGTATTGACTTGCCAGTCGTCGTAGACCTCGAAGGGCGTGGCAACGGCGGCGGAGGGGGCGGCGGATGAAGTCACAATGATCTCCTCGTCTGCGAATAAACGGGGAGTGCATAACAAAAGCCATGCCAGATCTGGCACAAACTGCTGTGAATCAATTCATCCGCAAGTCTGATCAACGGGTTTGGAATACCGTGGCAGCTCGAATTGAGAGTGACTGTAGGTTTATTAACTAATTGATATTATTTGTATTATATACCGTTTCCTTAATGCAGCAGGGGAGAAACCGTTAGTCTGGAGAGTGTCGCTCACCAAGGCAGGCGCTCAGCTTGAAAAGCCCTGTTTCGCATCACTCCCCTGACATCATTCGGTGAGAAGTTAACGTGACAGACTGTTCAATTATTGGATAGTTGAGACCAGCGGGTTCTGTTAGGCACGGAATCCATCTACAGGCCCTGCCGGCCTACCGGTACAGTTGTTCAAGAAGATGGGGGCAGCTTCTAGGTAGCTACACCGTGCATCTAGAGTCTGATGACAATAGGATCACGCCCTGAACCCGCTGTGGCTGGAAAGAACAACGTGCGATCATCCTTGTTCCAGATAGAGGCTTCTCCAGTATAGCGATGAACCAAGCGCGCTTGAGTCACCGCCTGCTCAATAGCAGCGGAATCTGTTATACCTCGAGCCAAAAGGTCGCACTGAAAGGCAACAAGGGCTCTGAGTGCAAGCAGATTATCGCGCGCCTCCAGGTAAGGCAAGAAACTGGGGAGGCCGATTTGAATGAGAATATGCCCTACCGGATTACGCAGAGTGTAGAGACTGCGCTGCCGATCCTTTTCACACTCCTGTTCGTTTTCCATCGCCATTGCCAGCTCGCGATAGGTCCGACCTGAACTCCGCTCCAGGATTAAGACGGGACGGATTTCACGATAGTATTCATTCACCGTCGCATTTGAAAGGTAGAGCAACTCAGTCGATATCTTTTCGAACAGGCCTTGACTGGCTCCTTCTCCGTCAGGTCCATCTGCTTCCGTAGCGACCACTCCCTGCAGATCGAGAAAGCCACGGGCGGCAAATGTAATCTCACTCTTCAGGACGACCTCCATACTGCGTCCTTTATCGCTCAGGGGCTTCAACAACTTTCGCATAGCAAGGATTTGCCGGAGGCTCTCTGTCGGACGCAGCAGGAGATACTGATTGAGCAGTCTGTAGTCGCGAAACAAGTAGGATATGGCAACAACCTTTGAAAGCAAGGTGACTGAGCCCTGCAGATGCAGCGTATGAAATTTCATCACCCTGCCCAAGTAGGCGATCGCTACCTCATCCTGGTGTTCGGCCACCTTGAGTGCGAAGTGGAGTGACTGCAAATCACGACAAGTGGACGAATAGAGCGGCAAGGCCGCAGCCAGACCCATTTGTGGACGCCATGGCTCTTGGTATCGCTCGTAGTTGAGAGTCAGGTTACATCGGTCCAGGAAACTCTGAGCCTGCTCGAGCACCCTGCGCGTCTCCTCCGGACGGGCCAGAACCTCTTCGAGGCAGTTTTCAATATCTTGACAGGGAGCATCTTGCGGCAGGGAGAACAGCTGCTGTTCCTGTTCTGGCTGCAAATCCGATGTTCTTCCGCCTTCACCGTCCATCCTACTGGCCGCTTCATGCCAGCGAAGACCCCATTCATGCGGTGTCATATGCTCTGGACCGTGAACACCAATCAGAGAGAAGTAACCGTTTTCGTCAGTCGCGATTTCAGGATGACTTTGAGCGAATATCTGTTTGACTTCAGGGCTGAGCGGTTCGTCATTAAGGTTGGAAAGTACCAAGCTGATGCCAAGGGCAAGGACCAGTACCAGCACGACGAGCCCGACAATACCAAATATCTTTGAAATCCTTTTCATAGGCGAATATTCATCTTACGAGTTGTGGCGTTTGGGTCAGTGTGCTTTCACTCTGACCTTTTGAGTTTCCTGGACTTCATGATCTGAACTCGTGAATCATGTCCGGCCAACTCGTCCCACTGCCCTGGGAATCACTCATGCCGTATCGGCCCCACTTTGGCCTGGCCAAAGTTTTTACCGTATTATGGCGCCGAGCCCAAATCAGACACCTGGTCAAAGTAGTAGCTGACGTATTCCGAAAGGTTTAGATAATTGAGCACGGCCGGGGTTACCTCGGCTCTGCGGCAGCTCTCGCTGATAATCAGGTCTTCCTCGACGAGATCGAGGATCAGGGCCTCCTCTTTCGGAATCTCCGGATCATAGACCAGAACGCTCGGCTTAAGGAGCTCTTCGTGGTTGATCGTCACCACACAGGCGAGGCGCTGGTCCGAAAGACGCACGACGGTTCCCGGAGGGTAGATGCCGAGATTGGCGATAAAGGCGGTGAGTATCGATTTGTCATATTTACCCTGCTCCTTGCCATACATATGCGACACCGCCTCGTAGGGTGACATTGAACGCTTGGGATCTGGCTGATTGCACAATTCGTCGTAGCGATCGACGATCGCAACAATCCGAACCAATGGACCGACTTCCCCTTTCAGGCCCTTAGGATACCCACTGCCGTCCAATCGCTCGTGATGCTGCCCGATGATATCGACCGCCTCATCAGGCAAAACACCGATGCGTTTGGCAATCTCGACCCCCAATACGGGATGGCGCTGATAGACCTTCTCCTCGACCGGAGTCAGCGGCTTTTTCTTGAGCAGTATCTGGCTGGGAATCTGCTGATGCCCCAGGTCGTGAAACAGAGCGCCGAGGCCGAGCAGGTGGAGTTGGCTGGCGTCCAATCCAAGCTTCTGCCCCAGCAACAGGGACAGTGCGGCCACATTCAAGGAGTGATAGTAGCTGCTCTCACTCTTGCCCTTGAGATTGACCAGCTGGATGGTCACCTCGGTATCGACCGTGAGGTCGTTAACCATATCCCCAACCACCTCATCCGCCATCTGCAATGCCTGCTTTGGTGAGGCGTACAACACATCCATCACCTTGCGCGTCGACTCTACAGACTTCTCATAGCGCTTCGCCGTCTGGTTGACCTTGCGTCGACGCGCTTTAAGAATCTCTATGCGCTTGCGTTTCTCCTCCCACAGATGATCTTCCGGGCTCTCCTGGATCGGTTCCTCGACCATAGCTGCATCGGTAAGCGGAAGGGGCTCTGTATCGCTTTTTTCCGGATCGTAGCGGATGCTTTCCAGGCGCATCCCGCGTAGTGCCTTAAGCTGTTTTTCAGTGCGGATTTTGAAACTGCCGGTGAAAAAGGGGTGCTTCATCCACGGTATATCCAGATGAATATACAGGCCGAGGCAGAGTTGTTCTTTCTGGATCGTCTTATCCGACATCGTGGGTCATCTACTCAACCAGAGTCATCCCAAACGTTATTCTCGAAAATTCATAGATATGATGTCGGACATCAGTCTGCCAACTCCAGTAAGAACCATCGCGCCGCATCTTTATGTTCTGATCACATTTGCGTGATCTACCCTCTACTACACCAGGAATATTTTTATGATATCAGAACCCGTCTGACAAATAATCCCCATCATGTCCAGACCGTCCCTGTAATCCCAATCAGGGTAAGCCTGTTCCAGACCGAATGTTTAATCGGGAAATTCCCGGATATGTGTGAACTTGACTGGGAGCTGCTCCGGTCTGTGGACCATGTGGATTCAAACTTGATCTGGTGATTTGGCAGATCATTACGGCCAACCTCTTGTAGCGAGGGAAGTTCAACTGACGCCAACCTCCAATGTGCACTGCAGCAATGAGCCAACGACCGACTTTGTTGTCACTCAGCTGGCTACGAAAACGGTCACCGCCGCCTCCAGAACACCTGACTCATCCTCTCGTTGATATGTATGCCATCAATCGCATCGGCAAAGCACTCTGTGGTTGAGACGAATAGCATCACCCATTTCTGCCCCTGAGTGAGTGACGGATTCGGTATAACGAGATGCGTACTGGAGAGCCTTGTTTCATGCTATCGCATCTCCACGGAGGCCGCGCAGGTATTTCGGCGTGAGTACAGGAGCGGGAGGGGGGGAAGCGAATCCCCCTGGTTAGGTTTACTGATCAATTCCCACAGGACTGTGGATTCAGGTCAATAACCTGCAACTCCATCGAAGCGTAAGACGGATGTGTATTCCCATGAACGATAAAGGCCTTTTCGCCGTAGACATCCAAAGCTAAGCCTCTTTCTATCGCCTTTCCGTTATTCACGTTTGATAGCAGCGGGTACTGATTGAGTAAGGTACCTGTTTCAACATCAAACTCGAATAAATAATTGTTATATGGACTTGAGGGCAGACCATAAACAACATTTCCTGAAGGACTTATCGCGGTTCCCACAGGATATGGACCTGTATTGTCCAAATTCAAAAGTTCGAGCGTATCTGAATCCACCACTTGTATTCCATAAGGCGCACCGGACGCGACATAAATTTCGTTGTAACGTGCCGAAATCGCATAATCGCGTAAATTTGACCCAAGCGCGCCATGCTGATTTTTTCCCAAGTAGGTCGGAATTTTGGTATTCGTTACATCGAATTTGTGAATGGACAAAGGTGAAAGACCCTGTTCACCCACATAAAGTACCGTGCCCGTGGAATCGGTCTTCAGCAGGCCACTGTAAATATTCAGCCAAGTACCTGTATTGAAGGTTGAGAGAACCTTACTACCACCCCAGTTCAAGAGATAGATTTCACTTCGCCTGTCATATTGCGAATTACCATAAAGCGACACGGCATAGACCTGGCCTTTATAGTTGAACGCTACTGAACGCACCGGTTTTCCTTCATCCCCGACCGGTATTGTGTAGGTGCGGTTGATTCTCAGATTATTCAGATCCACACGATAAACCGTTCCGTTTGCCACCACATCAAGCCATCTGTTGTCTTTGCTTATGGCCATATCTGTGATCGAGACATCCACTGCGATACGTGTCGTAACCTGCTCAGTCGTTGAATCAACGACAACCAACTCACCATTTGCGGAATCAGCGAGATAGACACGGGGCCGTATGCGGTCACTCATGACCATCCCGAGACCTTGACTCTGTGTACCGGACACCCACCTATTCTCGGCATAAATTGTCAGTGAACAAAGTACTATAGACAGAGCAAGTACTGTATTACTCAATATTTTCATCCAGAAAGCATTGCGAATATTCACAATTGATTACTCCTTGAAATACGATCCTAAAATATGAATTCTCAATTTCCCACATATCGCGATCAATCCATAAACACCCTCCTGTTATATAGCATTTCCGTAATTACGATAAGTCTGCTTACTAACCATCCGCAGACAACATATTTGATTCAGAGCAAACGTACGCTTTTCCGATTCACACTTAGTTACGGATTTGAAGTGCAATCTCTGCCATTCCTTGCTCGTCGTTCGCCTCGCTCTGTAGTTAGTTGGCACAGCATACCGCACCGATTTCGCGTGAAATTCCATTACGCATTCACTTATACACACAATATTATTACACTATGCCCTTACATCTCATTGAGCGTTTTTGAAATTGATCCAATTGTTTAAACAGACTGACCTACGGCATATTTTCGTTAATGGCCAAAATATCTTTGCGCGAACCCCGAGCCCACTTTTCAGTCGATTAGATGATTGGACAACTCGTTGCAGTCTCCATCCCGCGTTATTAAATGCCACATCTGTTGATTTCCAGTCTACAGGCGTAGCAATGTGTTTCTACCCCCGGCGTTCTAACTCTCAATAAATTGCAGCCCCAAACCATCGTTTTCAGTTCAAACTATTTTCATTGTGACTGTCGGAATATCCTCGACTTCCCCTCGCACCTGTCCCTTTACAATTTCCCCTATTGTCGGCATTTCTGCAGGTTCCACAAGTATAAACAAACCGCCGTCAGATATGTCCTTTGCTTGTACTATCAGTTCGCCAATATCTGGTGTGAGTTTTGACATCCACAGTAAGTAAATGTCTCATGTTTTCCCGCCTATCGTCCATTCTGCCTTCCAATCACAATCAATTCTCGATATGAAGTTATATTGCATTTCAGTTTATTACTTGGCGGCGGTCATAACCGGGATAATAATCGGAGAACGAGGCGTACGCTTAATATATTGACTGCCTCAATGGCATTGTTGCACTGATATGTTCTTTGGGAAGTCCACCAAGCAACACTTACCAGATGGATTTCTCGCTTCACATGCACAATGTTTCATCTTTGATTCTTTGACGATAAAGTTACGGATACAAGGATTGCTTTTAGCCTCGGCCTTCGTAACTCCATAGCAGTAGAATACAAGTCCATTTTCTGAATGTTTATTTTACTCCAATATCAGTTCTAATCGATGATTTATTGACAATCGAATCATCTTGGCCGAAGTACACCACTTCACAGTTTGGATCTGTGCAAAAGTAATACCCTTGAACCTCTTCATTCCATGACCAAGGCGTTTTGATGTGGTGCTTTATCGCTGCCGAAGACACCAGGCCATATTCCTTACCGTTCACAGGGCAAGTGTGCTTCTTTGTAAAAAGATAATTTTACGCCGGACGCCGAACAGCAATCGGACATGGCATTTTCCTTAAGTTCATAAAGCTTGAACGATACCCTGCATTCTTAGTCACACTACTCACTACCATTGTCAACCATAAGCAGCCACTTGACTAATGGATCATGTTCATCCGAGACCGAGTCGTCTTTAATCCATCTCCGTATCGCTTCTCTGGCTGTGCTCTGGACAAGATAGATCATCTCTCGCACCAATGCATCTACTTCTGAAAGCGCTATTTTGTCGTCGCCGATTATTGCAAACAGATCGTCCGAAGTGTGTAGATTCGCACAACAACGATTTGCCATATCAGAGATACGACAAAGCTGTTTACTGATGAATGCTGTCATATCATTACTTGCGGTAGCATCCAGTTTATCTGCCTCCTTCAAGTATTCGTGTAACAGATTCATTCGTGTCTGCAGATCACTTTTATTCACAAAACGGCTATCCGTCACATAAGAATCATCTGCTTTGATTCTCTTTGCCGCATCGATTAATGGAAGAATGAGCTCATTACCGAACTTTCCCGCATTGAAGTTCAGAATCTCAGTAATCGAGAAAAGTCTGCTTTCGCTACGCCCAGGTTCCAGTCGAATGACTGCAAGCAACTCCGATGCTCCGATCACTCTTGCTGCAGGAAGCACGTCATTCCCCGACAATCCCTTTGGGTAGCCACTACCATCCAATCGCTCATGGTGCTGATGGACAGCCATACTGACTCTAGGATGGTATGCAGAAAACTCCTTTAAAAACAGGTATGCAATGGTCGGATGTGAAAATAGTTGGCGACGCTGAGCCAAGTCCAATGGCTGACCATTGAAAAGTGAAGGGTCCAGATGCATTTCTCCTAGGTCATGAAAGAGTGCAGCGGTTGCCAGCTCTATCCTCTCACTTATTGCCCAGCGCAAGCGTGCAGCGACATAGAGTGAAATCAAGGTAATACGGAGCATATGCTGAAAACGCGAAAGGGTTTGCTCACGGCACAGAGTCAACTTGAAGCTCAGTTGCGGTTCCAGGTACACCCCCCACAAAATGGGTAGCAGATCTCTTTGGATGAATCGACTATCAACGGCTTGCACCAATTCTGCCTCTTCTGACAGCAGCCGCTTCGCTTCGGTTATAAGACTGAGTGGAGTTATCGGATTCTCTATACTTACCGAATAATCTAGAGGTCGCAATAGCTTGTGTTGAATCAGCCTGTCGTAGAGCGAACTGTCGATTTGGGCACCCTTCTTTACCAGACTGACGCCCTTGTCATTACAGATATCCTCGGAAGCTACCACTTTCTGGGTATCTCCGAGGTCGGTAATTTGCTTGATATAGGCTGCTGTGTGAGTCATTGGTCGACAGGATTCCTAATTATCTATGTATCGGCACCATAAGTCGTCTCTTTACACAAATCGAGGAACAGGTTCAACAAAGCCAGTTTCCTATTTCACCAGCGTTTAAAAAGACGGTTTGAGTTCAACTTCACCTTTCAGAACAGCTACTCAGCCGCGAGTGCCAGGAGCAGTTGACAAGGAAAAGGATCATTGTGTAAGGCGTTTTCAACGGCCACTTCAACCGATGGCACGATCCGCCGAGCGTTAACCATACCCCCTAAAGTCCGAATCCATACACATTACAGATCAGTTCTCGATTCACCACTAACCCGAGTACGGTAACAGAGAATTAATTTGAAATTCGGCAACGAAATATATCGTCTACAGCCGAAGACAGCCCTTTCTCTGCGCTGCGGTTCTTGACAAAGCAACAACCTTTCCCTGCGAGCCACACTCAAAGAAAGTACTCATGGGGGAGCATCTTGATCAAGGATGGCATGCTCGAAGCCCTGCAACCGATCGCATGTAATAGCTTGTAATTGCGGAGGTGCGAAACGACGAAGCGGGGCATATTGGTGCTCAACTGTCGGTCCATGATTTGTTCAGAGGTTCCCTAAATTGAATTGAAGCACGCTGTTATATTCAGTTTCACATTGCAGAAGCCAGCGAGATCCCAGGTAGTCGCTGATATTGAAACAGTTCCCGGCTTGCCTTCAAATTCATCTCTAATTACAGGAATACCCTTCCTATATAGGCGAAAGCTGTAAATACAGTGACTTACAGCTAGACATTCACGAAAAGCCTGTCTACTCTTCGATATGCATCAGCAGATGTCTGGTAATCCATGAAATAAGAAAACGATCATGATTATCTTATGACTTGCTGTTTAAAGACGGCGTGACTCCTGTCTTTAATTTTTATACCAAGCCAGCCACCAAAGGAGGCCAACAATGCGCGTAGGAGTCGTGATAGACTCGGCCTGTGATCTACCCGCCGAATATCTTAAAGAGCACAACATCGAGGTTATCCCTGTAAACCTCCAACTCGGGAAGGAAAAATCGTTGGATGTACGCGACCCAGCCGCAACTATTGATTTCTACTCCCGTTATGCCAATAAACGACAGCATGCAGAAACTAGCCCTCCGACCATTGAGCAGATCGTCTCAATGCTCTCATATTGTGCCGCCAGCAACTTTGACCGACTGCTAATCATCACCATAAGCAGTACCCGCAGCAAGATTTTTGAACAGGTCACCAATGCCCAGCTTCCTTTGCTGAACAAGGTACGTCAAAAACGCAAACAGGATCAGATCAAAGGTTCATTTTTTCTGCGCGTTCATGACAGCAAGACCTTGTTTACCGGTCAAGCCGTGCTTGTACATGAAATGGTCAAGCTGCTGCAAGATGAATCTTTGGATTTCGAGGACCTATGTAGTCAGGCAGACAAGCTAAGCGATTGCATCCACGCCTACCTAATCCCTAATGATCTCTACTATGTCCGTAAACGCGCCAGCCAAAAAGGCGAGAAAAGTGTCAGTTGGCTACGCTACACGGCAGGCACGCTTCTCGATATGAAGCCAATCATTCGAGCCCACCAAGGAAGCACCGATACGGTAACGACAGCTCGCGGGTTCGATAAAGCGATTGAGAAACTACTGGAAATTGCAACTGAAGCAATCGACAAGGGACTGAAAACAAGCGCCATCTCTCTCAGTTATGCAGGCGATCCAAATGTTATTCGCAAACACCCACAGATAAGTAGGTTTTCCAAATACGCACACGACAAGGGCATCAAAGTAATGACTTCGGTTATGAGCACGACAGCGGGTGTCCATGTTGGACCTGGTGCCTTGTCGCTCGCCTATGCAGTTTGACGCACGGTAATTTTGCTTCCCAATCAGGATCCGGGATGATGGTTAGTTGTTTTGCTAATACTTAATAACAAGACGAACGGACAAACGTACAAAGACGGATCAGAGTGTTGCATTGATTACCAATGGTTACATTCGCACTCTGATCCGACTCCTTCTCCATAAAACCCGTGCTTGACCCCACTGTTTTCGACATAAGGCTTTCACACGAAAACTGGGCATCCAATTATAAAGATGCAAACGATCCGCTCGAATTTTGTAGATCAAGTTCTCTGGCCTTAACGTACAAATCAAGTTTATAGCGGACTTCCGCATCAAGACAGTATCTCTTCGCTTCATCCTTGGAAGCAAACGAGTCGACAATGATCAGAAATTCTTGCCGTCCCGCACGTTCATCCAATGTGATTTGAGACAGTAGGCTTTGTTGTGCCAACTCAGCTTGGAACTTAACGGCATTCTTATATGTGAAGAAGTGACCCGCCTGTACCAGAAACGCATTAAAGCCATGTAACGGCACGATATTTTGAGATGCCGTTTCTGACACCGCTATTTTGTTTGCAGAATCGTTACTCACCTTGTTGTATCGGTTGTCTGCCGACACCAGATACTGCGATTCCAAACTTTCCACCTGAGTGGCATCTTCTACACCATGGCCTGCATCCTTGTAGTCGACAACTTCACTCACCTTACCATCATGATCCATCAAGCGTATCGAATGAGGATTCATCTCATCTGTTGAGACATTCTTATATCGATGAGTATGTTGTTGACCCGCCTCAGTGAGCGATGAGTCGTCTGTTTTCAATTCAACAGGGGGGAGCACGGATACAGTCTCGTTGACTGGAGACTGCGTCTGGTTAGCCGAGCCTGTATAAAACCCTGCAACGAAGCATGCCACAGGCAAAAGACTGGCAACACCCAAAATAACGCTTAAATCCTTTTGATAGATTTTGAGGTAGCTCATATCGATCTCCCTTGAATTGCCAATTATTCGACACCAACAAAGGAGCGACAATATTCGTGCCAATATCGCGCCTTTGCGACTGTTTTGGCATCTGGGCCCGGTCAGGAAGAGTGAATAATTCTTCTGAAATTTGGTGAATCAAATACCTTCGCGTCAACCAACCTATGATATTTCCTGATCAACTACGTCCGAGTAGACCCTATCCGTTGATTTAGACCAATGAAACCCTTGTTTACACCTTATTATCGAATGGAGTGAGTGCTAATTGCCCTCCTCAACTGGCCGCTCCCATCACCAAAGACTGATCAGCATCTCTCCAGTATCACACTGCCCACCGAATAGCCGGCGCCAAAAGAACTCAACAACCCCTTCTCTCGTGACTTGAAATCGTCGCTGTAAAGGTGAAAGGCGATGATGGATCCGGCGGAGCTGGTATTGGCGTAACGGTCGAGAATGATCGGCAGTTCTTGCGTGTCGGGTTCCCGGCCGAGGAGCTTTTTCGCAGCGAACATGTTCATGGTCAGGTTGGCCTGGTGCAGCCAGAAGCGCTTCAGATCTGCGGGACGAAGTCCCATCCGCTCAAGGTGTTCCTGATTCACGCGGCCGACCAGAGGCAACAACTCCTTGAACACCTTGCGTCCATTCTGCCGGAACAATCTGTCGCTGTTGTCCTGTTTTTCCGGCTGACAGTGGTTCATGAAACCGAAATTATTGCGGATATTGTTGGAGAACTCGGTCTTGAATCGGGTACCGAGCAGGCGGAAGGCCTTGTCCGACCGGCAGGTCTCCTCAGCCTCTACCACCACTGCGGTGGCCACGTCGCCAAAGATGAAGTGGCTGTCACGATCGCGAAAATTCAGCTGTGCCGAGGTGATTTCCGGACTGATCACAAGCGCGCAACGAGCCGTGCCCGAGCGTATGGCATCGGCAGCGGCACCAATGCCAAAGGTAGCCGAGGAGCAGGCGATGTTCATGTCATAGCCATAACCGCCACAACCCAGGTGTTGCTGAACCTCGATAGCGATGGCCGGATAGGCCCGCTGCAGATTGGAACAGGCCACAATCACCAGATCCACGTCCCCGGGCGCACGTCCTGCACTCTGCAGTGCCTCCCGCGCGGCGTTGACGCCGAACTCCGCCAGCAAGCCAAGCTCATCATCTGCCCGTTCAGGGATATTCGGGCGCATGCGCTCGGGATCAAGGATGCCCGCCTTCTCCACCACATAGCGGCTCTCGATGCCAGAGGCTTTGAGGATAAACTCGCTGCTTGAATACTCCAGCGCCGTCATCGTGCCGTCGGTAATCTGTTTACTATACCGGGTATTGTGCGTATCGACGTATTGGTTGAACGATTTCACCAACTCATCGTTGCTGATGCTGTGAGGCGGTGTGTAGAGACCACTGCCGCTTACTACTATGTTGTTCACTTCTACTCCTCTAAAGCTTCCAACCAAAAACCATCGTGGTGAGCGCTCAATATGCCATCATGCCCACCAAAGGGGACAGATTGAGTTCTGTGCTGACGTTGCTTAAATCGTTACGCCCCGGGATGCACCGCATGTTAAGCGCTTCTTTCCATATGCTAACACAGGGATGTTTACAGAGAGCCGGGCGTAGAATAACTCAATCGTATTTCCTTCATCTTCTTCCAGAAGTAGTAAACCGAGGTAAGAAACCGGGCCAGAGATGAGTGGTACGCCCTGAAGGCAACGGAGTAAGTAGTGTTCGCTACTATGCCGACGAATCGGCGCGACAAGCCGCACCGAAATCCATGCACCTTGTCGCTTAACCACGTAGGATTCGGGTCCGAGAACAATAACCCAGGGAGGCTCACTTTGGATCCTACGAACTAATTCTCAATGAACTGAAGCCCCAATCCATCGTTTTCGGTTCTTACTATTTTCATAGTAACTATCGGAAGATCCTCGACTTCCCCTAGCACCTGACCTTGGACAATTTCCCCTATGGGTGGCATTTCTGCCGGCTCCACGAGTATAAACAAGCCGCCGTCAGATATATCCTTTGTCTTTACTATCAGTTCGCCAATATCGGGGTGTGAGATTTTGACTTCCACGGTAAGTGGATGCCTTAAGTGTTCACGTCTATTGTTCATACTGTTTTCTATTCGTTAGCTTATTCTCTGGTTTCGTTATACAAACAGATTTGCCGCTACAAGCGCCCAGCCGAAGCATATTCCAAGAAAGACGAACAGTTTGACCTGCGCCCACATATCCTCATTGAATTCGCCCCGCAATGCCGATAACCAGAAGGGTTGATACCACAGGCGCAAGTGATCCAGAAAATCCTGCCAGTCGTCGAAAAAACGGCGGCCAAGCAGCCAATAGGCAGGAAGGCTGACCACCGCAACGATGACCAGAATATGCCAGTTCTCAAATATTGCAGCATAATTCATGACTAAATCTCCTTATTAAAACCAGTATCGGCATTTATGCCGCTATCTGAACACTGGAGATTTTCTGGCATACCCTTCTCAACTTTGCCGCCCACAATCACATTTCCGCCGACCTCATCGCCAATCTGAAATCATAGACGGAACAGGGGCAAGCATATCGGCACCTTAAACGGAATAACCACTTGCATAATTAATAAAGCTCTTCCGCGACCTATTTCTCCACAAGCTCAACCGCCGTCTAATTTATCGCCTTTGATCTATAGCCGACATTGACCGCCCCCTGACCAACCAACTGTTCCAAACGTCTTAACAACTCATCGGTAGGATTTACACGCCATTCCTGCCCCAGCAGGATGTCGCCACTGGCCTGCTTCGTCTGATAATGCAATCGAATGCCGGTCGTTCCACCCCGGAAGGGATGCAGAATCTGCTGCAACTTCTCTCGAAACCCGCCGGCATCGAGCCCATTGAGTTTCACGTTGAGATTGAGCAATCCCGCATAGTGCGCCCTCGCCTGTTCGAAGGTCAGTACATTGTCTACACGGATACTCAGCCCCCCACGGAATTCATCGTAGTTGAGACTGCCTGAGACCACGAGGATCTTATCGGCCGAGACCAACTCCCGATGCGTCTCGTAGGTATCGCTGAACAGCGTGCATTCGATCCTCCCGCTGCGATCATCGAGCATCACGGTACCCATGCGTCCACGCTGAGTCTGGCGATGGCTGGCGGTGACCACCAGCCCGGCCACCACCACCGGCACGCCCTTGCGGCGCTGGCCGGGCGGGCCGTTGTTGTCGAGACTGAGGTCACCGATGCGGCTGCTGACCACCTGGGTGAGTTCATTGGCGTAGCGGTCGATCGGATGGCCGGTGAGGTAGAGACCAAGCGTCTCTTTCTCGCCCTGCAGGCGCTGCTCCTCCTCCCACTCCTCCACGTCGTCGGGGATGACTTGGGCGTGGCTGGCCTCGGAGGGCTGGGGATCGCCCATGCCGAAGAGGTCGTTCTGGCCCATAGCCTCCATCTCGTGGTGCTGCTCGGCCAGCTTGAGGGCCAGCGGCAGTTGCAGCATGAGGGTCGCGCGGTTCTTGCCCAGGCCGTCTAGGGCGCCGGCACGGACCAGGGACTCCATCACTCTTCGGTTCGCCTTGCGCAGATCGATGCGGCGGCAGAACTCGAACATGTCTTTGTAGGGTCCCCCTTCCGCCCGCTCCTGGATGATCGACTCGATGGCCGACTCACCCACTCCCTTGATGGCGCCAAGGCCGTAGACAACGGTCTTCTCGTCAACGGCGGTGAACTTGTATTCGGAGAGGTTGACCTGGGGCGGCTCCACCTTGAGCTTCATGCGCCGGCACTCTTCGATCAGCGGCACCACCTTGTCGGTATTGTCCATGTCCGCCGAGCAGACCGCCGCCATGAAGGCGGCCGGGTAGTGGGCCTTGAGCCACATGGTCTGGTAGGAGACCAGGGCGTAGGCGGCGGAGTGGGACTTATTGAAGCCGTAGCCAGCGAACTTCTCCATCAGGTCGAAGATGTAGGTGGCGGTGCTCTCCTCCACGCCCCGCTCCACCGCGCCGGTGCGGAAGATCTCGCCCTGTTTGGCCATCTCCTCCGGCTTCTTCTTGCCCATGGCGCGGCGCAGCAGGTCGGCACCACCGAGGGAGTAGCCGGCCAGCACCTGGGCGATCTGCATCACCTGCTCCTGGTAGAGGATGACGCCGTAGGTGGGCTTGAGGATCGGCTCCAGGTCGGGATGGGGATAGGCCACCTTGGCGCGGCCGTGCTTGCGGTTGATGAAGTCGTCCACCATACCCGACTGCAGCGGGCCGGGGCGGAACAGGGCCACCAGGGCGGTAATGTCGTCGAAGCAGTCGGGCTGCAGCTTTTTGATCAGCTCCTTCATGCCGCGGGATTCCAACTGGAACACGGCGGTGGTCTCGGCGCTCTTGAGCAGGCGGAAGGAGGCGGCGTCGTCCATCGGGATGGCGTTGATGTCGATGGGTGCCTCGCCCCGCTTCTGCCTGACCGCATTGACCGCCTTCAGCGCCCAGTCGACGATGGTCAGGGTGCGTAGACCGAGAAAGTCGAACTTGACCAGGCCCACCTTCTCCACGTCGTCCTTGTCGAACTGAGTCACCAGGCCCTCGCCGCTGGCCTCGCAGTAGAGCGGGGTAAAGTCGGTCAGCAGTCCCGGTGCGATGACCACGCCGCCGGCGTGCTTGCCCGCGTTGCGCGCGCAACCCTCCAGCTTCTTGGCCATGTCGATCAGTTCGGTGACCTCTTCGTCGTTGCGGTAGGCCTCCTTGAGGTCGTCACTCTCCTCCAACGCCTTGTCCAGCGTCATGCCGATCTCGAAGGGGATCATCTTGGCGACGCGGTCGGTGAAACCGTAGGGATGTCCGAGCACCCGACCCACGTCGCGCACCACTGCCTTGGCCGCCATGGAGCCGTAGGTGATGATCTGGGAGACCGAGTCGCGCCCATAGCGGCGCGCCACGTAGTCGATCACCTGGTCGCGCTTGTCCATGCAGAAGTCGACGTCGAAGTCGGGCATGGAGACGCGCTCCGGATTGAGAAAACGCTCGAACAGCAGCTCGTGCTCGATGGGATCAAGGTCGGTGATCTTGAGCGCGTAGGCGACCAGGGAGCCGGCGCCGGAGCCGCGCCCTGGGCCCACCGGGATGTCGTTGTCCTTGGCCCACTGGATGAAGTCGGCGACGATCAGGAAGTAGCCGGGAAAGCCCATGGAGTTGATGACGTCGAGCTCCACCTGCAGACGGTCGTCGTAGACCTTGCGCTGCTCGGCGAAGTCTGGGGCGTTGACGTCGAAGGTACGCGCCAGCCGCCACTCCAGCCCCTTGCGCGACTCGACGGCGAGGAACTCCTCGATGGTCATGCCCTCGGGGATGGGGAAGTCGGGCAGGAAATTCTTGCCCAGGGTCAGTTCAATGGTGCAGCGCTTGGCGATCTCGACCGTGTTCTCCAGCGCCTCGGGGATGTCGGCGAACAGGGCCTGCATCTCCTCGGGTGTACGCAGGTACTGCTGCTCGCTGTAGCTCTTGGGTCGCCGGGGATCGTCGAGGGTGCGCCCCTCGTGAATGCAGACCCGCACCTCGTGGGCATCGAAATCCTGCTGCTGCAGGAAGTGGACGTCGTTGGTGGCCACCACCGGTACGCCGTAGTCGGCGGCCAGGGCCACGCTGTCGTGCAGACAGCGCTCCTCGTCGGGACGGCCGGTACGATGCAGCTCCAGGTAGTAGCGGTCACCGAACAGGGCCTGCCACTCGCCGAGTAGTCGCTCCGCCTCGGCCTGGTTGCCCGCCAGCAGGGCCCGGCCCACGTCACCGTGGCGGCCGGCGGAAAGTGCGATCAGCCCCTCGGTATTGCCCTCGAACCACTCCCGTTCCATCAGCGGGCGGCCCAGGTGCTGGTTTTCCCGGTAGCTGCGCGAGACCAGCCGGGTCAGGTTTTTATAGCCGACCTGATTCTGTACCAGCAGCACCAGCCGGAAGGGTTTGTTGGCGTCATCGGGATTATGGATCCAGGCGTCGACCCCGGCGATCGGCTTGACCCCGGCGGCCAGTGCCGCCTGGTAGAAACGCACCAGTGCGAAGAGATTGGACTGATCGGTCAGCGCCACCGCCGGCATGCCCGAGTCCGCCACTTGCTTGACCAGCGGTTTGACCCGCACCAGGCCGTCCACCAGGGAGTATTCGGAGTGGACGCGGAGATGAACGAAAGTGGCTTCCATGGGAGAGGATTCTACCCCGAATCGGGGTCAAAGCATGAGCCCGGGAGCCGGTTAAAGATCGACAGTTTCGATGAGAGTGGCGTGAATGATTCGAATTGCTTCACCTCCTATCCCGTATGTAGGTTGAGTGGATGAATGCAAGCCTACCCATCATCGGCATGAGGCTGGCTTAGCTGGCGCTGCGCCCATCGCAGACACAGTAGCCTGGATGGAGCGAAGCGTAAGCCAGTAAAAACAGGCACCTCGATCCCCCGGATAGCTTCGCTCCATCCGGACTACCGAACTTGAATGACGCACCAACTGTTACCAGCCGTCGATCCCGAGCACCTCGTCCAGCGGCCTCCGGCAACCCCAGCCTTCGAGCTCCAGCATGGGTCGCGGCAGAAACTCGCTCGGATAACCGATGCAGAGCACGGCGACTGGCCGGGCATCCTGCGGCATATCGAGCAGGTGCGCGAGCTCCTGCGGCTCAAACAGCGATACCCAGCCAATGCCTATACCTTCGGCGCGAGCCAGCAGCCACATGTTCTGGATCGCGCAGGCAACCGAAGCGAGGTCCATCTCCGGCATGGTGCGGCGTCCGAAGATATGCGACTCACGGCCGTTGCGAAGCGTGGCCACCAGCACCTCGGCGCAATCAAGGATGCCCTCGACCTTCAGCTTGAGGAAATCCTTGCCGCGCTCGTCCAACGCCTCAGCGGTTTTCTGCCGCTCGATCTCGACCAGCTCATGGATGCGCTATCGCAGCTCGCGGTCGTGGATGTGAAGAAAACGCCAGGGCTGCATATAGCCGACCGAAGGCGCCATGCACGCCGCCCCGATCAAGCGTTGCAGCAAGCCCTCGGGCAATGGATCGGAACGAAAGTGGCGCACGTCACGCCGCTCTTTGATGGCGCGGGCGACCGCGGCGATCTCCTCGTCGCTGTAGCGATAGTCATTCATTCTAGAAAAGCCTTGCACAAGCTTGCGGGTTGGAAGGGAAATAGGCGTGCATATAGGATGCCGTCAGACGTTCGTGACGGTAGACAGGCTCGCCGCCCCCGCCGTGCAGCTTATACGCCTGGGCGATGGGGGCAAGCGGGGTGTTGGTGACGGCGTAGTGGAAACAGTGGCCGCTGAGCCGGCCTTCTGGCAGTTCGGCGCTGAGCAGGCCGAGACCGGCCAGCCGACTCTGCATGCGCGATTCACCCGGCAACAGGCCAAAGCCGGCATGGGCCTCGCCATCGAGCGTCACCAGCCCCTCGAAACAGGCTATCATGCCGCCGCACTCCGCCAGCAACGGTTTGCCGGCGGTAATGTGGCGTCGCAGCGAATCCGCCATGGAGCGATTGTCCGCAATGGCGCCGGCATGCAGCTCGGGTTAACCACCTGGCAGCCAGACGGCGTCGCAGACCGGCAATACGGCATCGCTCAAGGGCGAGAAATAGAGCAGCTCGGCCCCGGCATGGCGCAAAAACTCCTCATTGGCGGGATAACGGAAAATGAAAGCGGCGTCATCGGCCACCGCGATTATTTTGCCGGCGAGCAGCTTCGACCAGTCCGGCGCCGGCAGATCATCGAACTCGACCGCCGGTGGCAGGTCGGCAGCCCCGCTCTGCGCCAGGGCGTCGGCGGTCCGATCCAGGCGTTGCGACAGATCGGCGATCTCGGCGGCCGGCAGCAGACCGAGGTGGCGTTCCGGCAGCAGGGCCTCCGCGTCCCTCGGCAGCGCACCCATCCAGGCGATATCCTCGGGCAGGCTGTTTCGGCACATCTCGGCGTGATAGTCGCTGCCGACCCGATTGGCCAGGGCGGCGGTAACGGGTGCACCGTCCCGATAGTGCTTCAATCCCCAGCAGACCGCGCCGAAGCTGCCGGCCATGGCCTGTGCATCCACCACCAGGAGAATCGGCAAACCGAGGCGGCGCGCCAGCTCGGCCCCGGACGATTCGCTATCATAGAGCCCCATGACGTCTTCGATCAGAATCAGGTCGGCGCTGCGTGCGGCCCGCGCAAGGCGCCAGCGCGCGTCCGCCTCGCCACACATGGCCAGGTCGATATTTTCACAGGGCGCTCCGGAAGCGACGGCATGGATCTGTGGATCGAGAAAGTCGGGACCGCACTTGAACACGCGCACCCGCCACCCCTGTCGTCGGTGCAAATGCGCCAGCGCGGCCACCACTGTGGTCTTGCCACTGCCCGAGGCGGATGCGGAGACCATCAGCGCCGGACAACGCAGCCGGGTCACCGCTCAACTCCCAACTTCGTCATCATCATCTACCGATCTTGGAAATTGGCGACTTGGGCCGCACCAGGCCATACACCTGAGAGGATTCGGGATGGACACAGAGAGGAATGAAGATGGCTTTCATGGAAATGGATTCTACCCCGAATCGGGCTTAAACAATGAGCCTCGATTTTGAACCGCAGCCTGTAGCCCGGATGGAGCGCAGCAGAATCCGGAATAACCTGTGCTTGCCCTGGATTCCGCTGCGCTCCATCCAGGTTACCCTTTCGCTACAGAGTGAGGTAAGAAACAAGAAGGTTACTCCCGCACCAGTCCACGCCGTACCGCCTCCAGTGTGGCCTCCGAGCAACTGCGGATGTTCAGCTTCTGGTAGATGGCCTTGTTATATCCTGAAACCGTATTCGGGGAGAGCGCCAGCTGCCGGGCGATCAGTGTCAGCACCTCCACGTCCCGGGTGTCAGATGCTGCAGCTGTGAGCGGGGATCGGGATGAAAATGGCTCAGTATGCCTCGGGCGATAGAGGGAGAGAGCGGCGGACGCCCTTCAACAATGCCGCGTAACTGCTCCACCAGTTCGCCGCGCAGATGCTCCTTCAGCAGTTAACCCTGGGCGCCGAACAGGCTCTCTGTCATCATCCATGACAATGTAGTGGGCGGCCTCCCGGCGACTGAGCTCGGCCGCCACATCCACGCCGCTGCCATCGGGAAGACTGATGTCGAACAGCACCAGGTCGAACACCCTGCCCTCCATCCGCGCACGGGGCTGGGCCACCGTGGAGATGGTCTCCACCTGGATGCCCTCGAAGGCCTCCAACAGCACGGAACAGCGCATCTCCCGGGTCGGTTCGTGGTCTTCAAGCAAGAGCGCGCTCTTCATCACCCACCTCCTCGCCAAGGGGTATGGACAGCATAAAAGTGGCGCCGACCTCATCGCTCCGCCATTCGACACAGGCGTCGATCTTCGCGGCGCGGCTGCGAATATCCGCCATACCCGCCCCCTCTTTCCACGCCTCAGGCGGCGACGACGGACCGTCGTTACTCACCCGCAACACCAATTGGTCATCACGCTGGATGATCTCGAACTGAATGCTATCGGGCGTGCCATGGCGCAGGGCGTTGGTCACCGCTTCGCGCAACATCCGGAGCAGGTTGATGCGCTGGCAGCCGGTGATTTCAGGCAATAAACAACTCAGCTGGTCACCTGCTTGATCAGCACCATCAGCGCCTGTGCATTATCGCCCAGTTCCGTAGCGGCCTTGGTGGATTCCCGCGCATCCTGGGCAGTCAGGTTGGAGACCTCACTGATGTTGTGAATGTTGCGGTTGATCTCCTCCATCACGCTGTGTTGCTCCTGTACCGCACTGGCGATACTCGTGTTCATATCGGTCACGGTGAGAATCGAGTCCTGTATGCGGTCGAGATCCATGCGCAGATGCTCGATCTTTTCGTGGACCTGCTGCATCTTACCCCGGCTTCCATCCATATCTCGCTTCACCAGGTTCATGTCGCCGTCGAGCGCGGCGAGCAGGGACTTGATGTTGTTGGTGGACTCCTTGGTCTGATTGGCCAGGGTGCGCACCTGGTCGGCAACCACCGCAAAGCCCCGGCCATGTTCTCCGGCGCGTGCCGCCTCGATCGCCGCATTAAGCGCCAGCAGATTGGTCTGCTCGGAAATTTCCTCGATGAAACGCAACACCGAGTCCACGTTGTGAAAATCCTGGCTCAGCTTGTTGATCACTTCACCGGTCTTTTCCACATGGCTGCTGAGATCGGTGATCTCATTCATGGCATCTTTCAACGTGTTGTTCCCGTCATCCACTTGGGACCGGGTGGAGTGGGTCTTGTCGGCGGTACTGTTGGCGTTGCGCGCGATCTCCTCGACGGTGGCGCTCATTTCGTTGACCGCCGTGGCGACCTGCTCGATCTCCGACTCGATCTTCTGCACATTCTCGTCGCTGCGTTTGGCGGCCGAAGTGGCGCTGTCCGCCGCACCGCAGAGGAAACCGGAGAACTGGTGAAGCCTTCCGACGGCGGTATTGAGCTTGGACTGCAACATCAGCATGCTGTGCTCTACTGTGGCCGCCTCCTGACCGTTACCCGAATAGATAAAAGCCAACAGGTCATTGTCGGCGATGGACTTGCCGATAGTGCGTAATCTGGCGAAGGGCCGGTGCAAGACGTAGGCGAAAATGCCGGCCAAAGGTATGTCGGCCATTCCAACGATAGCCGTGTCAAACGGTGTCAGCCGCCCGCTAAGGAGTCCGACAACAGCGGTGACCAACAATAGCAGCACGAGTGCGATAAAGGTACGATGACCATGGTTCAGGCGAAACTGCAGATTACCAACAAGCCCCAGCTTGCCGCCTTTTTTGTTGATCTTGGTATAGAGCGATTCCGCACGTGCAACCTGTTCTCGGCTGGGCCGATATCTGACCGACTGATAGCCGGCGATGGTATCCCCTTCATATATAGGCGAGACATAGGCGTGGACCCAGTAGTAGTCACCGTTCTTGCACCGGTTTTTCACCAGACCGATCCAGGGGCGGCCGGACTTGACGCTACTCCAAAGGTTCTCGAAGGCCAGCGGCGGCATGTCCGGATGACGCACTACGTTGTGATTGAAACCGATCAACTCATCGCGGTTGAAACCGCTGATTCGCACGAAGGCGTCGTTGACTGAGGTGATTATTCCTTTGAGGTTGGTGGTCGAGATGATGCGATCATCCTCTCCAAACATAACCTCTTTATCGGTGACTGGAAGGTTCTTTTTCACGCTATCTACCTCTCGACTCGTAGGGGTATAAAATGGCAGGCATCTCCCTCCCGTGGAAAGCGCACTGCATTGGATTTTGTCGTGGATTCCCTTCAGGAACTGTGAGTGTGAGAACGCATCGTCCACTCTCACGGCGTGGGGTCATTTCGTCAGCGTATGCGAGGCAGGCGTCGGCCAGCACATGGTCACACGCTGCAATTGAAAATCTGTCACGCATAATGGATCTTCCCGACATCGTTTTGCAGCAACAACTCGAACTCCTCTGCAGGCATCGGCTTGGCAAACAGATAACCCTGGGCATAGTCGCACCCGATCTTCTTCAGAATGGCGCGCTGAGCTTCGCTCTCGACGCCCTCGGCAACCACCCTGATACCCAGTTTGTGCGCCATCACGACGATGGCTTCTGACAAAGCACGATCGCTGGGATCGTTATCCAGATTACAGACGAAAGACTTATCCAGCTTGAGGTAGTCGATTTCGAATCGCTTGAGGTAGGCGAGGGATGAGTAACCGGTTCCGAAATCATCGATCGCCACCTGCATGCCTGCTTGCCGCAGGTAGTGCAACCGTTCGTGACTGTTGGCGGTCGCCTTAAGCAGTACGCCCTCGGTAATTTCGATGACCACCCCTTTCGGCGAGACATGGTACTTCTGCAAATACTCGAGCCACTCGTCCCTGGAGGTTTCCTCCACCATAAACTGCACCGGCGACTTGTTGATGCTGACCTGAAAGTCAGGGTCGTAGTCCGAACGCCACGCCTGGATCCGATGAACCGCCTCCTTGAACACCCGGTTGCCGATCTCATGGATGGCCCCGGTCTCTTCGGCTACCGGAATGAACGCGGCGGGACTGATATATCCCTGTTCGGGGTGTTTCCAGCGTAGCAGCGCCTCGGCCTTGTGGATACGACCGCTGGCGAGCGCAACGATGGGTTGATAGTAGACAGTGAACTGATCCTCGGCCAACGCCTGGTGGATATCCCGGATCAATCGCATGCGTTGCTGCGCCGCCTCCTGCATCGACTTGGTGAAATAGTTGACCCGGTTCCTGCCGTTCTGCTTGGCGGCAAACATCGCCTGATCCGCATTTTTCAACAACTCCTCGGCCGACAGTGCATCTTCGGGATAGACGGTGACACCGACGCTGCCGGAAACGAAGACTTGCTCGTCACGCAGTTTGAAGGGTTGAGACAGGCTTTCGATGATCTTCTGCCCTATCGAACCAATGGGTGAGACATCGTGCAACTCGTTCAGGATGACCGTAAATTCGTCACCACCCAGACGCGCCACCGTATCCGATTCACGCACGCATGAACTGATGCGCTGAGCCGCCTCGACGAGGAGTTCATCTCCCATCTGATGTCCGAGTGTGTCATTCACCTCCTTGAAACGGTCCAGATCGATAAACAACAGTGCCAAGCGCTGTTTTTCGCGATGCGCCGTCTTGATACCTTGTTCGAGCCGATCGGTGAAAAGACGCCGATTCGGCAACTGGGTCAGAGTATCGTAGTTGGCCTGACGCCAGATCAATGCATCTGTCTTTTTGCGTTCGGTAATATCGGAGAAAAGGGATACTCGCCGATAAACCTTTCCATGAATGTTGTAGATGGTATTGATGGTCAACCATTCAACGAAATCTTCCCCGTTCTTGCGCCTGTTCCAGATCTCACCCTGCCACTCTCCCGTCGACTTAAGAGTACTCCACAGGTTGCGAAAGAATTCCTCATCGTGTGCGCCAGATGCCAGCATGCCCGGATCCTTGCCGATAACCTCTCTCTCTTCGTAACCGGTCACCTCCGTAAATGCCGGATTGATCGCAACGATGCGGTTTTCCGCATCCGTGATCATCATTGCCTCGCTGGTGTTCTGATATATGGAGGCGGCCAGACGCAAAGCCTCGCCATTCTGATTCCTCTCGATCGAGATGCCGACGAGTTTCACCACATAGTTAATACTCTGTATTTCCCATTCATCGGGCTCATGAGGTTGCTCATGATAGACAGAGAAGGTACCCAGGAGTCTGCCGCTGGACGAGAAGACGGGTTCAGACCAACAGGATCTCATACCTATATTTTCCAAATCTTCACGAAAACCATCCATGTAGGGATGCGTATGCAGATCTCCGATGATGACCCGCTCACCTGAAAAAGCCGCAGTGCCGCAAGCGCCCACACCCAAGCCGATCTCCACACCTTGAGAAAAATAATTGAAGGCATCAGGCAGGCTCGGCGCCGCTCCGAACAAAAGACGCTTACTGTCTTCATCCACCAGCAGTATGGAGCAGTGCATCTGTGGATTTTCACGCTCTACATCCCGGATGATAGTTTCCAGGATTTTATCGAGCGGCGCTTCCGTCGAAAGCATTTCAAGAACCTGATTGCGCGCACGCTCCCTGCGCTGGGTTTTCATTCTGCGATATCGCTCGATGAGCATTTGAGTCAGGTTTTGAGAGTATTTTCGTGCACTAAATAACGTCACACCGGTAAATAAGAGGGTCATCGCACCCATCGCATTGTGAAACGCGTGGGACGCCATGAAAAAGCGGTATGAGAGCGGTAACGTCGCCAACAGGATATAGCCGACGATTGCCTGTCGCTTGGCCGACAAGGTGGTCACAGCGCCCGCCGTGGTGCCGGCAATGACAAAAGCGAGGAAGACCTGGTGTGGCAAGCTGTTGACGGCGAAAAGAAAGTAACTCGCCGCTCCCCAACCCAGTCCGGCCAGCAGCGCGCCAGTCAGTGCCCAAGCGGACCAGGTGCCGATACTGATTTCAGTGGGTTTTACGCGTCGAAAGCGGATTGCCAGGACAATCCGGAACAGGCTGATGAGGGTGGTACCGAGTAGCCAGAAGCCCAGAAGCTCATTGTCGACAACCGGCCAGAGCAGATAGACCAGTATGAGGCTGTTGATTAATGAGGTGATGAGCGAGAGAGGCGTATTCCCGTAGACCATTTCGATCAGGTCTGCGCGAACATGCGCCATCAGTGGAGTAGGTCGTCTCTGCATAGCCGCCAGGAAATATCTACCTCGGTGGGCAGATCATATGTGTTTGTACATCCCACACTGCTTCCAAGCAAGACTGGTTCTATCTTAAGGTAGACTTTCTCCGTTTAGGTTTCCATTACCCTGCCAAGCTTATCGACTGATAGCTGACTTTCTTTAATGGTTTATCAACATACCTAACATATGATTTTGGTGACTTTGATAGCCGCGAACAATACATCCCGCAGCTTATATCATATTGTTAATAAGGGAATTCCGGAGTCAATCAGGCTGATCATGCCTCTGTATTACGGCCATGAGAAGCTAATTCTCAGGGTTTAAAATCCTCAGAATCATGTCCGGCAAAAGGGTAAAGATATTTGCTGACTTCAAACCTGCAGCAGCCGCTGAACGGGACCGAAAGAGCGACGATGGATCTCGGACACGCCCAGTTCCCGAAGGGCCTCCAAGTGCTGTTTGGTGGGGTAGCCCTTGTGCCTGGCCAGGCCGTAACCGGGATAGCGGGCGTCAAGTTCGACCATCTCCCGGTCCCGTGCCACCTTGGCAATTATCGAGGCGGCACTGATTGCCGGCTCGCTGGCGTCACCACCGACGATGGTGCGAACCAGACAGGGGAGCCGGGGCGCCTTGTTGCCGTCAACCAGGGCCAACCCGGGCGGCGTGGAGAGAGCAGCCACTGCACGCTGCATGGCGAGCAGACTGGCCTGCAGGATGTTGATGCGGTCGATCTCTTCAGGTTCGGCCCGGCCCAGAGCCCAACACAGAGCCTGCTCCCGAATGAGCGGATCGAGCAGCTCCCGGCGTTTCTCGCTCAGCTTCTTGGAGTCGGCCAAACCCTCGATGGGCCTGGCGGGATCAAGGATCACCGCTGCCGCAACCACCGGACCGGCCAGGGGACCACGACCGACTTCATCGACCCCGGCCACGAACTCGACAGGTAGGGCTTCGAACATATCGATCGTCATGCGGGTCTCCCGATCAGATTCAATATGGCCTGCGCCGCGCTGTCAGCCGCATCGCAACGCAGTCGACGGTGGATCTGCAGATAGTGATCGGCAATCCGCCGCCGCTTTTCTGCGTCGTCCAACAGATCCAGCAGGGCGGTGCCGAGCATTTCCGGCCGGCAGTCGTGCTGCAGGAACTCCGGCGCCAGCGGTTCCTCGGTCAACAGGTTGGCGATCGCGACATGGGGCACCTTGAGCAGATCGAAGGTACGGATCAGCCAGTAACTGAACGGTGAAAGCCGGTAGGCCACCACCATAGATCGCTTCAGCAGCAGGGTTTCCAGGGTCGCGGTGCCGGAAGCGGTGAGCACCGCATCCGCCGCACCGATGGCATCCCGGTGGCGACCGTCCAGCAGGGTGATCGGCAAGGTCGGTGCGATGGCGGCAATGCGGGCCTCGAAGGCCTGCCGTACCCGCTCGTTCACCATGGGAGCGACGAACTGCAGACCGGGATTGCGTTCGAGGCACCAGAGAGCGGTATTCAGAAAGTCGTCCGCCAGACGCCCTACTTCGCTCATGCGGCTCCCCGGCAGCAGGGCGATCACCTGCCGTTCGGGATCGAGTCCGATGTCGTCACGCAGGGCAGTGGTATCGGGCGCCTGCAGCGGAATCTGATCCGCCAGCGGATGGCCGACGTAGGCGGCATTGACGCCGTAGCCACTCAGGAAGTCGACCTCGAAGTCGAACAGGCAGAGCATCAGATCCACGGTACAGCTGAACTTGCGCGCCCTGCCCTGGCGCCAGGCCCAGACGCTGGGGCAGACGAAATGGGCGGTCCGCACACCGACATCCTTGAGGCGGCGCTCCAGCGACAGATTGAAATCCGGGGCGTCGACGCCGATCACCAGATCGGGTTTTGCCGCCTTGAAGTGTTCGATCAGACGACGACGCAATTTCAACAGGCCCGGCAGATGCTTGAGAATTTCTGTCAGTCCCATGACCGGATCCATGCGGGCCAGGGAGCGGCAGCCCGCGGCCTCCATCAGGGGACCGGTCATGCCCTCGAACTGGATGTCTGGCTGTCTGGCCTTGAGGGCCTCTATCAGGGCGGCGGCCAGCTGATCGCCGGAAACCTCATTGGCCAGGACGCCGATGCGCAGGGGATTGTCGGGTGAATGGGTCGGCATCGTGTCGATGGTGTCAGTGAGTTCCGGTGGTACACGGTGCGGCAAGCCGCACCCTACGCGTTAATCCGGGCTTATTGGCGGGGCAGGACCCCAGCCCTCGGTGGCATGGTAGGGTGCGGCTTGCCGCACCGAATTCTTGGCTAACGGAGAATGCCCCGACCGCTTTCGGTTAGGAAATCGTACAGGACTTGCAGTACGGGCGTCTCCTCCAGCATTTCGCCAATCGCCTCCCGCGCCTCTTCCAATCGCAGTTTTGATTTGTAGATCAGCTTGTAGGCCCGTTTGATCTGACTGATCTCCTGCGCACTGAAACCGCGACGGCGAAGCCCTTCGCTGTTGGTGCCGTGGGGCTTGGCCGGCTGCCCTGAGACGGTGACGAAGGGAGGCAGGTCCATGTTGACCGCCGAGCCCATGCCGCAAAAACTGTGGGCACCGACGCGGCCGAACTGGTGCACCATGGTGAAGCCGCCGAGGATAGCCCAGTCGCCGATATGTACGTGGCCACCCAGGGACGCGCCGTTGGCCATGATGACATGGTCGCCGATGACGCAATCGTGGGCCACATGGATGTAGGCCATGAAGAGATTGTCGCTGCCGATGCGGGTGACGCCCTGGTCCTGTACCGTACCGCGATGCAGCGTGGCGCATTCGCGGATCACGTTGCGGTCGCCGATCTCCAGGCTGGTAGGTTCGCCGGCGTACTTCTTGTCCTGGGGGTCCTCGCCGACGGAGGCGAACTGATAGATGCGGTTGCTCCGGCCAATGGTGCTAGGCCCCTTGATCACGACATGAGGGCCGACCCTGGTGCCCTTGCCGATGCGCACGCCGGCGCCGATGACGCTGAAGGGACCGATCGAGACCCCCTCGTCCAGCTCGGCAGCGGGGTCGATGACTGCGCGCGAATCGATCAGCTTCCTATCTCCCGTGCGGTACACATGATTTCGGCGGTTGCTACGGTCTTACCGTCGACAGTGGCGGTACAGTCGAAGAAGCCGATACCGCGCTTCATCTTGGTCTGCAGAACTTCGAGCATCAACTGATCGCCGGGCTCCACCTGCTGCTTGAAACGGGCCTTGTCGATGCCGACGAAGAGGTAGATGGTTGTCGGGTTGACCGTATCGGGATTCGACTCCATCGCCAGCAGCCCGGTGGCCTGGGCCATCGCCTCGACGATCAACACACCCGGCATCACCGGTTGAATCGGGAAGTGGCCATTGAAAAAGGGTTCGTTGTAGGTGACGTTCTTGAGCGCCAGCAGACGCGTATCCTTCTCGAATTCGAGTACGCGATCGATGAGCAGGAAGGGGTAGCGGTGCGGCAGCAATCGCAGCACCTTGTTGATATCCATCGCGATCAAATCGCTCTCCCGAGTCTGTCTGTTGTCAGCTGTCCGATCCGCCTTCGAGCTTTCGGACTTTCTTTTTCAGCGCCTTGAGTTCGTTGTTCATCTCTTCGAGACGTCTAACCCGGGCAACCGTCTTGCGCCATTCGCCATTCTCCATGGCCGGCAGGCCGCCGCTGTAGTAACCGGGCGATTCGAAGGAGCGGGTCACCAGGGTGGCGGCGGAAAAGTGGGCATTATCACCGATCCTAAGATGCCCGACCACTCCGGTGAGTCCGCCGACAGTACAATGGCTGCCGATCTTTGTCGAGCCGGCCACCGCCGAACACCCCGCCATGGCCGTATGTTCGCCAATCTCCACGTTGTGCGCGATCTGAATCTGGTTGTCGAGCTTGACCCCGTCGTGCAGCACCGTGTCCTCCAGAGCGCCGCGATCGATGGTGGTGTTGGCACCGATCTCCACATCGTTGCCGACACGTACACGCCCCAGTTGGGGGACCTTCTCCCAGCGACCGTTGTCGTTGGCCAGGCCAAAGCCGTCGGCGCCCAGCACCGCACCCGGATGGATCAGGCAGCGCTCGCCGATCTGGGTATCCCGGCACAGGGTGACCCGCGCCGCCAGACGCGAACCACGTCCGATGCGGCAACCCGCTTCGATGACGCAACCGGGGCCGATGGTGACCTCGGCGCCGACACTCACTTCCTCACCCACCACCGCACAGGCACCGATATGGGCACTGGGATCGATATGCGCGGAGGCGGCCACCACCGAGCTGGGGTGGATTCCCGGGGCAAAAGCGGGCTGCGGATAGAGCAGCGAGGCGGCACGGGCATAGCCCAGGTAGGGATTGTCGGTAATCAGGGACGGGACGGGACAATGCTCGGCGTCCTCGGGCGCGAGTACCACGGCCGAAGCCCGGGTCGATGCCAGGTAGCGTCGGTAGGCCGGGTTGCTGAAAAAACTCAACTGCCCGGGAACGGCATGCTGCAGGGTGCCGACACCCGAGATCACCGTCTCCGGGTCGCCACGCAGCTCAGCACCGATGGCTTGAGCCAGTTCCTGCAGTCGCCTGGCCAATGGGTCCGCCCTCGGCTACTACTGACTCTTCAGGTTTCTCAGTTTTTCCAGCACCAGGTCGGAGATGTCGATCTTCTTGCTGAAATAAACCACACCGTCGGATACGATGAGGTCGATCTTCTCCGCCTTGCCGACCTCCTGAATCACCTCTCGGACCTGTTGACGCAGCTTCTTGAACTCCTCGTTCTGACGCAGGTTGAGGTCCTCACGGAACTCGGTCTGGGAATTCTTCAGACTGCGGCTGCGGCTGAGGATGTCGCGCTCCAGGCGCTTGACCTCTGATTCGCTCATCACGCTGCCGTCACGCTGCAGCTTCTCCTCCAGTTGCTTGAGCTGTTTCTGCTCAGACAGCAGCTCTTTTTCGCGGCGGGAAAACTCGGTCTGCAGCCGATCTCTGGCCGCCTGGTATTGCGGCGATTCCTCGAACACCTTGGTGGCATTGACGAAGGCTATGCGATAGTCCTCTGCATACAGCGAGCCGCTCAGCAGCAGCAGTATCGGCAACAGGTAGATAGTGCTTTTCAGGTATTTCACTCAATCAACTCCTTAACATGGCTTAGTAGGGTTTGACGCTTTCGCTGATCATCTCGCGCCTGACTCCACCTCCGCAGCTAGCCTGCGGGTTCTGCGGCTACCGGGTCAGCCCGAGGTCGCGGGTTATGCCCCTCGTCCGGGGATGTCCAGAAACCTTGCGCTAAAAACCGCCACCAATTCTGAACTGAAACTTCTCAGTGTCATCGCCCTCCTCCTCAACCAGGGGATAACCCAGACTGAAGGAGAGCGCGCCAACCGGCGAGTACCAAGATAACATCAGACCCGTGGAGACTCTAATCTGATCCCACTCAATGTTTTGCCCCGCCTCCACATCGAAAACATTACCGGCGTCGACGAACCAGCCGGCACGGACAGTATCCTTGAAATCCTCGCCGAAGACCGGGAACAACAGCTCCATTTGACCGGCGATTTTGGCATTTGCTCCCAAGGCGTCGCCCTGGGAGTCCCGGGGACCGAGGGTATTCTCCTTGAATCCGCGCACCGTACCGATACCGCCGGCGTAGAAATTACGGAAAAACGGCAGCTGTTCGTCGTCGCCATAACCATCACCGTAACCGATCTCTCCGTTGAGCATCAGGGTCAGGTTGCTGGTAAGCGGGTAGAAGCGGGTATTGCGATAGCTCACCCGGTAGTACTGAAGATCACTCCCCGGCGTGTTGCTCTCCACGGAAAACACCTGGCGGCCGCCAGCCGAGGGAAAGATGGCGGTGTTTCGGGTATCCCTGATCCAGCTGCCGACCAGTTCCAGGTCGAGGAAGTGGTCGCCGTTCTGATCCATGAAATCGATCACCTCCTGGGAAGGCGAGGAACCCAGGTAGAAGGTGGTGTCCTCGAAGGCGGCACTCAGACGCAGGCGGTCGTACTCCGTGATCGGGATACCGTAGCTCATGCCGAGACGACCCACGTCGGTGGAGTAGCTGGAGATGTTGAGCTCCGCGAAATCGGTCTTACGGTAGCTCATCTCGATACCCCGGCTGACGCCATTGATGGTGTAGTAGGGGTTGGTGTAGGAGAGACTCAGCCGCTTGGTCGCGCTACTGGTGTCGAAACCGGCGCTCACCCGCTTGCCGCTGCCGAGGAAGTTGTCCTGGGTGATGCTGCCGTTGAGAATCAGACCCTGGGTCTGCGAGTAACCGACACCGGCGCTGAGGCTGCCCGAGGCGGCCTCCGTGACGCTGACATTGACATCGACCAGATCGGTACTGCCGGGTACCGCCGGGGTCTCCACGTTGACCTCGCTGAAATAGCCCAGTCGTTGCAGACGTTCGCGGGAGAGTCGGGTCTTCTCGCCGGAAAACCAGGCCGACTCCATCTGCCGCATCTCACGCCGCATGACCTCGTCGCGGGTGGCGGCGTTGCCGCTGAAATTGACGTAGCGGACATAGACCCGCTTGCCGGGATCGACGAAGAAGGTGATTTCGACGGTTCGATTCTCCCGATCGATGTCTGGAATGCTGTTGACGTTGGCGAAGGCGTATCCCGCATCGGAGTATTTGCTGCTGAGGCGGTCGGCGCTGGCGGTCAGCTTCTTGCGCGAAAAGACCTCGCCGCGTCTCAGATGTATGAGCGGAAACAGCTCATCCTGAGGCAGCTCGAGTTCACCCGCCAGCTTGATGTCGCTGAGGGTGAAGATCTCACCCTCGTTCACCACGATAGTGATGTAGATATCCTTCTTGTCGGGAGTGATGGAGACTTGGGTCGATTCGATCTTGAAATCGATATAGCCTCGATCCAGGTAATAGGAACGCAGCGTCTCCAGATCACCAGAAAGGGCCTGTTTGGAGTACTTGTCCTTGCTGGAGAAGAAGGCATACCAGGCGGGAATGCCGAGCTGGAACTCATCCAGCAGCTCATCGTCGTCGAAGGCGTTGTTACCGATGATGTTGATGCGCTTGATACGGGCGGTGAGTCCCTCGGAGATCTCGATATCGATGCCGACGCGGTTGCGCTCCAGCGGCGTCACCGTGGACTTGATCTTGACCCCGTACTTGCCGCGCGAGAAATACTGGCGATTGAGTTCCTGTTCCACGGTCTCCAGCAGGGCGCGCTTGAATACCTGCCCTTCGGCCAGACCGATGTCCTTGAGGCCGGCAAGCAGCTGATCGGTATCCAGGTCCTTGTTGCCGCTGATGTTGATCTCGGCGATGGCGGGCCGCTCGCGGACGAAAACGATCAGGACATTACCATCCTGCTCCAGGCGCACATCCTGAAAGAAACCGGTCTTGAACAGGGTGCGGATGATCTGGGAGCTGTTGCTGGTATTGACCTCGTCGCCACTCTTCACCGGCAGGTAGTTGAAGACGGTGCCGGCGGAGATGCGCTGCAACCCCTCGACCCGGATATCCTCCACCACGAATGCCCGCGCCTGCGACGCGATCAACCCGAGAAAAAACAACAGGGCGACGGCAGGAAAGCGAATTGGTAATGACATGCAGTGGCTACTTTCAGGTACTGGTTGATTATCGTTGCCCTAAACCCGCCATGCCCAGCCATACCGGGTAACAACACAGCGCGACAGTATAAGTGATCTTGTACGCTCAGGGTACTCGGAGACACACCGCCAGCGTCATTCCGTTCCGCCGGCCGCTAACCCAGGAAACGATTGAGATCGACGTAGAAGGCAATGGACATGATGACCAGCAGGATCAACATGCCTATTTTCTGCCCCTGCTCCACGAAACGATCCGACAGGGGGCTCCCTTTGACCGCCTCGACCAGGAAGAAGAAGAGGTGTCCGCCGTCGAGCACCGGGATCGGCAGCAGATTGAGCACACCGAGGCTGATGCTGACCACGGCCAGGAACTTGATGAAGTAGACTAGGCCGTAACTGGCTGACTTACCGGCTGAATCGGCGATCGAGATGGGTCCGCTGAGATTCTTCACCGAGACCTCGCCGATCACCATCTTGCCGAGCATACGCAACATCAGGCCGGACAGATCCCAGGTCTTGGAGAGCGCCTGGCCCACGGCATCGACAGGCCCATATCGGACCAGGGAGCGATACCCCTCCATCAGCCCTTCCGGCACCTGGACCCCGGCACCGATGCGGCCGTAGGCCTGCTCACCCTGCCCCATGGTTTTTGGCGTCAGCTCCACGACTTGCGTTTCACCCGCCCGTTCGATCTCGACCTGCAGGGTCTGTTGCGGGCGCTCGCGCACATAGGCCACCCACTGGGCCCAGTCCTTCACCGTCACACCATCCACACTGAGAATCCGGTCGCCGCTTTGCAGCCCCGCCTGTTGCGCCGGCTCGCCCGTCAACACCTCTCCGATCACCGGCGGCAGGACCGGCCGACTGGGGGTGAGACCGAGGTTCTGCAGGATCTTGCCCTCTTCCGCCAGCGACTGCAGATCGTGTGTGTCGAGCCAGCGCTGGCGTTCCGCGCCGGACTCGTTGCGCACCCGAATCGGCAGATTCGACTGATCCAGCGACTCTGAGAGCAGTGAATAGACCACGCTCTCCCAGGAAGGGGTCGCCTGTTCGCCCACGGCGAGGATCTCGTCGCCCACCTGGAAGCCGGCCTGCTCGGCACGGGAGTCGGCGGTCACCTCCCCCACCAGCGGCTTGAGACCGATATCGCCGATGACGAAGACGAGCCAGAAGGCGAAGATGGCGAATAGGAAGTTGAACAGCGGCCCAGCCACCACGATGGCGCTGCGCACCGGCAGCGACTGGCGGTTGAAGGCCCGGGCCCGCTCGGCCGGCTCCACCGGCGCTTCTCGCTCGTCGAGCATCTTTACGTAACCGCCCAGCGGAATCGCGGCAAGCACATATTCGGTATCGTCCCGGCCACGCCTTTTCCACAGGGGGCGTCCGAAACCAATGGAGAAGCGCAGCACCTTGACCCCAAGCTTGCGTGCGACCCAGAAATGGCCGAACTCGTGCACGGCAATGAGTATCGCTAGTGCGACCAGAAAGGAGAGGATGGTGAAGAGTATCGAGTCCATGCTTTTGGATCAGACCCTGGCCAGTGCCGCTTGTTCCGCCACATCCCGCGCCTCACTGTCGATCTGCAGCAGACGTTCCAAGGAGTCGGCTTCTGCAGCCGGCAGCCGCTGCAGGGTCTCCTCAACCACCTCGGCAATGGCAGTAAAGGACAGCCGTTCGTCGAGGAAGGCGGCCACCGCCACCTCGTTGGCGGCGTTCAGAATCGCCGGCGCGGAGCCGCCGGCCTCGATCGCCTCGAAGGCCAGGCGCAGACAGGGGAAGCGCACCAGATCGGGCGCCTCGAAATCGAGCCGTGCCACTTTAAACAGATCGAGGCTGCCGACACCCGATTCGATGCGCTCCGGCCAGGCCAGGGCATGGGCGATGGGGGTGCGCATGTCCGGATTGCCCAACTGGGCGAGCACCGAACCATCGGCGTACTCCACCATGGAATGAATCACGCTCTGGGGGTGCAGCACCACCTGGATCTTCTCGGCCGGGGCGTGGAACAGCCAGTGCGCCTCGATCACCTCCAGTCCCTTGTTCATCATGGTGGCGGAATCGACCGAGATCTTGCGCCCCATGTCCCAGTTGGGGTGGGCACAGGCCTGTGCCGGCGTCACCTCGGCCAACGCCTCGAGCGGGGTATTCCGAAAAGGGCCGCCCGAGGCGGTCAGCAAAATGCGTGTCACCCCACTGAGATCGATATCCCAGGCCCCTTCGGGAGGCAGGCACTGGAAGACGGCATTGTGTTCGCTGTCGATGGGCAGAATCTCCGCCCCATGGGACTGCGTCTCCTGCATGAAGAGACGCCCCGCCATCACCAGCACCTCCTTGTTGGCCAGCAACACCCGCTTGCCCGCCCGCACGGCGGCCAGTGTCGGCAGCAGTCCGGCGGCACCGACGATGGCGGCCATGACGAAATCGGCGTCGCGCATGGCCGCGGCGGTCTCCAGACCCCGCAGTCCGCACAGCACCTCGGTGGTGATGCCCCGCTCGGCCAGCCTTTCGGCCAGTCGGCGCCCGGCGGCTTCGTCGGCCATCACCGCCACGGTAGGGCGAAACCGCTGACACTGCTCCAGCATCCGCTCCACATCCCGGTGGGCGGTGAGGGCCACAACCCGATAACGATCCGGGTGGCGGCCGATCACATCGAGGGTGCTGACACCGATCGAACCGGTGGATCCGAGTATGGTGACACCCTTCATGCCCCCACCCCGAAGAGGGTCAGACCCAGCATGAAGACCGGCGCGGCGGCGGTCAGGCTGTCGATGCGATCGAGCATGCCGCCATGTCCCGGCAGCAAGGTACCGCTGTCTTTCATATTGCGTCGGCGCTTGAGCAGACTTTCGAACAGGTCACCCACCACGGAAAAGAGCATGGTGGCCAGACAGAGTATCAGCACCAGCGGCGTGCGCCCGAAATCGACCCCCTGCCACCAGGCCAGAAACAGGCCACACAACAAGGCGCTGACCATGGCGCCGTAGACCCCTTCCCGGGTCTTACCGGGGCTGACCTGTGGCGCCAGTTTGTGGCGTCCGAAGCGGTGTCCGGCGAAATAGGCCCCAATATCGGCGCTCCAGATGAGAATCAGTAGAAACAGCAGCAGCAGTGGGCCGCTTTGCGGTAGCCCATGCAGCATCACCAGCGCCAGCCAGGCGGGGACCAGCACGGCTACGCCCTCCACTGCTCGCAGGGGCTCGAAGCCGATGACCGCCGTCTCGACACCACGGAACCGTGTCAGACGATAGAGCGCGCTCAGCCACCAGAGCACGCCGAAGACGACGACCCAAAGAAAGCCGTCAGGGGGCATCAGATAGAGCATGCCGAGCATCAACAGCAGCAGGATCAGGCTATAGCCGACCTGACCCATAGTGGAGCCTATACCGCTCAACACGGCCCACTCCCGGGCACCGATGGCAACGACCAGCGCCATCAGCGGGGCGAGCGCGGCGGTTGGCAGCAGGAGTACGGCGGCAATCACCAGGGGGGCGAGTATCAAAGCGGTGATGATACGCTGCTTAAGCATGGGCCCGCTCAGGAGGCTTCCGCCCGATCCGACACCTGCTCCCCGGTGCGTCCGAAACGCCGTTCCCGACTGGCGTAGTCCTGTAACGCCTCGTCGAGCGCCTTGCTGTCAAAGTCGGGCCAGAGCATATCGGTGAAATAAAGTTCGGTGTAGGCGCACTGCCAGAGCAGGAAATTGCTCAGACGCCGCTCGCCCCCCGTGCGGATGAAGAGATCGGGCTCCGGCAACTGCGGAAAGGAGAGCGCCCCGGCCAGGGCCGCCTCGTCCAGCTGCTCCGGGTCGAGTTCACCGGCCCGGACCCGCTCGGCCAGCTGTCGGGCCGCATGGGTGATATCCCAGCGTCCGCCATAGTTGGCGGCCACCTGCAGAACCAGCCCGGTATTATCCGTGGTCAGGGATTCGACCTCGACGATGTGTTGTTGAAGTTTGTCGGAAAAAGCGCTGCGATCACCGATGATGCTGAGTTTGACCCCATTGCGGTGGAGACGGCGCGCCTCTTTCTTGAGCGAGCGGATGAAGAGATCCATGATCAGACCGACCTCCTTCTGAGGCCGCTGCCAGTTCTCGCTGCTGAAAGCGAACAGGGTGAGCACCTTGATGCCGCGTTCGACGCAGGCCTCGACGATACGCCGGACCGCTTCGACGCCGACCGGATGTCCCGCATAGCGGGGCAGACCACGACGCTGCGCCCAACGCCCATTACCATCCATGATCACGGCGATATGGCGCGGTAATCCTCTATCGTCAGCTTCGGTTTCCTGGGATCTCCCCTGGCTCATGGGATCGATTGGTGAGGTAATATGGGACGTGAGTTCCTGGCCTCAGATCTCCATCAGGTCCTTCTCTTTCTCACCCAGCACCTCCTCGACTTTCTTGATGTGTTGATCGGTCAGGTTCTGAATGATCTCCTGGCCACGCCGTTCGTCATCCTCCGAGATGACTTTCTCTTTCACCAACTCCTTGAGTTCGTGATTGGCGTCGCGGCGGATGTTTCGGATCGCCACCTTGGCCCCCTCCGCCTCCTGGCGCACGACCCGGATCAGATCCTTGCGACGCTCTTCGGTCAACGGCGGCATGGGCACGCGGATCACGGTGCCGGCGCTCATCGGATTGAGTCCCAGGTCGGAGGTCATGATCGCCTTCTCCACCGGTGCGACCATGGTCTTTTCCCATGGGGTGACGGTGAGGGTGCGGGCATCCTCGGTATTGATGTTGGCCACCTGACTCAGAGGCACTTCGGAGCCATAGTAGTCGACCCGGATGTGGTCGAGCAGGCTGGGATGGGCACGGCCGGTGCGTACCTTGGCCAGCTCATGCACGAGCGCTTCCACACTCTTGCCCATTCGGGTTGTTGCGTCGGTCTTGATATCGTCGATCATCTCAGTCGCCCTTTTCCACCAGAGAGCCGATGGCCTCACCACGCATCAGACGCATGAGGGCACCCGGGTCATTGATATTCATAATACGCAACGGCATACCATTGTCCCGACAGAGTACGATGGCCGTTGCATCCATCACCTGCAGGTTTTCCGCCAGTGCCCTATCGTAGGTCAGCGTGGGATAGAACACCGCCTCGGGGTCTCTCACCGGATCGGCGGAATAGACACCATTGACCTTGGTCGCTTTGATCAACAGATCGGCGTTGATTTCGACCGCTCGCAGACTGGCTGCCGAATCGGTCGTGAAGTAGGGGTTGCCGGTGCCGGCGGCCAGAATCACCACCTCTCCGGTATCCAGGAAACGACGTGCATCCCGCGCCGTGAAACCGTCGCACACATCCGGCATCGCCAGCGCCGACATCACACGGGCCGGCACCCCGGCGCGGTTCAGGGCATCCTGCATCGCCAGCGAGTTCATCACCGTGGCCAGCATGCCCATGTGGTCGCCGCGCACCCGGTCGAAACCGCCCTGAGCCAGACCGGCGCCGCGGAAGATATTGCCGCCGCCGATGACCAGACCGATCTGCAGCCCGGCCCCCACCAGTTCGCCGATTTCACCGGCAACCCGGTGCAGGATCTCCGGATTGATACCGAAATCGTCCTCCCCCATCAACGCTTCGCCGCTGAGCTTGAGCAGAATACGCTGGCAGATCAGTTGCGTCATCGGGACTCCTGGAGTGGACGGTTGGGTGATTATAAACGCTTGTGAAAAGCAGGTCTTGTGGAAACGCAGCGGGGGCGGGCCGGAATCTGCCCGCCCCGTACCGCTTACATCTTGGCCTGGGCCATCACCTCTTCGGCAAAGTTCTCCTGCTTCTTCTCGATGCCTTCACCGACCTCGAAGCGCTGGAACTGGACCAGTTTGGCGTCGCGGCTCTTCAGCAGCTTGGCCACTGTGGTATCCGGATCCTTGACGAAAGCCTGGCCCAACAGGGTGTTCTCGGCCAGATACTTGCGCATGCGGCCGTCGACCATCTTCTCGATGATCTCCTCGGGCTTGCCGCTCTCCTTGGCCTGGGCGGTGACGATCTCGCGCTCCTTGTCGAGCAGGTCCTGGGGCATCTGATCCTCGGACAGACAGACCGGATTGGTCGCCGCGATATGCATGGCCAGGTCTTTGCCCAGCTCCTCGTCGCCACCCTCGAGCTCGAGCACGACACCGATGCGCACGCCATGACGGTAGCTGACCAGCTTACCGCTGCCGGCCTCGAAACGCGAAAAGCGGCGCACGTTCATGTTTTCGCCCAGCTTGGACACCAGCGCCTCGCGGGCCTGGTTGACCGTGGTCTCCTCACCTTCGTGCAGCGGCAGTTCCATCAGCCCGGCAACGTCGTCGGCATCACCGGCCAGCACCCGCTCGGCCACGGCACTGGCAAAGGAGGTGAAATTGTCGTCCTTGCCCACGAAGTCGGTCTCGCAGTTGACCTCGACCATTGCGGCCTTGCTGTTGTCGTCACTGAAGCTCAGCACGATGACGCCCTCGGCGGCGATGCGGCCCGCCTTCTTGGCGGCCTTGGCCTGGCCCGATTTGCGCATGTTCTCGATGGCGGCCTCGATATCCCCATCGGTTTCGACCAGTGCCTTCTTGCACTCCATCATGCCTGCGCCGGTACGCTCGCGCAGCTCCTTCACCAAAGCGGCTGTAATCGCCATGATTAGTTACCCTTTTGTCTAAAATTCAAATAGCTAAACGGAAAGGGCCGGATCCCGTCTTCGACCGAGTCCGGCCCCCCCGCTGTATCGTCTGGACGTTCGGTCAGGAGGCGTCTTCAGAGACCTCGACGAACTCCTCGCCTGCGTTTCCGCCGGCCATGTGAGCAGCACTGGCACGACCTTCCAGAATCGCGGCGGATGCGCCCTGGGCATAGAGCTGAATCGCGCGGATGGCATCATCGTTGCCGGGGATCACATAGTCGATCTCGTCAGGGTCGTTGTTGGTATCGACCACGCCGACCACCGGAATACCCAGTTTGCGGGCCTCGGCCACAGCGTTCTTCTCGTGACCGACATCGATGATGTACAGGGCGTCGGGCAGGCCGTTCATGTTCTTGATACCACCCAGGCTGCGCTCCAGCTTATCCAGTTCGCGGCGCAGGCCCAGAGCCTCTTTCTTGTTGAAACGCTGCTCGACACTGCCGTCCTCGAACATGGACTCGAGCTCTTTCAGGCGCTTGATCGACTGCTTGATGGTCTTGAAATTGGTCAGCATGCCACCCAGCCAGCGGTGGTTCACAAAGGGCATGCCGCAGCGTTCGGCCTCTTCGCGCACGGCCGACTGGGCGGCGCGCTTGGTACCGACAAAGAGGATCTTGCCGCCATTAGCGGAGAGGGAACCGACGAAGTTCATCGCATCCTTGAAAAGGGGAAGCGTCTTTTCCAGGTTAACGATGTGAATCTTGTTGCGGTGACCGAAGATATAGGACCCCATCTTGGGATTCCAGTAACGGGTCTGGTGTCCGAAATGCACGCCAGCCTCAAGCATCTGGCGCATAGATACTTCACTCATGAGTGACTCCTGATTGTATGGGTTTCAACTGACCCAAACGCAGGCCAGGGCGCATTCAGACCACCAGAGACGCTTCGGCTCGTCGTTGCGACTCTCGACAAGGGCTTGCGCCATTGCCTTCGAGTCGCGCCTCGATCCGAAGCGTCTCCGGCGCCCTGAATGCGCCCTGGCCCACGCTCGGGTCAGTACCTCCACATATCCCATAGTCCGACCTTCTCGCGAAGGCACCCGGGCCCATGTGCCGATATGTGTGTGTAGTATTCGCCGGCAAACCCTGTTTACCTGGCGGTTTTGCTTAGCCGAACCGATTGCGATTCGGCGGGGCGTTTTATACCATAAGCGGCTCGAAGCGACAAACACTTATCGCCCCCCAATCCCTTCAACCTCGCGGATTTTCAAGCAATTTCACATGGGTGTCACAATCAAAACGGCGGCTGAGATCGAAAAAATGCGCGTAGCCGGGCGTCTGGCCGCCGAAGTGCTCGAAATCATCGAGCCGCATGTGCGTCCCGGGGTCACCACGGATGAGCTCGACCGTATCTGCCATGACCACATCGTCAATGTGCAGCAGGCGATTCCCGCCCCCCTCAACTACCGCGGCTTCCCAAAATCGATCTGCACTTCGGTGAATCAGGTAGTCTGCCACGGCATTCCGGGGGAGAAGCGGCTCAAGAAGGGCGACATCATCAACATCGACATCACCGTCATTAAGGACGGCTATCACGGCGACACCAGCAAGATGTTCGCCGTGGGCCAGCCCTCGATACTGGCCAACCGTTTGATGGACGTGACCCAGAAAGCCCTCTATATCGGCATCGAACAGGCCAGGCCGGGCAAACACCTGGGCGACATCGGCCATGCCATCCAGGCCTTCGTGGAGTCGCACAACTATTCGGTGGTCAGGGAATACTGCGGCCACGGCATCGGTCGCGAGTTCCACGAGGATCCACAGGTGCTCCACTACGGCACCCCGGGCGCCGGCCTGCAGTTGCAGCCAGGCATGTGTTTCACCATCGAGCCGATGGTCAACGCCGGCAAACAGCAGGTCAAGCTCAAGCCGGACGGCTGGACCGTGGTCACCCGCGATCGCAGCCTCTCAGCCCAGTACGAGCACACCCTGCTGATCACCGAGAGCGGCTGCGACATCCTGACGCTGCGCGAGGAAGAGGCTGGGCTACTCCAGTAATCGAGCACCCTATGATCGATCACGCCACGCTCGATGAGGCGTTCGCCCCAGGCTCCTCCCCGGTTCAACCGTGCAAGACCTACCTGAAGCACTACGCAGAAAGTGTCAAAGAGCGGTTCGCCACCGGCAGCACCCCGACCGGCATACTGGTGGCGGAACGGGCCCGACTGGTGGACGAGGTGCTTCAACGTGCCTGGAGACTCCACTTTTCCGACGCCGCCGAGGCCTCTTTGGTGGCGGTCGGCGGTTACGGTCGGGGTGAGCTCCATCCGGGATCGGATATCGACCTGCTGATCCTGCTCGACAGTGAGCGGAATTTCGAGTCATTCAAGAGCAATCTGGAACAGTTCCTGACCCTGCTGTGGGACATCGGTCTGCAGGTCGGACACAGCGTGCGCACGATCGAGGACTGCGTCAGGGAGGCGGCCCAGGACATCACCGTCATCACCAACCTGATCGAAGCCCGCCACCTGGCCGGCTCGCAACCTCTCTACGACGCCATGCTGGAGGCCACAGGCTCCGACCGGATGTGGAGCAGCCACGACTTCTTCGAAGCCAAGTGGAGGGAACAGATCCAACGCCACGCCAAGCAGGACGACGCCATCAGCAACCTGGAGCCCAACGTCAAGGAGAGCCCCGGCGGCCTGCGCGACATCCAGACCATCGGCTGGGTGGCGAAGCGCCACTTCCGCATCCAGGATCTGCACGACCTGGTGGGACACGACTTCCTCACCGAGGCCGAATACAAAACCCTCATCGACGGCCAGGACCATCTGTGGCGGGTGCGCTTCGCACTGCATCTGCTGACGGGTCGACACGACGACCGGCTGCTGTTCGACCACCAGCGCACCCTGGCCGCCCAGCTGGGCTACGACGACGACTATGCCAACCTGGCGGTGGAGTGCTTCATGCGCGACTACTACCGCACGGTGATGGAGCTGAGCCGCCTCAACGAGATGCTGCTGCAACATTTTCAGGAGACCATCCTGCTCAAGAATCAGTTGGGCGAACCGGTCTCGATCAACCGACGCTTTCAGAGTCGCAGCGACTTCCTCGAGGTGACCCACGACCGGGTCTTCGAACGCAGCCCAACGGCATTGCTGGAGCTCTTTCTGGTGCTGCAGGAGAATCCCCACCTCAAGGGCGTGCGTGCCAGCACCATTCGCCTGGTACGCAACCACACCTATCTGATCGATGAGCAATTCCGCCAGGACATCCGTGCCCAAAGCCTGTTCATGGAGATCCTGCGCCAACCCCTGGGCATCACCCGCGCCATGCGGCGGATGAATATCTACGGGGTGCTGGCCGCCTATATCCCCATCTTCGAGAATATCGTCGGGCGCATGCAGTACGACCTTTTTCATGTCTACACCGTTGATGAACACACCCTCATGGTGGTGCGCAATCTGCGCCGCCTGACGGTATCGATGTACGCCGAGGAGCACCCCTTCTGCGCCCATTTGATGCGTGGCCTGCCCAAGGAGGAGCTGATCTACCTGGCGGCCCTGTTCCACGACATCGCCAAGGGGCGCGGCGGCAACCATTCCGAACTGGGCGCCCTGGACGCCCTGGAGTTCTGCCGCCTGCACCACCTGAGCGAGTACGACAGCCATCTGGTGAGCTGGCTGGTACGCAACCATCTGGTGATGTCGATGACCGCCCAGCGCAAGGACATCACCGATCCCGAGGTGGTGCAGGAGTTCGCCGCCCTGGTCGGCGACATCAACCGCCTGACCTATCTCTACCTGCTGACCTTCGCCGACAGTCGCGCCACCAATCCCGCCGCCTGGAACTCCTGGAAGGATTCGCTGCTGCGCGACCTGTTCAACGCCACCCGCAGGGCACTGCTCAGGGGCCTGGACAACCCACTGGCACAGGAAGAGCTGGTGAATGAGAAGCAGGAGGAGGCCATATACCAGCTGAGACGCTCGACAGAGCTGGAAGAGAGCGCCATCCGCAAACTGTGGGCGACCTTCAACAACGAGTACTTCCTCACCCACTCGCCGAATGCCATCCAGCGCCATACCCGGGCGGTTCTCGCCACTCCGGCCCATGAGCTGCCATTGATCAAGATGCGCCAGACCGCCAAGCGCGGCGGCACCGAGGTGCTCTTCTACGGCATCGACCGGGACAATCTCTTCGCCGTGATCACCACCCTGCTCGATCAGCTGGCCCTCTCCATCGTCAACGCCCGCGTCATGAGCACCACGGCGGGATTTTCCCTCAACTCCTTCCTGGTGCTGGAGCAGGACGGCAGCCCGGTGGAGGAGGGTCAGCGTTGGGACGAGGTCATCGAAACCCTGCGCGAAGGGCTGACCCAGGAGGGGGATCAGCCACTCAAGGTCTCCCGCAGCATCCCCAGGCGCCACAAGCACTTCGACACCACCACTCAGGTCTACTTCACCCAGGAGCCGAATCTGCAGCGCACCGCCATGCGTCTGGTTACGCTGGATCGTCCCGGACTGCTGTCCGATGTGGGGCAGGCCTTTGCCAGCTGCAACATCCGCCTGCAGCACGCCAAGATCACCACGCTCGGCGCCGAGGTGGAGGATATTTTCTTTATCACCGACAGAAAAAACGAACCGATCCTTGACGAAAATCAGCTCGAATGTCTGAAAGAGGCCGTTACCGCGCGAATGCCTGAGTGACGCAGTTGGTCTTATACGGTCATCGCTTGACCAAAATCACAGTTTTGACATCTCAGTCCACCCATTCCCGGGCTTTGCCTGTAGACTGCGCCCATTGTTGTGGATTTGTTGGATGCACCACAGCGTTTCAGACCATCAACTGAGTTGTCGATTACCATGCGCAAATACATACTGATTTTCGCTCTCGTCCTGACCGCTTCCCTTTTGAGCGCCTGTGGCGGCAGCAGCTCGACGACCAGCACCAGCGGTGCCGCGTCTCAAAACCTGTCCACTTCCTCGGGTGTAAGCCTCTCGTGGACGGCTCCCAGCGCCAGAACCGATGGCACCTTCCTGCCCCTGACCGAACTTGCTGGTTATCGAATCTACATGGGCACATCCAGCGACAATCTGAATCCGGTGGTCGATCTGAGCGACGATACCGTCACCAGCTACACCGTGGACAACCTGTCCGCAGGCAGCTACTACTTTGCCGTCTCCGCCTACGACACTGATGGCGCCGAAAGCGGATACTCTGAAATCATCCAGATCACACTCAGTTAAGCTCAGGGTGGAGCCGGGAACCAGGCGTCCCGCTCCACCCTTCAATCCCAACCTACCCCACTAAAGCAAGGCCGAATCATCGGCCATAAAGCTATTCATTCTGCAGGGCAAAGCCTGCTACCCTTAGCATCTTCGTGCTCCGTGATGCAGATTGAAATCTGCCGCCATTGGGTTTCGCTTCGAGTTCCATCAAATTCGAACGACTTTTCACACTCATGGTTTTTCATCGGTTGCACGAAGAAGCCAAGCACTCAGACCGGAATTAATGCTTTCATGGCCAGCACGAACTCCCTCCTCAGCCTATCCAAGACGCTATATCGAAGGGGTAAATGGCTCTGGTTGAATCTGGCGTCCGCGGGACGTATCAACGAAATGATGCTCATCGAACCGGCGACAGTCAGGGTCGGACAAACACCGGAGAGCCAGTTCCCGCCCAAACGATTCCTCGGTGGTTACCGGGACGGAGACTGGGATCGCCAGGTCATTCCGGTCGAATCCCACCTCCTCTATCAATCCTATGTCCAACACTTCCAAGGCGGAACATCTTGGGAAGACACACCCTTTTACGCATTCGCTCTGGAATCCATTGAGCAAGGTCGCCCTTTTCGGGGTGAATATGACACGCCGGATGCACTGCTCCGCCGGTTTGAGAAGTGTGACCGTCTGTACGACACCATCCGAGAAGAGGGCTACAAGAGCAACCATCAACTCTACAGGGAAGGAAAACTGAATAACATCCTGGCCCTGATGGACGAGGTGACGGTCAATCTGGCGAGAGACGGCAGCCTGATCCTGAATGACGGCTGGCACCGATTTGCCACGGCCCGACTCCTGAATATCCCATCCATACCGGCCCGCGTCTGCGTACGTCATTCTGAGCTGCGCAAGCCTTGACGCAGGATTCGACCCGACACTCGGTAGTTTCAGTATGTTCCGGTCGCCTTGAGAAGCCATGGCGGTCGAGTCGGCGCCCATCTGCCGCCCCTACGGGACTTAGGGAGGAGGCATGAACGCTCTCAACAGTCACCGGTATTAGAGAAGTGCATCCAGCCGTTGGCTGGTGTTAGAGCGAGCGCTTAGCCGAATCGCCTGCTGCTGATGAAATGAAAGAACCCCATTATGGTGAACAGCCCTTTTATCGGCTCGCCTTTGACGGGAAAAGAGTATCTTTTGAGCGTATAGAGATCATCCCCCACTGCGTTTACCCCTTCATCGGTGGTTACAGCGGTATGATACCCTGCATCCCGAACGGCACGTACCGAGCGCGGGTCCCAATCGCCGTTCGGGTAACAGAAGTGATGACAAGGGCCCTGCATCATCTCTTCCAAGGCCTCCTTCGATCCCTTCAGCTCCTTCGCCAACTCGTCATCACTTTCGACAAATGGTACACGCACATGGTTGATGGTATGGCTGCCCAAGGTCACATCGTTCATTGCCGCACAGTCCATGAGGTCCGCTCTGGACAAGCGCGACGACCAGAGGTCCCCGTCAACCACGCTGGCGATCGAGCTACCCGAGGTGTGTTCCAGGAATGTACTGATTTCATCAACTTGAGCCTGGAATTCGGCATCGGATAGATCGCGTTTCTTGAGACTCCTGATCAATCTCGACAGCGACTTCGACATAGCCGCACGAGAGGATTGATCGACGGTGATCTCAGTCTCCCCGGTTTGAATTTTCACGCCATCCAGACCGGGCTGCTGGATCGCAAAATCCAATCTGTCGAACCAATATGGGACTGACCGCTCCAGAATCCCGGTGGTCGGGTAAAACACAACGGGTATCTCGTACTTTCTGAGGATAGGCAAAGCGATCTCCAGGTTATTCAACTGCCCATCGTCGAAGGTAACAACACAACTGTTGCTCTTGACGGGAATCGTCCCCTTCAGCATGTCTGACGCCTCATCGATCGAGACGAAATTGAAATATCTCACTGCCAACCCGAGAGTCTCGTCAAAAAGCTGTCTGGAGGTCCTCGGTCGGAGCGGTTCCCATGCGCAATCCACTCCGCTGTCCATCACGCCATGCAGCATCAGAATAGTAATTTTTTTCCTTCTGAATAAACACCAGAGCCGTACAAAGCCTAGATGGTAGATAATCTTCAGAATCAGGTACTTCATGCTTGTCAATCCAATTTACTCAGCGCTAGCTTGATGATGGTTGTTATGGTTTTGATATGCCCAGGGAATCAGGCCCCTGTCATTGCCTGACAATAACACTGGGATTCCCTGGAATCACTCAGAGTCCAGGCTGCATGCTGCCCGGGTTGACCTTTTCCCGCCGTGAGACGACCCACATCCATCTCAAAATGTGGCTCATGCGCCAATATGCCCGCAGGCGGACCCTTCGGTGACAAGACGCTGACGCTGCAAGGAAACGACGTTTAGTAAAGATAACGAACATCAGTACCGGGACCGAAACGCCGTCATGGCGCATGAGATGCATTTTGAGCAAGATTTCTATGTAATCGATAGCCACCCGATTTAGCGGCCAGGATCTAGCCCTATACTCCCAATGAAATCTGTTTGAGGCCATATATTACAGGGAGTTGCCAACAGATGTCTCGAATCCCGCCATCACCTCAAACGGCCCGTTCCCAGGACCACTAAAGGTCAGGAGCCCACTTCAGAAGCTTCTCCTTAGGGAGCGGATCTTCAATCTACTGAAAACCTCCCTTCATACACCTCAGATCATCGGCGTATTTTATTAAATATCAGCATGTTCCGATTGATTTCCAATGACGTCGTTGGTGACGTCCCCGGGAAACTGGCTGTCCGCTCTACTCGCGCGCCGAACGCACCACCCTAGAGAACCCGGCAGGACGGTAGGCCGCATCTGATTTGCACCCCTGTTGCAAAGAAACAAAAAGTACGCCACCCAAAGAATGTGTGAGCACATTCAAGGTATCGATATTTACAAGCCTTTCCCGTCATTCAGGCTTGGCAAAACGTGAACCACGACATCCACGCCATGTCTGCTTGGTCGCTAACCTCTTCCAGGAAACAAATTCACATTGGGCCTACATCCATGAGACCAACCCCCCTATTTATCCTTCTGCTCATCCCATTCCTGCTCAGCGCCTGTGGTGGCGAGACAGAAGAGAACGCAGACACGATCAGCAACAACCGCGCCCCGTCAATCAGTGGCACGCCCAGCAGCACCATAACCAGTGGAAATCTGTACAGTTTCACCCCGGCAGCAACGGATCTTGATGGTGACGCGCTTTCGTTCAGCATCCAGAACCAGCCAAGCTGGTCTACATTTGACAGCTCCACAGGCACGCTCACCGGCGAACCAGGAGCCGGCGATGTTGGCACCTACACGAATATCTCTATTACCGTGTCAGACGGTATCGATGTTGCCACGATTCCTCCCTTCACCATCACTGTTGTGGACCTCACCAGCGTGCAAAGTGTGAATTCACGCATCAGCAGCGGCATGGATGATGTCGAAGAGGCGAGCGACGGCTCAATGTACGTCGACAGCAGCGACCTGGAGCTGATACACGACGACAGTGATCAGATGGTCGGCCTTCGCTTCACGGTCGATGTACCACAGGGTGCCGAGATCATACAGGCGAATCTCCAGTTTACGGTTGACGAGGTAAGTACTGGCGATACCAATCTCCTGATATGGGCAGAAGCCACCGACGACGCCACTCCTTTCAATACTACGACCGGCGATGTTTCGGGACGTACATCATCGTCAGCTGTCGCCAGCTGGATCCCAAACCCATGGCAGACCATTGGTGAGAGCCAGACAGCAGAAACCAGCACGGACTTGAGCCAATTGATCCAGGAAGTGGTGGACCGGCCTGGCTGGCAATCCGGTAACCACCTGGTGCTGGTAATTTCCGGGACTGGCGTGCGCACGGCAGTGTCATATGAGGGCGGTGTCGACACAGCCCCACTACTCCGTGTGCAGTACAGTGACTCGAGCACCAATCATGCCCCCAGCATTCAGGGTTTGCCAGATACGGGAGCGACAGTAGGCATTGGATATTCGTTTACACCCGTTACCAATGACTCGGATGGCGACACGCTCACCTTTTCAGTTTCGGCAGCACCCAGTTGGGCCAGTTTCGACAGCAGTACCGGCACTTTGGCAGGCACGCCTCAGACCGGAGACGTCGGCACTTATAACAACATTGCAATCAGTGTCAGCGATGGTGAAAACACGGTTTCCCTGTCGCCCTTCAGTATCACGGTAAGCGAAACCAACCATGCCCCGACAATCACGGGAACACCGCAAACGAGCGTAACCGAACTCAGCGCCTACAGTTTCGTGCCTGCCGCGAATGACGCGGATGGAGACAACCTCACCTTCAGTGTTGCAAACCTTCCGGGTTGGGCAAGTTTTGACGCTTCTGATGGCTCCCTGACCGGGACACCTGGCTATGCTGATGCCGGTGTATATGGAAATATTGTGATTACCGTGAGTGATGGCGCAGTCAGTTCTTCGCTTTCGCCCTTCTCGATATCTGTTGTAAACAATAATCGCGCGCCCAGTATCAGTGGCACTGCTGTAACGAGTGTCAATGAAGGTGAAACCTATAGTTTCACCCCTGTAGCCAGTGATGCGGATGGTGACAATTTGAGCTTTTCCGTCACCAATTTACCGCCATGGGCCACTTTCGATGTAAGTAACGGATCAGTCAGTGGAACGCCTGATTTCGACAGTTCTGGCGACTATGCTGATATTGCTATATCCGTAACTGATGGCTCAGCGACTTCATCACTTGCTCCTTTTTCGATCAGTGTAAACGATACCAATAGAGCTCCTACGATCAGCGGCCAACCTGCAACCAACGTTCTAGCCGGTGAATTCTACAGTTTTGCCCCACTGGGTGAGGATGCGGATGGTGACAACCTTAGTTACACCGTCTTGAATCTTCCTGCTTGGGGAAATTTCAACTCTACTACCGGAGAGCTTTCCGGAACCCCGTCGATCGGAGACTTGGGCAGTTTCATAAATATCACTATCAGTGTTTCTGACGGTACCGATAGTGCAGCGCTGAACAGTTTCAGCATAACCGTGACCGAAACGACACCGAGTACGAGCGGTAATATTTTCGTAGACCAGATGATTGGCCCCAACTACTGCACTGACTATGACGCAGTAGCCAGGAGTTGCGGTAGCGGTGACAAAGAAGCCTACAAAACGCTCGCAGGCGCTGCCAATGTCGCTGTTGCAGGCGACACCATTGAAATACGAAGTGGCAGTTTCGGAGAACAACTGTCTCCGCAAAATTCTGGCACCGCATCAAACCCAGTTACTTACCGGGCATATAACAATGAAAGTGTCGTAATCACCGGCTCTTCACTGACGCCAGCAATAGTCATCTCCGACAAGAGTTATCTGGTTATCGAGGGCCTTGAAATCTCTAATGTCAAGCGTTGGTTGTATGCCTTGAATTCACATCACAACACTATTCGCAACAATATTTTTTCTGGTGCAAATGATTCGGGTGGAAGTTCCAAGACAGGACTTTTCTTCCAAGAAGCCACCCACAACAAAATCGTGAACAACACGATTGATGACAGCACTCAGGACAACATATCGCTGATCAAGTCTGATTTTAACTTGATCGAAGACAATTCGATAACCAATGCCGCTCATGTCCTCTGGACACTCAAGTGCAGCAACAAAAATATTCTAAGAAACAACTACCTGTATAACCCAGCCCAGAAAATTGGCGAGGTTTATGACTGTGATGATGTTGGCTTCGATCATGAATTCTTCATTCATGACTCGACCAAGCATAATGTTATTGAAAATAATATTTTTGCGAAAACCACCACTTACTACAGTCCTTCGGGAGGCGATGGAATTCAGTATGCAGGTCAGAATGGAATAATCCGATTCAACACTTTTTATGACAATAATGTGGGAATCGGAATGCAATCGTATAGTCCGGAGGCTTTGTACAACAAACACAATCGCATATACCACAATACATTCCACAAGAACCATTGCGGCGGCGTCGCCACGTGGAATGCAAGTTCTCCTGACTATACTGACAACCTGTTCGTTAACAACGCTTTCAGTGAGAATGTTGAGTGCGGAGGCACATCACCATTTCAGGTCGTCTACAGAAGCAGTCTTGAGGGTGTTTTCTTTGATAACAACAACATGACCAGCGGCACAATACCCGATGATGTCATTGGAGCATGGCAGGGCAGCGGCAACACATTGGCGTGGTTTGAAGCCAACTATCCAGGCTTTTTCTCGAACAACATCGAGGTTGGTCCAGGCTATGTAGACCCTGACAATCATGATTTTTCATTGACATCTTCGAGTCAGTTGATCGATTCCGGGAAGTTCCTTACCACCACGACCAATAGCGGAAGTGGCCGATCGATTCAGGTAATGGACGCAGGCTATTTTCATGATGGCTTTGGTATTGGAGGCGTGACTGGCGATAGGATTCAATTAGAGGGCACCAGTGCAGCGTTAACTGTCGTTTCTATTGATTACGACACTAACACGATTACCGTCGACAAAGACGTAAGCTGGAATTCCAACCAAGGCATAACTCTGCAATACAGCGGAACCCGTCCGGATATTGGAGCGTACGAATATTGATAGAGCTGTTATTTCTGTTGAGTGATTAATATTTCGTCCCATTGCTGAGCGACGCGAGAATAACTGTATTTTTGCGTGTCTCTAAATGCTCGATCACTCATGGTTTCGTAAAGCTTGTCGTCACGCAATAATTTTCCGTATGCCTGTGAAAATTTCTCAGGATCGAGATCTTCAATCAGATAACCGTTGGCACCATCCTTAACCAGATCCGAGAGATCACCTATATCGGTAACCACGGCAGGCAGACCACTCATCATGCCTTGTATGAGTGCTTGAGATAATCCCTCTGATTCGGATGTTAAAGCAAAAATCCTTGACTTAGCCATCCATTCATGAACATTGTTCTGCCAACCGGCGAAATGAACGCTTTGCAATATACCAAGCGATTGAGCCATTTCTTTTAGGATGGAGGCGTCGGGCCCATCTCCGACAATCACAGCAGTCACATTAATATGATCTTTATGTAGGTTGGCGATAGCCTGTAGTAATATCTCCACACGCTTTACCTTGGAAAGCCTACCGACCAATATCAAGTCATACTCCTTGTTTAATGCGGCCGGTTTGTATTTATCTGAGTCAAACCCACCGGGGACAATTTCTATTCTTGCTTCTACGCCTTTAGAAGAGAAATATTTAGATGCCCCTGTTCCCATGACAATCACCAGGTCACAGGCGTCAACTGCAGTTAATAAATATTTTTCGATTTTTTCGTCCGGTTCGTTAAGCCTGTTGAATATTTTGCTTTCAGTTTCTATTCCACCTCCCTCGACTTCTCTTGGTCCACCTCCACATATGTAGAGGGATTCTATGCCAAGTATTTTTGCACAAAGGATTGCTAGCAACCCATTGATAAGTAGATGAAATCCTCCCATAATGTCCGGCTTTGTTTTGAATCCCATCCAAACGAAATATAGCCATCTCGCTGGAACACCTCCGACGAGCTTTATTAACGACCGAGGGGGATAAATCCCTTCGACCTTTTCCATTGGAGGGACATCTTGTATCGAAACCATTCTTACCCGTGCCACTTCATCCGACATAGCCAAGGGCTTGAGATGGGTAATTATCCAATTATCAGAATAGAACGTGCCTGTAATGAGTATCTCAAGCTTAGCTCTTCGCTCCCGCTTACGTTTTCTCAGTTTTGACGCTGTTTTTAATAGAGCAATGTACAAATAGCATATTGCACGCAACGTGTATTGGTAGATCATTAATTTTTCTTTTCTACTGTCAGTTAAGTTGGGGAAATTGTAGTCGTTCAAAGGGTATGGAAATACTTCGGTTACCTGTGAAATCTGGCTCATTGCGTATCACATGGTTCAACATTTTACCTGACACAAATATATCGACAGTATCCGGATCTTCCACATACCAGGTGATGCCTTCCAAACTTTCCAGTTCAGAAGCAATGTCCCCAATATGTATTTCAGTTCTAGTTTTATTGTGTTTAACTGAATACACTAAACGATCTCTTACTCTGATGTAATCAAGCAGTCTCCTTGTCGTTATAACCAGTATTTGACCATCCTCTTGCATGTTTGAGAGGTTCTCAAATGCTGCTCTCGAGGATTTGTTAAATGGCTCCGATAGGGAATTTATCTTTCCGAGATGCGTATACAAGACACTGCAGCCCTCATTTCTGACTAGTGATTTGAGCATTTCCTCTGTTAGAACCTTGCCAATTTCCCTACCTTTCTCAAACTTTGATACCCCTGCCCAACTCGGATTTGTGCGCATAAATTCAATAACTCGAGTGCCATCAACCAATTTGGTTTCTCGCATCACGTCATTGTGTTTATGCATTGCATATTTTTCGTTTCCGAGTACTGCTAATAGTCCTTTTGCAAACTCTCTAAGAATCGTCTTCAAAGATGATGTGATTTCATTTTTATTGAGTATACCCCTAAATGATCTCTTTGAATTTTGTGCAATTATACTCGTAACGCGTCCTTTCCAAACATACTTGATTCCATATTCACCGACAGTAATATCGGCATGGTAGGCATTTGCACCCTTAACAGCTCCTTGTCCTTGCATTATGTCAGGATCAAAATTTGTGGGTGCCTGCGCGTGATCAACCCACACTTTAATCTTACATCCATGTGTATCGAGTTCCTGCAAACAAGCCAATGCCATATCCCTTGTATCAGCGTAATCTCCAAATGAATGTATGCAATCAATGTGACCAGAGCGTATAAGTGCGTGAATATTACTTCGCGCGTTATCCGAACAATTCCAATATGAAAATTGATCCTTGGGCATGTGGAAATATATCGTGTTGCCTATTTCCAGATTCACACCACGACCAAGAACTGTTTGTTGATCGGTATTCAGATATCGAATTGTTTCGAAATATATTTGTTCGTTCGGTGTTTCATCGAGATCGCTGCAGATAGCCAAAAGCGCACGATAGGGATAGGGATACTTCCGTAAAGCTAGCTGATTTTTATCGCTCATTAAAGGCACTTGTAATTGCGTTGCTATAAATACTATTTAATTAGCACGGAATAATATCACTTTCACGGCATCGAAACGAAATTTTTTCAGTTATTCGGCAGTATCAATATGGCATGGATGCTTGCATAAACAGCTTCGCCACTAATGAACGGATAGATAAAACATGCACGAATACCTATACGTAATAATTAGGCATCAGCACATCTAGCAGCGACCAATTCTTATAGACCTCAAATAATAATCAAATATTCTGTACAATCTCTCGTCGCGAGTATATATAATAATTATGATTCATTGTATTTGATAGAGCCACACACTGTCGAAATTAAAAATCAAGCAAAATCAGTTAACAGGGATTTATACAGCGATTGACATACATAATTGCGTGCCACTTTAATTATTATCACCCATCCTAAATATTTATTACCATTAATCAGGAAGAGTGACACTTTGAATTTTCTGATTATACAATTGTTCGAGTATTCATTAATACTCGTAGCATCAATATAGGCTAGATAATTGTGCATCCAAAAGCCATTAATTATTATCAGATGCATAATCTGCCCAATTATTTTTTGGCGCTCTAATTAATTGAATATATTTTTAGTTCAAAATAAATAGTGTCATTTATAATCGAATATTCGCCCTATTAAGGGCACCCTCATCACAACCTATCAGGGCGATTCAAACAAATCACTAATGATTTTTTGCTCTCTGTCGATATAGGGTCATACAGATAACTTATTCTTGGACAGTCCAGGCACTTTCATTTATATTATTACAGTGATTTTTAATAGTTATTCAAATATACCTATATCTGCAAAATGCACAATTTTTTAAACTCATGCCCATGAATGGCATAACTTGTAATACAGAATGATCAGATTAACTCTATTATCGATTGTCATTGGTTTTTTCTGTGCGTATTCCTTCAAAGATTGGTACAAATCCCTCTGTTTCCTTATCGCCTTACTGTCCATCATAGAGCACCCTGACGTCCCCAAAACCATACTCGGGATTCAGGGCCTTAACCCTTGGAATATAGTATTCTTCTTCGTATTGCTTGGATTCATATTCGACAATAAGCAAAACCGCGGGATCAATTGGAAGACTCCCGATAATTTATGGCTCTATTTCGTCCTGTATATGCTATTTTGTCTCGTCGCATATTTCAGAATGACGGGTGATTTAAAAAATCTAATTGAGTATAACGCACTATTTGGTGAAGACCCTCCTACCCGTCTGGGTTTATTGTCTGAACATGTTATCAACGTTATCAAGTGGGTTGTCCCAGGATTGCTATTATTTTACGGATGCAATAGCTACAAAAGATTCGTCTACGGCGCCTTATCTGCACTATCCATATACTTTTTTCTCGGCTTACTGACGATCAAAGCCATGCCACTTGCAGCAATTACTGATGCTGACAGACTCGAGTATTTAGCAAGAAAGCTGCTTCAAGACAATGTAGGCTATCACCGTGTAAATCTCGCCATGATGTTTTCTGGTGCATTTTGGGCGGTATTCACGTTGCGAGAAATCTCAACAACCAAAAACCAGCGCTTATTTATATATTTATCTTGCGCAATCATTTTATTTGCGCTGGCTTTGAGTGGCGGCAGGACTGGGTATGCAACATGGGCTGCCATCGGCGCACTATTTGCTTTCTTCAAATGGCGTCGCTTTTTGTTTTATGGGCCCATCGTCGCACTTATTATTATTTCGCTTGTACCGGCAGCACGGGACAGATTCCTTATGGGATTCAGCGAAGATACTGTCGATGAAAGGAATAGCGCCCTGGTTGATGAGGGCCTTATCAATGAAAACAGTAACGTTGATTTGTATACCATCACATCAGGTAGAACAATTGCATGGCCTTTCGTCATCGACAAAATCAAAGAGTCTCCAATTTTTGGATATGGTAAAGAGGCCATGATCCGTACAGGATTGAGCGCTTATTTATGGACCAGCTTTCAGGAAGGTTTTCCACACCCCCATAACATGTACCTACAATGGACTCTGGATAATGGAATAATTGGCATCATACCTGTTCTCATATTCTATTATCTGGCTTTAAAATATGCGTTTTCATTATTCAGGGACACAAGAAGTCCGATATTCGTCTTTGTTGGCGGTGCTGCACTGTCTCTAATCCTGGCTCTCTTTATTGCTGGTTTCGGCAGTCAGACTTTCTATCCTCGTGAGGGCGCAGTTGCCATGTGGTGTATTATCGGTCTAATGTTGAGAGTCTATATTCTTAGAAAGAAGGTCATTGATAGTACAGACCCAAAAGATATCGGCAACCCCATTTCGGCTGACCGTTTGTGGTCACCATCAACACAGCAAATCACTAAGCAGCCGATTGTCAGACCAAATTTCTATAGATAAACACTATTCACTTATGTCGCAAACTATATGTATTGTTTCACCCTTTGCTTATGGGGCAATGACTGGTGACACGAAGTTCCACATCGGGGGTGTAGAAACCCAGACGGCATTACTCGCGAAGTGGCTAGCTGCAAATACGCGGCATAAAGTCTCCATAGTGACATGGAACGAGAACACCCCAGATGACGAATTTATAGACGGGGTACAAATCATAAAGCTTTGCAGGAGATCTGACGGTTTTCCAGTTATACGTTTCTTTCATCCCCGCTGGAGTTCGCTAATTTCTGCATTAAAGCATGCAGATGCGGATATCTATTATCAAAATTGTGCCGAGTATGTTACCGGTCAGGTCTCCTTATTCTGTAAACTGAATCATCGGAAGTTTGTCTACTCTGTAGCCAGCGATCCTGACTGCGACCCGAAACTGCCTACTTTACGAACTATTAGAGAGAAAATACTGTACCGCTACGGCCTAAAAAATGCCGACTCTATAATAGTACAAACCCTTTACCAACAAGAGATGTTGAAAAGCGGCTTTGGTTTGGATTCAACACCATTACCAATGCCCTGCGTTTCTCCCAATTCCAATTTCACACAAGCAAAGCATCTACATGATGGAAATTTTCGTGTCCTCTGGGTAGGAAGGATCGCCTCTGTGAAGCGAGCTGAAATATTGATGGAAATTGCCAGAAATGCCAAAGACATTAGCTTTGAGGTAGTTGGCGGATTGGATCAGGAAAGAGACTATTATGATTCCATACTCGAATCTTCAAAGAATCTACCCAATGTGGTTATGCATGGAAAATTGAATCGCCAACAAGTCAATGAGCTATATAGCACGGTTTCAGTGTTCTGTAATACTTCCCTGTACGAAGGTTTTCCTAATACATTTCTCGAAGCGTGGAGCCATGGCTTGCCGGTAGTGTCTACTATCAATCCCGACGAGCTGATAACCCAAAATAATATCGGATTGAATGCGAAAACCACTGAGGATTATATCCAAGCATTTTATAAGTTGAAAAACGACTACGACTATTGGCACGAACTGTCTAATAATTCTCACGAATATTATCTGAAGAACCATGCCATAGATAATTCAATGAAGCGCTTTCTTGATGTTTTTGAATCCCTTTGAATAGCTTCGAGGATAAACCGTAGATGAAACTTGCCATTGTCACCCAGTTCCCTCGCGATCCAGAATTTCCTTATGGCGGTGTTGAAGCTGTCAGCGTGAACCTCGTCAGAGGACTATGCGCATTCGATGATTTAAGCATCGATGTTGTGACTCTGGATAAAAATTCAAAGACGACTGATACATATGAATGGGAAGGCGCCAGAATTCACCGGCTGCCCAGGAAAACGGACAACGAACTTCTGAATGCTATATCTACAGGGAAGACAGCTATTTCACACTATTTGGACAAGCTTTCTCCCGATATCGTGCATGCCCATGACACCTATGGAATCATGACATGTGATATTACGCTGCCGAAAGTATTCACCGTACATGGCTTTATTTACGGCGACACTATTTTGTCCAATAAAAAACTGCCTTGGCTACGCTCTAAACTGTGGAAGTACATCGAAACACGCGGTTGGTCCAAACAGCCACACATCATCTCCATCAGTCCCTATGTACGCGAGCGTGTTTCGCAATTCAGCAAGGCAGTAATTCACGACATCGACAATCCAATTTCATCAAGTTTTTTCGACTTGCAACGCCAAAACTCTTCAAATGTAATTTTTAGCGCCGCAGTCATATCACCGAGAAAAAACACGCTTAATTTGATCTATGCAGTTGAAAGATTGCTTGATCAAGGCATCAATGTTGAATTACGTTTGGCTGGCTCTGTTTCTAATCCTCAATATGGGGAATTAGTCGAACAAGCCATAGTCCAGCATGATCTAACTGACAATGTAAAACTACTTGGCCGCATCACTACGGCTGAAATACAAAAGCACCTCACAGAATCCAGTATATTCGCACTAGTTTCTTATGAAGAGAATTCGCCAATGGGTATTGAGGAAGCAATGGCAGCGGGAGTACCCGTAATTACTTCCAATATGTGCGGTATGCCATATATGGTAAAAGACGGTGAGAGTGGCTTTTTAGTCAATCCAAGCGACGTCAAAGACATAGCCAGGCGAATGATGTTAATTCTAGACGACGACCATCTGAAAACGCGCATGCAAGAATGTGCAAAGCAAATTGCCAGGGACAGATTTCATCCTGATGTTGTCGCGCGAAAAACCTATAATGTCTACAAGGATATACTGGCCAGCGACTGAATCAGGCGTTTCTTTTTGCCAGTTTTGACTTAATCAACGGTTTGATCATCGGCCAATAAACTATCGGCAAGAGCAGAATCGTTCCGATCATGCCGATCAAGAGAACCTGCAACGAGGAGTCACCACCCAGATACCTGCTCAATACAAGCCATAATGCCAATACCACACCTCCCAGAACAGGGAGCCCAAAAGACGCCTTAAGATACTGTGGCATAGTAATACCGATCTTATTACAAGCATAAATTGGTATTACTATCCCTCTTGTAATCATTCTTATACTACCAGTGAGTATCGCTGCACCGATGAGCGTCCACCCATAACTATTCATGAGCAGAATCCCCACGACCAACATCAAAACAGATATCACAAATGTAATTATCGCGACCTTTCCATGGAGATTCATGCCCATAAGCACACGTAGCGTTGGTGCTTGCGAGATCGACAACAGGGATCCAAAGGCTAAAATTGCAATGACGTGAATATCGGCATAGTCATGCCCCATCCATACCGTAAGAATGTGATCTCCCAACATCCCCAGCACCAGTATCATTGGAAGCGTCATAGCCACTGAGTAGCGTGTACTTTGAATCAGAACATCCCTGATTTGATCACTTTTCCCAATACCGATTAGAGATCCGACAGTAGGTGTAAGGACAAAAGCAAATTTGTTCATGAACGTTTCTATATGACGAATTAGTGCAATCGGCCTCATGAAAACAGCAAGTGCCGCCGCACCGACGGTCCCAGCCAATGCGATATTTATCGTCTGAACAACAATTAACTGTGGCGCACCCACAACAACAGATTTCATGCCATAGCTGAACATCTTTTTTGCGTGGCTTCGGCTAACATACCCCAACTTCAGTTGTAAATTTGGGCACACGGAAAACCCGATAAAGACACGCACAATTTCAGCAACGATATTGACACATAAGTAAACGACAGCCAGGCTGACAAGACTATAGCCAAGCAACATAACGATTATCATCAGAATTGCTGAGGATATACTGCTTGCCGCATTCAAACCGTTGTGCAGATCCCATCGATGCACGCCGGTGGTGATCCCACGAAATGTATCGAACAACATTTGAACGGCAAGAGCCAACCCAAGCAGTCCGACTACGTGAACCGCTTGTGAAAGCTCAACTGGATCCCAGCCTTCGAGATAACCCGGCAAAAAATAGACAAGCCCTCCCGTACCGATAACTATGGCCACAGCAATTAAGATCTGGATAGCCACCACGGATGAGACTGATTTATTGAGATTCAGATAGTCTTCGCTAGAGTAATATTTTGCAACGTATCTGTTGACCGAGGAGCCAACGCCCAACCCCGAGAGCGAAAGATAATTTACGAATGACCAACTCATATCCCATATACCCAGGGATGACTTCCCAAGGTGGGTGTCGATCATTCTCGGCACAACAAAGCCGATGATGATTAGAACAATGTGTTTTTCGCATCTGTAGCCATTCGACATACCGAATTGAGGTCAGGAGTGAATCAGAAAAGAACGCTCTAACATTCTTGAATCCGGGATTTCATCATGGAGTCGATACCCTTGTACTACATACAACTTCTTTGCTGGGTCAATGGCGATTTTCAAGAGGTAGGAATTTATCGATCATTGCCCATATGAAATCCTATTCAACTCAAGATGCGGTGAATATAGAACAGATTAGTCGACAGTGAGGTAACAAAAACGAAGTTCAGTTTCAAACATTTGTTTCAAGTCTCGAATTGACGATAGCGGAGCAGATCTCAGGCAGAAGCACGCTCTCAGCACACTATGCATTGAAGCACTTTTCGTCAACAACCGGTGAAAACCTAACGCCGACTCACACTGCTTATGTCGAACCCTAACCATTTGTGAACTGTACCATCCCTACTACTTTCGATTCAGACTTAATCGACTGTATTATCGAAGATAGCCTTTTTAACCGCCTCGAGTTCAGCTGGAATACTGATCACAGGTGATGTGGATTGTTTGATCGCCGTGTCCGGATCTTTGAGACCATTGCCTGTCAGCGTGCAAACGACGCTCGATCCTTCGGGTATTTTGCCGGACTGGATATCCCGCATCGCGCCAGCCAAGGAGGTGGCTGATGCAGGCTCACAAAATATACCTTCACGCTCCGCAAGCAATTTTTGCGCTGCCAGAATCACCTCATCCGTGCACTCATCGAACCACCCACCGGATTCCTCTTGCACCTTCCATGCCTGATTCCAGGATTGGGGATTACCAATACGAATTGCGGTTGCAACGGTTTCCGGATCCTTGACCGGCCCACCACGCATAAAAGGCGCCGATCCGGCCGCCTGGTAGCCCACCATCTTGGGTCGTTTTCCGGTTATGGCGCCGCCGGCGAATTTACATTTCCCACCGCAGTAGGCACAGGCCTCGGTGACATGATCACCCGAGGAACAGGAGTACTCGCAGTAGCCGATCCAGTGGGCAGTGATGTTACCGGCGTTACCCACTGGCAAGCAGTGATAGTCCGGCGCGTGACCCAACTCCTCGATGATCTCGAACGCTGCGGTCTTCTGCCCCTGAAGACGATAGGGATTGATGGAATTAACGATGGTTACAGGAGCGTGAACGGCTACATCCTTGACCAGTTGCATCCCGTCATCGAAGTTGCCTTTGATCTGAATAGTGATCGCGCCATACATCATTGCCTGCGCCAACTTGCCCATGGCGATTTTACCGTCGGGAATGAGCACGAATGCCGTGATACCCGCCCGTGCGGCATAGGCTGCGGCTGCAGCGGAAGTATTACCTGTAGAGGCGCAGATGATCGCCCTACTCCCCTCTTCCACGGCCTTGGTAACGGCCATGGTCATACCGCGATCCTTGAACGAGCCGGTGGGATTCAGGCCCTCATATTTCACATAGATATCTACGTCCTTACCCAACTCCCGAGGGATATTCTGCAGCCTGATCAGTGGCGTGTTACCCTCCCCCAGGCTGATTATGCGGGTGTCGTCGTGAACCGGCAGTCTGTCACGGTATTTGTCGATCAAGCCTGTATAGCGGGGACGGAACGTCATAGTACTAACCTCTTGGCACCAGCCACACGCTTTTGCGGTAGTGGGTGTTTATCAAAACTTTTCAAATCTTCACTCTATCAGCCATCCAGGCGCTCGACCCGAATGCGCATCACCTTACCCGCAATACTGTCGAGCTGCTCAATGGCGGCTATGGCCTGGTTCATCTGCTTCTCAAGCACCCGCTGAGTAAGCATCACGAAGGGGACCGTCGTATCATTCTCGGCCGGTTCCTTCTGCTGAATCGCCTCGATGCTGATGCCGGCATCGGCCAAAATGCCGGCAATCTTCGCTAACACGCCGGGACGGTCCTGCACCTGCATACGCAGATAGAAGGCTGTATCAACCTCTTCGATGGGCAGGATCGGTAAATCGACCAGCTCACCCGGCTGGAACGCCAGGTGGGGCACCCGGTTTTCCGGATCGGTAGTCAGCACACGCGCCACATCGACCAAATCAGCAACCACTGCGGAGGCGGTGGGTTCAGCGCCGGCCCCTGCACCATAGTAGAGCGTGGGACCGACAGCATCCCCCTTGACCAGCACGGCGTTCATCACACCATCCACATTGGCGATGAGTCGGCGATGGGGAATCATCGTTGGATGGACTCTCAGCTCGATCCCCTGATCACTCTTCCTTGCGATTCCGAGATGCTTGATGCGATAGCCGAACTGGGCCGCATACTCAACATCCTGAGGCTCGATCTGCGTGATCCCCTCAGTGTAGGTCTTATCGAACTGCAGTGGCACACCGAATGCGATGGAACCGAGAATGGTCAATTTATGTGCAGCATCGATGCCTTCGACGTCGAAGGTGGGATCGGCTTCGGCATAGCCCAGAGCCTGTGCCTCTTTCAATACATCGGCAAAATCCCGCCCCTTGTCTCGCATCTCGGTCAGGATGAAGTTTCCGGTACCGTTGATGATGCCGGCTATCCACTCGATGCGGTTGGCAGCCAAACCCTCACGAACCGCCTTGATGATCGGAATACCTCCGGCCACGGCGGCTTCGAAACCGACCGTCACACCCTTCTTCTGAGCGGCCGCAAATATCTCGTTACCATGTAGAGCGATCAACGCCTTGTTGGCTGTCACCACATGTTTGCCGTTCTCGATCGCTTTCAATACCAGTTCGCGTGCCGGCGAATAGCCACCGATCAGCTCGACCACAATCTCAATCTCGGGATTATCCACTACAGCGAAGGCATCATCGGTCAGCTCCATTCCCTCGATGCCCTGCAGCAGTTTCGGATCATAGGTCTTGGCCGCGGCATGGGTGATCTGTATCCCACGTCCAGCCCGGCGTGCGATCTCATCGGCATTCCGGGTCAAAACCCTGAGGGTGCCGCCGCCGACGGTGCCCAGTCCCAACAGCCCCACTTTGACTGGATTCAAGCTCTTTCTCCTATTTATTTTTCTGTCTTTCGCTAGGTTTGAATCAAACCATCACGACGAAACATGTCGCGGATACCGCGTATTGCCTGACGGGTACGGTGTTCGTTCTCGATCAGTCCGAAACGCACATGGTCATCCCCATGCTCACCGAAACCGACCCCGGGGGAAACGGCCACTTTGGCCTCCTTCAGCAGCTTCTTGGAGAACTCCAGCGAGCCCAGCTCGCGGTAGAATTCCGGAATCGGCGCCCAAACGAACATGGTCGCCTTGGGTCGCTGCACCTGCCAACCGATATTGTTGAGGCCGTCGCAGAGCACATCGCGACGACTCTGATACATATCGCGGATCTCTTTCACTACGTCCTGCGGCCCCTCCAACGCAGCGATCGCCGCCACTTGGATCGGCGTAAAGGTCCCGTAGTCGAGATAGGATTTGATTCTCGCCAGTGCCGCCACCAGCGTCTTGTTCCCGCCCATGAAGCCGACCCGCCAGCCCGGCATATTGTAACTCTTGGAGAGTGAGAAAAACTCTACCGCAATCTCGTCGGCACCGGGCACCTGCAGGATCGAGGGGGCCACGTAACCGTCGAAGACGATGTCGGCGTAGGCCAGATCGTGCACGACCCAGATGTTGTACTCTTTGGCAATCTCCACCACTTTCTCGAAAAACTCGAGCTCGACGCACTGGGTGGTCGGATTGGCGGGAAAGTTGAGTACCAGCATTTTAGGCCGCGGCCAAGAGTCCTTGATCGCCCTCACCAGTTCATCGAAGAAATCGATACCGGGCACCATCGGCACGTGCCTCACATCGGCACCGGCGATGATGAATCCATAGGGGTGGATCGGATAAGCGGGATTCGGCACCAGTACGGAGTCACCCGGCCCCATGCAGGCCAATGCCAGGTGCGCCAGCCCCTCTTTGGAGCCGATGGTGGCGATCATCTGGGTCTCGGGATCCAGGTCGACCCCGTAACGGTTCTTGTACCAGTTACACATGGCCCGACGCAGGCGGGGAATGCCCTTCGACATGGAGTAGCGATGGGTATCCTTGCGGTTGGCCACCTCGCACAGCTTGTCGACGATGTGTTGAGGCGTCGGCTGATCTGGATTGCCCATTCCAAAATCGATGATATCCTCGCCACGCGCTCGCGCCGCCGCTTTCAGCTCGTTGACAATAGCGAAAACGTAGGGCGGTAACCGCTTGATTCTATGGAATTCTTCCATCTCTGGCGTGGGCACGAAAACCTCGACTTTTTGCTGGGTCCAAAAGGGCTAAAGTTAACTGACAGCCTGCTAAATATCAATTAAATCACGTAACCAGCTGCTTTTTTCGTGGAGATGAATGCGGTATGGTCGATGGATGAAATTCGTACTCGACACCAGCGGCGACGGTTACGCCATACAGCGCTACGATACGGGAGAGATCATCATCGACCAGAGGCGCTATCGACAGAGCCTCATCCTTCTGCCGGATCAGGTCATCGACGACTGGTCACCCGCTTCGGTAGCTGAACTCGCGATGGCTGATTTCGAACAGCTGGCGGCTTTGGGGCCGGAGATCGTGCTTCTGGGTACCGGCCGGGAACAACAGTTCCCCCATCCGTCCCTGTCACTGCCGCTGATGGAGCAACGCATCGGGTTTGAGGTGATGGACACCGCAGCGGCCTGCCGTACCTACAATATCCTGATGACAGAAGGGCGCAGGGTGGCCGCGGCACTGTTCATGATTTGACCTCGGCGTCCAACATGCCGGCCGGTTCCTTGTCAGCGTCATCCTCCAGCACGACCACGTCCTGCGGCGGCGGAAACTTACCGACCACCCGCTGGGTCAACTTGTGCAGCGCAGCCTGATGCAGGGCATCCGATTCCATGAGTATCAGAATCAGCACCGTAACCATGATGGGCAACAGACCGACACCCCCGATCAAGGCCATCACGGCCACTTTCATCATGCCGAGGTAGGTATACCCGATCCATCCAAGGAAACAGACACCCAGCACCGCAAGCAGCATATAGATGAAAAATCGACTGCGTTGCGCGGCGATCTGCCAGTGAACCATGACATACCAGTGATCCTCTCTCTGCGACCGCTTGGCACGCCACAGGGTATAGATCAATATCGAGAGCGAGACGATGGGAACCAGTGCCAAGGGCTGCCAATAGGAGCGCACCAGACCCAGAGCGGCCACGAACCAGAGGATATGGTTACCGATCAGGTTGGTGAGGAAAATATCGTGCGGAATCTTGGCCTGTCGCGTCAGCTCATCAGAGATCTCGAATTTCATGGGTGCAGCCCGTCCTGCGGTCATAAATATGTAACGGCGAGGGGAGGCTACCATCAGCCGAGGGTAAATGCATCTATGGCAAACCCCTATAAATCCACCGGTTTGCGGGCGGACTCAGTCCGCCTCCTGGTCAGGCATGAGTTTCCTGGCCAGCCACTTCTTGAACCAAAACAGGAGTGCGAACAGCACCAGACCCAACGCCACGCCTATCCAGGGCTGTTCTTTGAGAATTGTTATGAACCAAAGTCCGCTTCCCATAGTAGAATCCCTCTCTGATCCGTCAACTTGGACCTGACAGCAGATTCTACCCCAACCGCCACCGCCTCACAGTGAAAATCCTCAAGCTCGGATAAGCGTACAGATGGAAAAAAAGATCATTTTCTGGGTCATCTCCCTCTCCCTGGTAGCCACTGCCCTCGCCATCCTGCTTCCGGGCGGACGCCAGGTCGATCCCGATCCCAAACTCCCCTGGGATATCCACCTGACCGACGAGAATCGCGTACAGGTGTTCAAACTGACGCAGGGCAAGAGCACCCTGGCCGATGCCAGAGCCGTGTTCCAAATGGACGGGGAAATCAACCTCTTTATCGACCAAAGCGGAAAACCTGCGCTGGAAGCCTACTTCGAGCGTGTTTTTCTCAGCGGCCTGAGAGCCGACTTCATATTGGTGCTCGATGCCGATGAGTCTACGCTGGCCGAACTCTTCAACCGCGGCAGCCGTATCAGCCGCTCCAGCGACACCACACGTAAAGTGGAGCTGAGTAGTGAGGACAGTGCGCTGGTCAGCACGCTGCCGATCCGTCTGATCAACTACGTCCCCTACGCCAACCTGGACGAAGCGCTAGTAAGCAGTCGTTTCGGGCAGCCGGCGCAGAAGCTCACGGAAGCGGAGACCGGGATTATTCACTGGATCTACCCGGACCGAGGTGTCAGCATCGGCCTCAATCCGGATGGCAAGGAGCTGATTCAGTACATGCCGTTGAGTGAGATCAGCGGGTTTGTCGCCCGCATCGAAGAGAACAACCGGCGCTATCTGGAGAGCCAGCCGGTACAGGATTAGGCTGGATCAGGAATGGCTCGCCACCAAGGCTGAGCAGCAATCTGCCCGACTATTCCTGATCCTCGGCGTCCGGCATGCGCTGTTTGGGCGCTTTTTTCTTTTTCGGCTTCACATCGTCATCCATCAGGATGCGGTGTGCCTCGCCCTCCAAATCGTCGAACTGGCCGCTGCGGGCGGCCCAGAAAAGCACCGCCACGGCAGCCAAACCGAGCAGGATCATTCCGGGAATCAAGCCGTAAATGACTTCCATTACACCTTGCCCTCCTCTCTCTTCATGACCTTACCTTAACACCTTTGAACAGGGTACGGATACGGGCGGAGTTGCCGATCACGGCTAGAGAACTCATGGGCATGGAGATGGCGGCCACCAACGGGGTGACGATGGCGGCCATGGCCAGGGGCACCATGATCAGGTTATAGAGAATGGAGATGCCGATATTCTGACGGATGGTGCGCAGGGTGCGCCGTGAGAGCCCGATGGCCAGACGCACCTTTTCGAGCTCACTGCTCATCAGCACGATATCGGCGCTGGCGATGGAGACGTCGGTGCCCGATCCCATGGCGATACCGACGTCCGCGCGGACCAGGGCAGGCGCATCGTTGACACCGTCGCCGACCATGGCGACCCGCTCGCCCTCTGCCTGCAGGGACTTCACCACCTGGTCCTTCTCTTCCGGCAACACCTCGGCGATCACTTCAAGCCCACCCAGACGTTGCGCGATCGCCTCTGCCGCCTGGCGGCGGTCGCCGGTGAGCAGGGTCAGTTTGAGACCCTCCTGCTTTAGTGCAGTGAGCAGATCACGGGCATCGTCCCGCAGCCGATCCTCGATGGCGATCAAGGCCACCTGTTGACCGTCGGCGGCCACACGAATCGAGCCCACGCCGCGCCCATCCATCTGCGAAGCGATACGATCGAAACGCTCGCAGGGGGCCACACCATTGGCGGCCATCAGACTTGGATTACCGGCCAGAAGCAGCTGACCATCTACATGTGCGGCGATACCCTGACCCGGTTGATAGCGAAACTCCACCGCCTTGTACAGCCGATGATCGAGCTCCTGCCGTTTCAGCCAGTCGAGCAGCGCTCGGGCCGACGGATGCTCGGCAAACCGCTCCATGGCTCCGATGCGAGCCATCAACGAGGCAATCTCGGACGGGCAGGTTTCATCCAACTCCGTCCAGGAGGAGGCCTCGCCGTGGATCTCAACCACCGAGAGGCCGCCTTCGGTCAAGGTGCCGGTCTTGTCGAAGATGACATGGTTGATGGACGAGAGCGTCTCCAGCACCTCTCCGTTCTTGACCAGAATGCCGTATTTGGCTCCCAGGCCCGAGGCCACCGCGATGGACATAGGAGTGGCCAATCCGAAGGCACAGGGGCAGGTGATGATAAGCACGGAGGTAGCCGCCAGCAGCGCCACTTCGAAGTCGGAGTTGACCCAAAAGAGGAAGGTCAGCGTGGCCAGCGCCAGGGTCACCGCCACAAACCAGGGCACGATCTGGTCCGCCAGACATTGAATCGGCGCTTTCGACGCCTGTGCCTCCTCGACCAGACTGATGATCCGGCCCAACGCTGTGTTTTTCAACGATGCGCGGACTTCGATCTGCAATGCACCGTGGCTGTTGATGGTGCCCGCGGCAACCTCGTCTCCCATGCCTTTGAGCACCGCCTTCGCTTCACCGGTGAGCATCGACTCATCGACTCCGCTGCTGCCCTCCACCACGACGCCATCCACCGGAATCCGTTCACCCGGCTTGACCAGTACGACATCACCGGGATTGACGGCGCGAATCGGCACCACTTTTTCCCCATTCTCCAGTAGCTGGGTCGCCACCCTTGGCTGAAGATCGAGCAGGCGCTGGGTAGCGGCCACCGCCTGGCGTTTGGAGATCGCCTCGAGATAGCGGCCAACCAGAATCACAAAAAGAAAATTCACCACGGTATCGTAGTAGACCTCACCCAGCTGACTGCCGGTGACCGTCACATAGACCGAATAGAGATAGGTGATCGTCGCTCCGATGGCGATCGGCAAGTCCATTCCCAGATGGAAATTCTTGAGGCCGGACCAGGCTCCCTTGTAAAAAGGAAAACCGGAGTAGAGCAATACCGGCGTAGCCAGGGCGAAACCGATCCAGTGAAACATGCTGCGGAACTCACCCTCACTGGCGCCTGCATAGAGCGCGATGGAGATCCACAACAGGTTCATCATGCCAAAAGCGGCGAAGGCCATGCGGTAGAGCAGATGACGGTTCTGTCGCTTCAGCGCCCCTTCGGCCATCTCCGGATCGTATGGAACGGCGGCATAGCCGATCTGGCCCAACCGCTGAATGATCTTTGAGAGAGAAACCTGGCCATTGTGCCATTTGACGTGCAGGCGCTTGCCGGAAAGATTGACCTGCGCCGAAATGACTCCGGGCATGGCGTTCAGGGTATGTTCAATGAGCCAGACACAGGCGGCACAGTGGATACCTTCAACCAGAAGGTGGATCTCCCGCTCCTCGCCCAGATCGCCGACGAACTCTTCCTGAACCTCGTCCAGATCGTAGAGGGCAAGTTCCTTGGGGATTTCAGGTGGCGGCGCCAGACAGGTGCCTTCCGGCGTACGTTGATAGAAGCCCTCGAGCCCGGCATCGTAGATAGCCTGACAGACCGCCTTACAGCCGGTGCAGCAGAACTCCTGTTGCTCGCCCTCGATCTCGGCGGTGATCACCTCGTCGGGTGGGATCGGCAGACTGCAGTGAAAACAGGCGCGCGATGATCCTGCCTCTTCAGACATCAGACGATAACCTCAGCAGACCCGCAGGAATCGGGCGGCCCGGCAGTCCTTCCAACACACAACGGGCCTCAAGGCACCCAGTCGATACCGACGCCGATCCGTTTCGGTGTGTTGTACTCGTCCTCTCCATGCTGAGCGCTGACCAGAATGTCCCAGGCACCTAACAGGGAAAACCGGACCTCGGCCTCGTACTGGCCAGGTCCAACCTGTTGCATAGGCACACTGAAGTCCTGCTTTGCATCCGATGGACGGTAAGCGTGGAATACCACCGCTGTCGGATCCACAGGTGCGCCTTCCTTGTCGTTGACCGTGAAGCGGCAGATGACTGCCTCATCCACCCCGATCTTTCTCGGCAGATCCACTTTCATCTGCCATCCGGGATTTCTCGCCTGGCGCTTGAGCATGTTCTTTTCATAATCCTGCCCGCGCTCATAGAAATCCTCGACCACCAGTCCGGGATTATTGGTCTGTGCCAGATAGACCATGATCCCGTTCATGATGAAAAAGATCACGACCATCGCCACCCAGGCAATCACCCAGGGACTATGCCATGCGGAGTTTTTATCTGCCATAGCGGTAACTTAGAAGACTCGTTAAAGGCGTGGGGGCGGACATCACGTCCACCCCCCCGGGAAATGCCATATGATACAACAGATCGCGATCAACGTGGACCGATGAAAACGCTCTTACGGTCTCCCTCAAGCATCTTCTCGTCATACTCGCCTTGCACCTTGAAGATGATGGGCGTGGTCTCCTGTTCGAGATTTTCCTCTGGAACTCTTACGAAGACGGTGTGCGAAGTCACCATCCCATGGCGAGCGTTAATCGGCTTGTCGGCATCCACCAGCACCAACCCCTTGGGCCCGCTGGCGCTGATCGTGGCGGAAATATCCTCACCCATCTTGTTGAGGATCTTCAAAGTGTACTTGTTCTGGATCGAGCCATCGCTCTGCAGCACAAACAGCGGCTGCCGTGAATGAATCACCTTGAGTTCCAACGGCGCGAGTGAAGTGAGACCGTAAACAATGCCAATAACGGCCAGCGACATGATTGCGGAGTAGACCCAGACACGCGGGCGCCTATAGAGTGGAAGCGGCTTTTTGTTCGCCTCCAACGCCTCGTAGGATTCATACCGAATCAATCCCTTGGGACGGCCCACCTTCTCCATCACCTCGTCACAGGCATCGATGCAGAGCGCACACATGATACAGCCCTCCTGCTGACCGTGACGGATGTCGACACCTGTCGGGCAGACGGCGATACACTGCTTGCAATCCACGCAATCACCGGTGGTCCGGTTCTCTTCCGACTCACCCTTCTTGATCCGACCACGGGGCTCGCCGCGATGATAATCGTACGTGGGCACCACCGTGGTCCTGTCGATCATAACCCCCTGGATACGGGCATAGGGGCAGAGCCAGAAGCAAGCCTGTTCACGCATGTAACCTGCCAGTACATAGGTACCCGCGGTAAACAGGGCAATAAAGCCATAGGCGACGGTGGATGCCTGTAACGTGAAGAGGTCACGCCACAAGTCGATGGCCCCATAGAACCAGGCCACAAAACTGATGCCGGTCAAAACCGATATGACGAGCCAGAGAAGATGCTTGGTGACCTTGATACGAATCTTGGTGAAACTGAACGGGGCCGCATCGAGTTTCCGGCGCTTCTGTGGAGCACCCTCGAGCTTGTCTTCAAGCCAGGTGAAAATGTCCGTCCACACCGTCTGAAAACAGAAAAATCCACAATAGATACGTCCCGCCAATGCGGTGGCGACTGCCAGCAGAAGTGCGAAAAACAGCAGTGTCAGGGAGAGCATCCAGAAATCCTGTGGCAGAATGGTCACACCCAGGATATGGAACTGACGGTTGGGAATATCAAACAGAACGGCTTGACGACCATCCCATTGAAAGTAGGGACCGATGAAGAAGATGAGCCAGGTTGCCGCCGTGAGCCATTTGATTTTCCGCCAATAGCCGCCCATGCGCTTGGCATGGATGGTTTCATCACCGGTATTCAGATTCCAGTGTACTGACTCTTCATACAGGTCATCCATCGTTTTATCTCTGGATGACGCGTTGTTTATCTCGCTCAACGGTCTGTCTCCTGTTCACTCGAGGTGAGAGTATTTTAGGATTATCATATATAGACTTCAGCTGATACGCCAATGCGTTTTATCAATAACTTACAAGAACGAAACGCATCAGCCTCTATCTCTTTCCTCCCCCAGATAAGCACATGAAATCCACAAAAAAAGGGGGGTTACCCCCCCTTTCTCCACCTTGTCAGGTCTTATTCTAGATATCAGTTGCCGTGCTTCTTTGCATCGCTGTTGATCAGAGCCTTAACCTTGAAGGCGAGATATACGATGATGACCACACAAATGGCAACACTAACGATCGAACCCCAGAATACAGCATCTCCGTTCATAGCAATCCCCTTATTTTGAATCCTGTGTGAGGCAACGCCTCACACAGATTTGATGGAAAAAATGCCCGTTCGCGCAGCCCGATTATTGGCCACCGCCGAACTTATGAACATAGACCGCCAGCTTCTTGATTTCGTCTGTAGACAGTCTGTCACCAAATGCGGGCATCTCAGCCTCACGGGTCTTTGGCTCGGTAGCATCGTTGACACCGTATTTGATGGTGTATTTGATGCTGTCGAGCTGAGTCTGACCCTCGGCCGGACGGAAACGGTAGATGCCGTCAGTCAGATTGGCTGAACCGAGCACCGCCATACCTTTACCGTCCATACCGTGACAGGCGATACAGCCCTTCTGGGTAAAGTTGGGATCGGATGTCGGGTCACCGGCCAGGACAGCCTTGGCCAGACTGTCGATCTCGGCGTCCGAGAGGATCTTCCCGTGGGCGGTCATGATGCCCTTGCGACCGTTGGTGATGGTCTGCTGGAGGGTTTCGATGGTACCACCATAGAGCCAATCGTCATCCGCCAGAACTGGGAAGCCCACATTGCCCTGACCACCGGCACCGTGGCACGCCGCACAGTTGTCGCCGAACAACACCTTGGCAGATGCCACGACGTAGTCGGACAGGCCGGGGTTGGCCAGAATCTCTTTGGCACTCAGGCTATGGATCTGGTTCTCGAACTGTGCACGCACAGCCTCGACCTCGTCGACGCCTTTCTGATACTCATCCATCTGAGTCCAGCCCATGATGCCCTTGGTGAAGCCGGTACCCGTCGGCCACATGGGATAGAGAATGCCATAAGCCACCCACCAGATGACTGACGCCCAGAAGGCGATCATCCACCAGCGTGGAGGAGGATTGCTCAGCTCCCGGAGGTTATCGTCCCATACATGTCCGGTGTTGTTCTCACCCGGAAAAGGATTATTGTCCGCCATTTTTGTCTCCGCTATCAGTTGCATCGTCGTCCATCGGGATAAAGCGGTTCTTTTCCAGCTTTTCCTTGTTCTTCGGACGCAATGCGTAGAAATACACGATTATCATGAGTACGAAGGCGACGACCGTCATGCTCAGACCGATCCAATCATTGGCGGTCATCGCCTCCCAATCAGTATGAAAGTACTCTTTCAAACTACTCACGATATACCTTGTTTTCGTCGATCTTCGCCATGGTGCCCAGGACCTGCAGATAGGCCACCAAAGCATCTTCTTCGGTCTTGCCTTTCAACTCACCATCAGCGGAAGCGATATCCTCGTCGGTATAAGGCACGCCCATCAGCTTCATGACTTTGAAGCGGGTGACCATGTCCTTACCCTCGACCAGGTTCTCCTTCAACCACGGATAGTTGGGCATGACGGACTCGGGAACCACCGATCGCGGTGCACGCAGATGTTTGCGATGCCAGTCATCGGAATACTTACCGCCGAGGCGGGCGAAGTCCGGACCGGTACGCTTGGAGCCCCACTGGAACGGGTGGTCGTACATCGACTCCGAAGCCAGCGAGTAGTGACCGTAACGCTCTTTCTCGTCACGGAATGGACGGATCATCTGCGAATGGCAGAGGTAGCAACCTTCGCGCTGGTAGATGTCACGACCGGCAAGCTCAAGCGCGGTATACGGACGCATGCCGTCACCGGGCTTGTGGTCGTGCAGGGTCTGACCAGGTTGACGCTGCCACACCAGTTCAGGTGCCGCGTTGTACTCCATGGTGCTCTTGATCGTGAACAGCGGCACGATCTCAACGAGACCACCCACTGACAGAGCCAATGCCAGGACTACCAGGAGAAGCCAGATATTTTTCTCCATCTTCTCCTGGAAACTTGATGATTGGTTTTCATTCGCCATTTTGCGAAACCCCCTTTGAATTAAGCACTGGCCGCAGCGGTACGGGCCTGCTGCAGACTACCTTCGCCAACCGACTTCTTCACAGTCATCAGCACGTTGATCAGCATGAGGACTGCACCGAGCAGGAAGATGGCACCACCCACGGCACGCATGGCGTAGTAGGGATGCATGGCTTCGACAGACTCAGCGAAGGTGTAGGCCAGGGTGCCGTACTCGTCATAAGCACGCCACATCAGGCCCTGCATGATGCCGGACACCCACATGGCGACGACATAGACCACAGCACCGATGGTGGCGGTCCAGAAGTGAGCGTTGATCAGCTTCATGGACCACATCTCGGTGTGGAAGGTACGCATCATCAGATGGTAGATGGCACCGATGGCAACCATGGCAACCCACCCCAGGGCGCCAGAGTGCACGTGGCCCACCGTCCAGTCGGTGTAGTGCGACAGGGCATTGACGGTCTTCAGCGACATGACCGGACCTTCGAAGGTGGACATGGCGTAGAAGGCCAGCGACATGATCAGGAAGCGCAGGATGTAGTCGGTACGCAGTTTGTCCCAGGCTCCGGACAGGGTCATCATGCCGTTCACAGCGCCACCCCAGGAGGGAATGATCATGGCCAGGGAGACGGCGGCACCCAGGGAACCGGTCCAGTCAGGCAGTGCGGTGTACTGCAGGTGGTGCGCACCCAGCCAGACATAACCGAACATCAGCGCCCAGAAGTGGATGACCGACAGACGGTAGGAGTAGACCGGACGACCTGCCTGTTTGGGCACGAAGTAGTACATGATGCCAAGAAAACCGGCGGTCAGGTAGAAGCCCACCGCGTTGTGGCCCCACCACCACTGCACCATGGCATCCTGGACACCGGAAAAGAGGGAGTAGGACTTGAACAGGTCAACCGGGATCGCCAGGCTGTTGACCACATGCAGATAGGTGATCATGACCATCATGCCCAGGAAGAACCAGTTCGACACATAGATGTGCGATGACTTGCGGGTCGCCAGGGTCATGATGAAGTTGAAGGAGTAGACCAGCCAGACGACCGCGATCAGTATATCGATCGGCCACTCGAGCTCTGCATACTCTTTCGCCTGCGTGATACCGAGCGGATAACTGATAACCGCCAGCACAATGATCAGGTTCCAGCCCCAGAAGACAAACCAGGCCAGCTTGTCACTCCACAGCCGGACACCGCAGGTACGCTGTACGCTGTAATAGGATGTCGCCATCAATGCACATCCGCCGAAGGCGAAGATCACCGCATTGGTATGCAATGGACGCAGACGCCCGAAAGATGTGTATGGAAGATCGAGATTAAGAAACGGCCAAGCCAATTCGGCAGCGATATAAACACCAACCAAAGCGCCCACCACAAGGTAGACAACGGCCATGACGGTAAACCAGCGTACAACATCGAAGTTGTATTTCTGCTCGGCTGCGGCGTCCATGAACCCCCCTTTTACAGATTTATTGAAGGACCTAAGTTACATAACCGGTGATCAATTGTGATCACCTAATCCCAACTGCGTCATATGACACATTTGAGCGTGACATATATCACTCTTTATCGGTGAAGATGTCAACCTGAATCTAAGCAGAAATGGCCATGAAACATTGCACTTAACACATTGAATCAAAAAATATTTTCAACATTCATAATGACAATTGACGTAGATCAACAAAATAGAAAATAACATGATCATTTCCGCCAAAAACTCGGAGTAAAAAACTTGGTCTTTCGACGTACAACGCAGCATGGATGTTAGTGAGAATCATTCTTGTGGATGTAGATTATCCAGAAGTTGAGATTGAACCCTCAGATCATTCCCCGAAAGCACCGTTCAGTGGGCGCTATTCCCAGTAAATCGAAATCAGGAGAGGGTGATGGTGTTCTAATCGCTGTAGGCGACCAGCCGCAGGCTGGCGACATCCTGCAGTTGAAGCTGTCTGCCGCGAAGACGAATCAGACCTTGCTTTTGAAATCGGGTCAGCAAGCGGCTTACGGTCTCCCTCGCCAAACCCAGGTAGCTTCCGATATCACTGCGAGACATGCGCAGATTGAACTCATCAGAGGCAAAACCGCGGCTGCTCAGCCGCTCCGACAGCGAGAGCAGAAACGCCGCCAGACGCTGATCCGCATTCTGGCGCACCAGGGCAGCTGTCATTCGCTGATTCAACGCCACCTCACGGCTGAGCATGTCGATCAGCGCCCTCTGGATCGCTTGTTGCGGCCTGCTGGCCTCGTCCAGGCGGTCCAGATGGAGGACACAGACCTGACTCACCTCCAGGGCACGAACGGATACGTCATAGCGCTGATCCGCCATGCCTTCCGCACCGACCAACTCGCCGGCAAAATAGAAACCGACCACACGCTCACCCGTTTGCGGATCGAGCATCAACGCTTTGAAAGAGCCCGATTTCACGGCGTAAATGGCGTCGAAATGCTGCCCGGACTCGAACAGGGTCTGACCGGCCTCCACCTGTTGGCGACGCAGCAAGATACCCTCGGGTACACCGCTGTCAGCTTCGGCGTAATCGAGCACCACACACATGGGGTCGAGCCCGCATTCGCTACAGGCGACCTCTACTGCGTTCTGTTTGGCCGCATCGCCAAAAACGCAGCAGCTGTGATTTGAGCTCATTTGAAGATCGATTCTACGGAGAAGCCGTCCCGCTCCAGAATGTCGCGCAACCGTCTCAGCGCATCCATCTGGATCTGACGCACCCGCTCCCGAGTCACACCGAGTTCGTTGGCGACCTGCTCGAGCGTGGAGTTCTCGTAGCCGTGAAGTCCGAAACGGCGCTCGACCACTTCGCGCTGCTTGTCGTTGAGCTTGCTCAACCAGCGATCAAGGTTGGAGTTGAGACCGTCGTTCTGGATATCCACCGTCGGATCCGAACTCTTCTCATCCGCGATCGTATCCAGCAGCGGTTTGTCCGCATCTTTGCCGAAGGGGGTATCGACCGATGTCACACGCTCATTCAGGCCGAGCATCCGCTTGACCTCGTCGATCGGCTTGTCCAGGAGATCGGCAATCTCTTCAGAGCTCGGCTCGTGATCGAGGCTCTGAGCCAGTTTGCGCGCCGCCCTCAGATAGACGTTGATCTCCTTGACGACGTGGATCGGCAAGCGGATGGTGCGGGTCTGATTCATGATCGCCCGCTCGATGGTCTGACGAATCCACCAGGTCGCGTAGGTGGAGAAGCGAAATCCCCGCTCAGGGTCGAACTTTTCCACCGCACGTATGAGACCGAGATTGCCCTCTTCGATGAGATCCAGCAGCGCCAGGCCCCGGTTCATGTAACGTCGCGCGATCTTGACCACGAGCCGCAGGTTGCTCTCGATCATACGTTGACGCGCCGCCTGCTCGCCTTTCTGCGCCAGACGCGCGAAATAGACCTCTTCTTCCGCTGTCAGCAACTTTGAGATGCCGATCTCGTTGAGATAGAGGCGGGTGGCGTCCATCTGCGCATCACCCGGCTCGGGCGTTTTGAAAGTGAGCGTTTCTTCGCTCTCCTCGACATCCGCATCTTCCGTAACGACGTCGACATCAGAATCGTCGTCGTCCTCTTCGGTGAGGATGGCTTCGTCCTCAGTCACCGAGTCGTCAACATTCTCATCCGATTCACCGGAACGCTTACTCATACTCTCCACTCCAATGGTGGTCGCAGTCATCGTTATCTGATGCCGCGATCCCGATCACCTGTTCAGTTGCTGTCTCAGGAAGACTAATTGCTATTATTTTCTTGGCAGCAGCGCCAAAGGATTAACCGGCTTTCCCTGCCGCCTGATCTCAAAATGAAGCACTGGCTGACCGCCTGTATTGGGGGCCCCCATGTGCGCCACAACTTCGCCCTTCTTGACCACGTCGCCCTCCTTCACCAACAGCTTGCTGTTGTAGCCGTAGGCACTCAGAAAGGTACGGTCGTGTTTGATGATGATAAGGTTGCCATAGCCCACCAGTCCATTGCCAGCATAAACCACCTTACCCGCCTCGGCGGCGGTAACCGACTGCCCCATGCGACCGTTGATCCAGATCCCTTTGCGCGTGTCGTCACCGGAGGAGAAGGTCTGCACCACTCTTCCCTTTGTCGGCCAGTCCCACGCCAACTTCAGCGTTTTCGCCGTCGGATCCGGTCGTTTGGGTTGACTGGGGACGACCACGGGTTGTTGTCTGACCGAGGGAGACGGAGTGGCCGGCTCGACCCGGGTTGTCACAGGAGGCTTGAGCGTCCGCGTGACCGAGGGTTGCGGTGCCCTGGAGGTCGGAGCGTTATGGTGCCTCGCCGGCGGTTTGAGCCGCAGTCTCTGGCCGGGAAAGATCTGATAGTCGGGGGGGCGAATGCCGTTCCAACCGGCAAGCTGGTGATAGGAGATATTCTGCCGCCAAGCGATCGAATAGAGGGTATCGCCCGGTTGTACCAGGTAGTAGCTGCGCGGATAGACGGGCGGTCGAGAGCGGGAGGGTGATGGTGACGGCTGTGCGGCTATCACCCTGGCCGGGGGCTCCCCGGGTGAGCGATTGTAGACTGGCGCACTGCCACGAGAGCTGCAACCGACGAGCACCAGCGACAGCAGGAGCAGCGCGCCGGCAGCTCGAAGCGTCAATGCGGAACTGTCACGGTAAGGAACGATACGCGATCACCTAGTGTGATTTGTAGACGATGAACACAACCACAAATACTACCACCATCAGCCAGCCGAGCAGATCGACATATCGATGCAGCGCGCGCTCCATGCGCTCACCACCCCAGGCCATCAGCCCCGCCACCAGGAAGAAACGGGCGCCGCGTCCAATGGCCGATGCCAGCACAAAAGGCAGCAAGGCCATGGAGATGACCCCCGCAGTGATGGTGAAAACCTTGTATGGAATAGGGGAAAAACCGGCCAGAAAGATGGCCCAGAACCCCCATCGACCGAACCAGTCTTGCGCCCTTTCGTAGGCCTGCCAGTGCCCCCACTCGTGCAGATAGGGTTGAATCACATCGAAGGCGAAGAGGCCGATCAGGTATCCCAGCAGGCCGCCGAGCACCGAGGCCAGGGTGGTGAGGGCGGCGAAATACCAGGCCCTTTTGGGCGTGGCCAGGCTCATCGGTGCCAGCATCACATCCGGCGGAATGGGGAAGAACGAGGACTCCGCGAAACTCAAGCCGACCAGATAACGTGGCGCGTGCGGATGGCGTGACCACGCCATGGTGCGGTTGTAGAGCGTAGAGAAGAGTCTCATCAGATGATGCCACCCTGCAGCGGCACGAAATTGGCCGCCTCCAACTGCTCCTGCTGATAACCCTCCGCTGTGCGGGTAATTCGCAGCAACACCTGTCCCCTTGCCTTCTGCAGCGGCAGGATCAGGCGTCCTCCCACCGCCAACTGTTCGAGCAGCGACTGCGGCAAACCGGCCGGGGCGGCAGTCACCAGGATCCCGTCATAGGGGCCGTACTCCGGCCAACCGATGCCGCCGTCGCTGTGTTTGAGTCGCACATTGCGAATACCCAGATCACGAAACCGTTGCCGGGCCAGGACCTGCAGCGCCTCGATACGTTCCACGCTGTAAACGCGCCTGACCAATTGTGCCAGGATGGCGCACTGAAAACCGGAACCGGTACCGATCTCCAGCACCGTCTCCGGCGCACCGCCCTGCAGCAGGGCCTCGGTCATGCGTGCCACCGTGTAGGGTTGCGAAATGGTCTGGCCGTGGCCGATGGGCAGCGCGGTATCCTCGTAGGCGCGGCTGGCCAGCGCCTCGTCGACGAAAATGTGGCGCGGGGTGTTGCGCATCGCCTCCAACACCGCGATGTCGCGAATGCCCTTTTCGCGCAGTCGCTGGATCAGCCGCTCCCGGGTGCGCTGGGAGGTCATGCCGATACCCTGATGTTCCGGACGCATGATCATCAATCGAGCCAGGCTTCGACACTGTCCAGTGCGCTGTGGCGGGTCAGATCCACCTGCAGCGGCGTCACCGACACGTAGCCCTCACGCACGGCATGGAAATCGGTACCGGGACCGGCATCCTGCTCGGCGCCGGCGGGGCCGACCCAGTAGATGGTCTTGCCGCGGGGATCGGTGGTCTTCACCACCGGCTCCGCCTTGTGGCGGTGGCCGAGGCGCGTGGAACGAAACCCCCGCAGCTCGGCATAGGGCAGATCGGGAACGTTGACGTTGAGGATGACGTTCTCCGTCAGCGGTGAGCGGATCAGCCGCTGCACCAGCTCCAGGGCCACCCGGGCACCGGTCTCGATATGTTCGGGATCATGGGAGTTCATGGAGATGGCGATCGCGGGCAGACCAAGGAAGCGCCCTTCGGTGGCCGCCGCCACGGTGCCTGAGTAGAGCACGTCGTCCCCCATGTTGGGCCCCGCATTGATGCCGGAAACCACCAGGTCCGGCTCATCCTCCAGCAGTCCGGTGATCGCCAGGTGCACGCAGTCCGTCGGCGTGCCATCAACGCGGATGAAACCGTTTTCCATGGTGCGGGCACGCAGGGGATTCACCAGCGTCAGCGAGTTGCTGGCGCCACTGCGATCCTGATCCGGCGCCACCACCACGATCTCGGCAAGGGTGGAGAGGGCGTCCGCCAGGGACTGCAGGCCGGGCGCCTGGTAGCCGTCGTCATTGCTCAGGAGGATCTTCATACGGAGGCACAATATACTGGAAACAGGGGTGCATCACACCCTCAAATCGTGCTCCTGCGGAGCTGTAAGATTGAGATTCTTGCGTTCAGCTCCTAACATGCTTGGAGGCCAACGCCAAGGCGGGAATCGCATGAACGAAAAGCCGGACAAAACCGACGACGAGCAGATCTTGAGAGAGGCCTTCAAGGATGTCCGTCCGCTCGAGGAGGGCCGCCGCGAGCCCTATCGCCGGCGTCTGCCTCCACGTCCGCTCAATCTGCCGGTAGGCGATGAAGCGCAGGAGAGCGATCTCTATTCCGAGCACGAGATCGAGACCGGAGAGTTCCTCGAATTCGCCCGTCCCGGCGTACAGCAGCGTCTGATGCACGACCTGCGCCGGGGCTACCTGGAGATCGGCGCCGAGCTCGATTTGCACGGTCTCACCGTGCGCCACGCGCGCGAGGAACTCAGCCGCTTTCTCGCCGCCTGCCACCAACGGAGAATCCGCGTGGCACGCATCATCCACGGCAAGGGCTACGGCTCCGAGGGCCGTCAGCCGGTATTGAAACAGAAGCTCAACCTCTGGCTGCGCCAGCGCGAGGACGTCCTCGCCTTCACTTCCGCGCCGCGTCACGATGGCGGCACCGGCGCCGCCTATGTGCTGCTGCGCAATCCGGCCAAGGAGCGTCGCAAATGATGAAAACCGTCACCCTATGCCTGCTCGCGGCAGGCGGCTTCGTCGCACCGGCACTCGCTTTTGAATTCGAACCCCTACCCCCACCCGATCCCTTCGAGGAGACTGCCGGCGTCATCGCCACCCCGGGTTACCGGCAGCACGATAAACGTCACGATCTCCACTACCGCACACTGCTTCGCAGCGGCGATCGGCGGGCGGACCAGATCTTCGGCCTGCTGCACGATCGGAGCGGCAACCTGATCCACGCCCCCGACGGCGGCCCCCGCATCTCGAAAAAGAACGACTACAGCTCCCTGCTGACGGTCGATGGCCGGCTCTTCATGCTGACCCATTTCGAGGAGATCCCCGGCGCCATCTACCTCTCCGAACTGTCGCAGGAACCGACCAGCGGCCTGCTGAGCGTCACCCGCACCCGCCCCCTCGACCTGGCCGGGGTCAACGGCGGCTGGAACCACTGCGCCGGCAGCACCACCCCCTGGATGACCCACCTGGGCACCGAGGAGTACGAACCCGACGCCGCCGCCCGCGATCCCGAGTCCGGCGCCATCGACCGCTACTACCAGGCCATGGCGGCCTATGCGGACGGCAATCCGGCCTCACTCAATCCCTACGACTACGGCTGGCAGCTGGAGATCGGGGTGGAGGATTTCGACACCGTCCGGGTCAGCAAGCGCCACGCCATGGGCCGTCTCTCCCACGAGGTCGGGCTGGTGATGCCCGACCGCCGCAGCGTCTACATCACCGACGACGCCCACAACACCGCCCTATTCCGTTTCGTCGCCGACCGTCCAGGCGATCTCACCAGCGGCACCCTCTACGCCGCCCGCTGGCGGCAGACCGACACCGGTGGAGGCGGCCGCGCCGAATTGGACTGGATCGACCTGGGCCACGCCGAGGAGGCGGAAATCGCCGCCGCGATCGCCAAGCGCACCCGCTTCGACGACCTGTTCGAACGCAGCGCCCTCGACGAAGACGGCCGCTGCACGTCAGGTTACACGGCCGTGAATACCCGCTTCGGCCCTGAATGCCTGAAGCTCAGACCGGGCAAGGAGACCCTGGCCTCCCGGCTGGAGAGCCGGCGCTATGCCGCCCTGCTCGGCGCCACCACCGAGTTCCGCAAGATGGAGGGCCTCACCTTCGACCCGGCCAGCCGGCGGCTCTTCGTGTCGATCTCCCTCATCGATCGGGGTATGCAGGACCATCGCCATCGGGCGGCGGCCGACCCGGCTTACGACCGGGGAGGTCCCAACCATATCCGCCTCGATTACAACCCCTGCGGGGCCGTCTACGAACTGCCCCTGGACGAGCACTATGTCGCCACAGCGATGCGCGTCCTGCTCACGGGCCATCCGGTGGACGACGACCCGGACAATGAGTGCGATGTCGACAGCATCGCCAATCCGGACAACCTGACCTTCCTCAGCGACCGGGGCACCCTGATCATCGCCGAGGACTCCAGCCAGGGCCATCTGCGGGACATGCTGTGGGCCTATCAGCCCGATCAGGGGCGGCTGACGCGACTGCTGATCGCCCCCCCGGGCGCCGAGGTCACCGGCAGTTACTACTACCCCGACATCAACGGCTGGGGCTATCTGATGTGCACGATCCAACACCCTAGCGAGGGTCCCGCCCTGACCGGCTACCTGGGCCCCTTCAGGGCCGAGTGACGAGGAGAAACCCTGTTTTGCAAAGGGGAACGTTGAAATCCCCTTTTTCCCAAGTAAAATGCTTGGTTATTGAGCAGCAGTACAAACCCGCTCCGCGCCTGCCGGTTTCTCTTTCTGCGACATGACAGCACGACCGCCGAAGCCGGCGGTCGGCAGGTGCGACGGGTCTATTACGGAGTCAACATCGTGGCAATCAGAATCAAGAGTCAGTGGCACGACGAGGACGCGGTCCGCTCCCCCGAGGAGATCGGCAGCGCCATCGCCTTCATCGCCTGGCGCATCGCGGTCGACAAGGCGATCACCCTGCACGGCAAGAATTTCGTCTACCACGACGACAGCCAGCGGCTGGCGGTGATCGCCGAATACCTGGCCTACGAGGCCCAGATCACCGACCGGCTGATCCACGGCATGGTCGACAACGAGAGCCGGGTGGCGGTGATCACCGCCCTGGTCATGAAACTGGCCGACCACTATCGGGACAACGCCAGCGACCTGCTGGGACCGGGCGACCACGCCAACAGCTTCATCGCCCTGTTCAACGAGCGTTCCGGCGACTACGCCGAATTCAATTTCACCGACGAGGGACCCAGCTACCCCTTCCTGCGCCACCTGGGCTACGAGATCCAGCAGGTGATGGGGCAGGAGGAGCACGAGAACCGCTGGGTCATCGATCAGGTCATGGACGTGGACGGTCCCGAGGTCTACAAACAGCTCACACGCGCGATCAGAAATCTCTTCGATTGAGGCATGGAAGGATTACGTCCACAAGTGACCGCGAATAAACGCAAAGGGTTCTAATTGGCACTCATAGCCAAGGGCCAACAGGCTGAAATTAGGGCGTAGGCTGGGGCCGAGCCCCAACCCAGGGTCGGATAATGGGTAGGGTGCGGCTCGCCGCACCGTTTCTCTGATTCCGGCAAACGGTGCGGTAAACCGCACCCTACGATAAAAGGTCAGGTACAACCGCTATTGGACATGAAAAAAGGCCAGCTTGTCCGTTTCGGCACCTACCCTTTGATACAGATCTGCAATTTTCAATGACAGGCCACAGGTAGTCCCATGCGCCCAGCCCAGCTGCTCACCATTCTGGAACAGGAATTCATCAGTACCCGCGCCGGCCACCACACCCCGGTCATGCTCTGGGGCCCGCCCGGCGTCGGCAAGTCCGACATGGTGCGGGAGGTGGCGCAGAGTCATCGGGCGCCGGTGATCGACATCCGCTTGTCGCAGATGGAGCCGAGCGACCTGCGCGGCATCCCGTTCCGCAGCGAAGGCACGGTGGAGTGGGCGATTCCCTCGATCCTGCCGGATGCGGAGCGTCACGGCTCCGAAGGCATTCTGTTTCTCGACGAGATCACCTCGGCCCCACCCACCGTCTCGGCCGCCGCCTACCAGCTGATCCTCGACCGTCGCCTGGGTGAATACCAGGTCCCCGACGGCTGGGCCATCTTCGCCGCCGGCAACCGCCAGGGCGACCGCGGCGTGACCTATAGCATGCCGGCGCCGCTGGCCAACCGTTTCTCCCATTTCGAGGTGGAGACCCATCTCGACGACTGGGTCGCCTGGGCCTACCGCAACGCCATCGACGAGCGCATCATCGCCTTCCTGCGCTTCCGTCCCGAACTGCTGTTCGATTTCGATCCGGCCCACAACCCGGTGGCCTTCCCCTCGCCCCGCTCCTGGGAGTTCGCCCACCGGGCACTGCAGAAATTCGAGGGCCATCCCCAGCTGCTGCAGGGCACCCTGCAGGCCTGCGTCGGCCCCGCCGCCGGAGTGGAACTGAATGCCTTCGTCAACAGCCTCGACAAGATGCCCGACCTGGACGCCATCCTGGCCGGTGAGGAGGTCCCCGTACCGGACGAGATCGACATCCAGTACGCGGTAGCCGCCGCCCTGGTGGGCCGCGCCATCCGCGCCCACGAGGGGGGGAACGGCGCCGAGGTGCACGGCCGCATCCTCGACTATGCCCGCCAGTTCCCCCAGCGGGAGATGGGCGTGATGCTGGTCTCCGACATGCACCGCGCCATTGGCGAGGCGATCTTCAGCGTGCCCCAGTTCAGCGACTGGGCACAGGCGATCGCCGACGTGATGCTCTATGAGTGAGTATTCAGTCCGCAAATGAACGCGAATAAACGCAAAATGCTTTCCACTTTACGATATCGATATCGCGTAGGGTGCGGCTTGCCGCACCGATGGGCTCCGATCATGGCGCGGACGGTGCGGCAAGCCGCACCCTACCCGTTATTCGAGCTGGTGAATGTTTCGTGTAGGGTAGAGCCCTGCCCCACCAATTCGGGCTGTTATACCCACCATGCGGTGGGGCACGGCCCCACCCCACCTTATGCATCTGCGTTCATTCGCGTGCATTTGCGGACTTGAAACCAAAATGGATCAGGAACAGATCGACACCAAGCTGGCCGCGGCCCGCACCAAGCTGATCCTCGACAAGCCCTTCCTCGGCGCCCTGGTGATGCGCCTGCCGATGGAGGCGGCCAATGCCGACTGGTGTCCGGCCACCGCCACCGACGCGCGCAAGTTCTATTACAATCCGGAGTTCATCGATCAGCTGAGCCTGGACGAGACTCAGTTCATGCTGGCCCACGAAGCGCTCCACTGTGCTCTGTCCCATTTCGCCCGCCGTCAACACCGCACCAAGCTGCATTGGGACATGGCCTGTGACTACGCCATCAATCCACTGCTCATCGCCGACGGTCTGAAACCGCCCCCGGGCTCACTCTTCCTGCCCCAGTTCGAGGGCATGACGGCGGAGGAGATCTATCCCTGTCTGGACGAGAAGGATGACGAACAGCCCCTGGACAACCACGTCTACGACCAGGAGAACACCAAGGGCTCCGGCAGCGGCAAGACCGAAAAGGACATGTCTCCCAAGGAAAACAACAAACCGACGGAGAACGAGGGTGACGACAGCCATCAGCAGCAGAGCGGCTCCGGCAGTGCCGCCACGCAGCCGCCGCCGCTCTCCCCGGACGAGGCCGAGACCCTCAACATCCAGTGGCAGCAGCGCCTGGCCGGCGCCGCCCAGCAGGCGATGCAGGTGGGCAAGCTCGACGGCGCCATGGCGCGCATGGTCGACCACCTGTTGCAACCCCAGCTGCCCTGGCGCCTGCTGCTGGCCCGCTACATGACGGCGGTGGCCCGCGACGACTTCAGCTACATGCGCCCCTCGCGCCGCGAGGGGGAGTTCATCCTGCCCAGCCTGCGCAGCAACCAGGTGGAACTGGTGGTGGCGCTGGACACCAGCGGCTCGATCCAGGATCAGGAGATGGGTGAATTCCTGGCCGAGATCAACGCCCTCAAGGGGCAGATGCGGGCGCGGGTCACCCTGTTGGCCTGCGACTCGGCGATCGCCGAGGGGGCCCCCTGGGTCTACGAGGCGTGGGAGGAATTCGATCTGCCGGCTAAGATCACCGGCGGTGGCGGCACCAGCTTCGAACCCGTTTTCGACTGGGTTTCCGATCAGGGTGTGCGCCCGGACCTGCTGGTCTACTTCACCGACGCGGAGGGGGCCTTCCCGAAACGGGAACCCGATTATCCGGTCATCTGGCTGGTGAAGGGCAAGGAGAAGATCCCCTGGGGTCAGCGTATTCAGCTCAATTGAAAGCCCGGACTACGACCCCGATCCGTTGTTTTTAACGCAAAGCGCGCAATGAAGCGCAAAGAACGCCAAGGAGACTCAAGGCGGGTTCCTGTGGATTCCTATGCAATCACGAGCTGACGGCCAGGCGCAGGGTAAGGCCTCTCCCCATGTAAGCACGGTCTATCAAGCAAGGAGTTGCTGGGGCAGGACCCCTGCCCAACAGGGCTATATGGTCTGTACAACGCATAGGGCGCCAAGTAGACGACTTTTGTTACTTGGCGCTCTTTGCGCTTCATTGCGATCTTTGCGTTATAACTCTACAACGGTTTTTTCAAGGTAAAGGCGCCACGCAGGTCGCCGACCTTGAAACCGCGCGCCCGGTCATCCGGATAGAGTTTATCCAGTTTGGCCGCCACCGGCTCGGCTATATCGACACCGTGGCACTTGGTGCAGACTTCGGCGGTTGGGATCGCCTTCATCATGCGAAACACCTGGCGGCCATCCTCCTCGACCACCTCGGCCTTGACCAGCGACATCGGGTCCTCACCGGCCGCCTTGCGGCTTTCGAATTCATTCAGCACCGCTGTCTCCCAGGCATCGGGGGCATTCTTCGGATTACGCAGTTTCAGGCTGGTACGGGCCACCTGCCACCCGCTCATCTGGGAGTGGGCCTCCGCCAACTGCGGGGCCATCGTGTTGCAGACCTTGATGGCGTTCACCGGTCCGCCCTGCTTCATGCCTTTTTGCAACTCACCCTTCAGATCTCCCATGAAAGCCTTGATAATCCCTTTGCCTTCATCAATGTTTACCTGCATGGCCTCGTCCGCAACAACGGCTGCGACAGGCAAAAGGCCGGCGATAAGCACTACAGCGCTCAGTTTCATTGTGATGTTCTCCTTGAAATCGATTGCTCGGTTTGACGGTCGTTCAGGCCTCAGGTTGAAGCCAGGGCGTAGATTAAAACAAAGGTCTAGACTTAACCAAGGCCGATACAATGGCTTTCTCAAATTTGGGCTTGAAACGGAACTAACCGCTTGAAAAAAGATCTTTTAAAGACATGAAACTGCTGCCGTATCGCCTGATTCAACAACTCCCCCACCTCCTCTTCTGCCTGATTTTGACCATCGCTGGCAACCTGCATGCGGAAGAGATCAATCTGCCCGAGCTGGGCTCCCCGTCCGATCAGTATCTCTCCCCCTCGGCCGAGAAGCAGCTGGGCCGGGAGTTCATGCTCAGCGTAAAAAACAATGCCAAGGTGCTGGATGATCCGCTGATCGAGGAGTATGTGCAGGATCTGGGCAATCGTCTGTTGAAAAACAGTGATGCCGCCGGCCAGGGTTTCACTTTTTTCGTGCTTGATGAGCCGAGCATCAACGCCTTCGCCGGACCCGGTGGCTATATCGGGATCCACAGCGGTCTGATTCTGGCGACCCAGAGCGAAAGCGAACTGGCCTCGGTCATCGCCCACGAAATCGCCCATGTGACGCAAAAACACCTGTTGCGGGCCTTCGATGCGGCCAACCAGTTGAGCGGCAAGACCGCGGCCCTGCTGCTGGCCTCGATTCTGGTCGGCGTCGCCGGCGGGGCCGATGCCGGTATGGCCATGGCCACCGGCGCCCAGGCCAGCGCGATCCAGGAGCAGATCAACTTCACTCGCAACAATGAGGAGGAGGCCGACAGCGTGGGTATCCAGCTGTTGGCAGATGCCGATTTCGATCCCCGCGCAATGCCGGTCTTTTTCGAACGTCTGACCCATGCCAGCCGGCTCTATGAGTCGGGTATTCCCGAAATGCTGCGCACCCATCCGGTCACCACCAACCGCATCGCGGACGCCCTCGGCCGTGCGGAACAGCACAGCTACCGTCAGTACACCGGCAGCTTGAGCTACTACCTGATCCGGGAGGCATTACGGGTCCGGCAATTCAAGGAGCCCGAGCAGGCGATCAAGCACTTCGCCACCGGTCTTGACGAGGGACGCCACCTCAACGAAGAGGCACATGAATACGGCTATGCCCTGGCGCTGATGCGCAATCACCAGTACACCAAGGCCCAGGGCATCATCGACAAGTTGCTGAAAGGAAATCCGGAACAGATCGAGTATGTGCTTGCCAGCGCGGAGTTGGAGCGACTCCTGGGCCACCCGGAGAAGGGGCTTCGCACGCTCGATACCTACTACACACTGATGCCGGAAAGCTATCCCCTGGCGGTGGCCTACATCAAGAGTCTGACCGAGGCTGGCAGCTACGACAAGGCGCGCCAGGTGGCGGCGCGGGCCATCAGCCTGCGGGCCGACAACCCACGTCTCTATCGACTGATCGGTCGGGCCGAGGAGTTGGCGGGCAATCAGTCCGAGTCACACCGGATGCTGGCGGAGGCCTATGTAGCCGAAGGTCAGCTGATGCCGGCCATCCGGCAGTTGGAGATCGCCCAGCGTGAGGCCGACAAGGCCGATTTCCAGCAGGTATCACGCATCGAATCCCGCCTCACACGACTTCGCGATGCGCTCAAACAGCAGGAGAAGAGAGAGGCCCGGTAAAACGATAGTCACAAGCGGTCTGAAAATCGCCCTGACCACGTTCCGGTAAACCCCAATACACTACATCACTTACCCAATGGAGGGGTATTGATGGCTAGTTGATAAATCACAAATTACTAATAAATAGAACATTTTTTACTTGCCATCGGCGTCTGTTTCGGTATTCTTACTGCTACCTGTTTAGGTATATAAAGCGTGCAGAGACGGACGAAGAGAGACAACAGGGAAACAAGCTGCTGCACTAGAGAATAATCAGAGTCCAGGAGGATTGGCCAAGGCGGCCGCAACTTTTTCGGTGGATCCGTGTTCTAACTCGCATCGCTGCTGACATCAGCGGCCGAGAGAGGACTCGCTGCCGATTAACCAGCGACCCCAACAATAAACTTGCACGCTACCCTGACTATTTTGTGCTGACTGCCACTGCCATCGGCCGGCATGTCCGCATTTCGATAGCGGGAGGATGGAATTGACCAACCGGCTCAGTTTCATTGGCAACACTCAACTTACAATACACCTTCTCAGTCTGGAGAGAATGAATGAGCACTGAAATGAAACGCAGGATCTTCCTCAAGAGGTCACTCGCCGCCAGCGCGGTCGGTATTGCTGCCGGTGCAGGCATGCTGGCGCCCCAGCAGATTCTTGCCGCCTGGAACAAGGCCGCTTTCGAAGCCAAGGAGATGCCCAATGCACTTGACGCGCTGCTGGGCAGCTCCGACCTGACGGAATCGGGCGACATCGACGTCAAGGCCCCGGACATCGCCGAGAACGGCGCCGTGGTGCCTGTCACCGTCAGTACCTCGATCGCCGATGCGGAGTCGATCTCCATCATCGCTTCCAACAACCCCTCGCCCCTGGTCGCCAGTTTCATCCTCGGCACAGGAGCAGCCGGCTTCGCTTCCACCCGTATCAAGATGGGTAAGACCGGTGACGTGGTTGCCGTCGTCAAGGCCGGCGGCAAGCTCTACAGCGCCAAGAAAGAGGTCAAGGTCACTATCGGCGGTTGTGGCGGTTGATCCGTTACAACGGATAGCACCCCCACGTCATCAAGATTCACGAGGTAAACACTATGGCTAACACGATCAAGATCCGCGCCAAAGAGAAAGGTGGGGAAACCACCGTCAAGGCACTCATTACGCATCCCATGGAGACCGGTGCCCGCAAGGATAAAAAAACCGGCAAGATGATTCCCGCCCATTTCATCCAGGAAGTGGTGTGCAAGCACAAAGGCAACACGGTGATGACCGCTGAGTGGAGCGGCGGCGTCTCCAAGAACCCTTATATCTCTTTCAAGTTCACCGGAGCGGCCAAGGGCGATGAGCTGGAGCTGTCATGGGTCGATAACCAGGGCGAAAGCGACAGCAAGTCTGCCCAGATCAAATAATCACTGTTCGATCGTCGGCTCAGGCCTCGCCTGAAGCAAGCGGACAGCCGATCGAAACACTGAACCGAGGGCGCTATCCAGCGCCCTTTTTTTCGCCCCATCCGGTTTGCAGATAATCAGATCAACACAGCGCCAACCTCAGGCCACCGCTTCAGTGGGCCCACCCGCCACCCGATTGCGTCCGGCGGCTTTGGCCGCATAGAGCGCCTTGTCGGCCAAGGCCACCAGGCGTGCCGGTGTGATCCCATCGTCTTCACACACGGCCAGGCCGATGCTCACCGTCTGTCGCCCCGTCTCCTCGAAGGTGTGGGCCGAAATGGCCTGACGGATACGCTCCGCCAAGACTTCCACCTGTTGCAGACCGGTATTGGGACAGATGATGAGAAACTCCTCGCCACCCCAACGGCCGAAGATGTCGGTCTTGCGCAGATGCTGACGCACCTGGCCGACAAATTCGATCAGCACACGGTCACCGGTGGGATGACCGAAACGGTCGTTGACCTCTTTGAAGTAGTCCAGGTCGATGACCATGATGCTGAAGCGCTCCCCATAGCGCTGATAGTGATCCAGCAGACGCATCAATTCCTGATCGAGATAGTGTCGGCTACCGACGCCTGTCAGGGCATCGGTACGGGTCAGCTCGAGCAGTACTCGATTGTGACGCTGCAGCATGCGTTGGCGGTAGAGCAGAAACACCAGCAGCAGACCGATGAAGACCAGCGCCTGCCAGATGGAGGCCAGGTCCATCGCCTCTTCATACTTGACCGAGATCCAGCGGCCAAGAATATCCTGCCCCTGCCGTTCAGTGATCGACGCCACCGCCTTTTCGAAAGAGGAAAACAGCAGTGGCTCATCGTTACGTACGCCCACACCCAGTTCCCAGGTCTCATCGAATTTACCTGCGATCTTGAGTTCGGGATAGCTCTTCTGCAGCTCATACCCCACGGTAGCGAGGTTACCGATGAAGCCGTAAATTTCACCGTGTTCCACCTGATCAAGTCCGTCTACCACCGAATCGACGTCAACGATCTGAAGCTGGGGATATTTGCTGCGCAGCAGTTCGCCGAAAGCATAGCCGCGAACCACGCCCAGTCGCTTGTCGGTCAGCAAGGTGATGTTGGCCACGAACGGTTCCCGGTCACGGGTCGCCAGCACCAGCGGAAAGTGCAGATAGGGTTTGGTGAAGGCCATGTATTCGAGCCGCTCGGGGGTCGGCATGACGAGTGAGAATATGTCGCACTGACGCGCCTTGGCCAGTTTCATGCTTTGGGTCCATGTGGTTGTCGCAACCAGCTCGATGGGAATCCCGAGATACTTCTCCATCAGCGCCATGTATTCCGCAGCAATGCCGACATGGACGCCCCCCTCGATCTTCTCCAACGGCAGCCAGTCGGGATCGACACACATGGTCATCCGCCCTTTGCGTTGCAGAAATTCCCGTTCCTCACCGCTCAGGCTGGGCTTGTCCGCAGCGTTCTCACCTGCCAGCGGCAGCACCGAAGGATTCACCTCCTTGGCCTGAAGTGCAGAGCAGCACAGCAGCAGGAACAACGCGATAAGGGTATGCCACCCCATCCGGCTGAGATGCAGACAGAGGACCTTCAGGGGATTCACGACTCGGCCGGCTGTATAACGGGAAACAGCAAACCGCAGCTGATAGCGGTAACAAAGGATTGTAGCGGGGCCTCACGCTGTTGCTGCGAACCACACGGAGGCGATACGGTTAACATGGTCACTTCGATTCAGGCTTCTCTTTGCCGGCGGCATCCTCTTCGAGGAGTTTCGCCCACTCTTCCTCCAGCGAACCGGGTTCGGGTTCAGACTCGACTTCCGCACGCTCCTCGTTGTGTGCGGGTGGTGCTGATTCGGGCAGCTCGATATCCACCTGCTCAAGCTCGTCCAGCAGAGATTCCGCTGAATCGGCGGAGGGTGTTTCCGGTTCCGTACGCTCTTCATCATGCTGAGTCATCTCGTCAGCAATTTCCATGACTTCGTCGATGATTTCAGAAACTTCCTCATCCAGGGTGCTGCTCGCCTCCGCTGCATTGTCGAGCAGTTGGTCAGGATCGTCCGCCAGAGACTCGGCAGCCACCTCTTCCGCCGCAAGTTCAGGTATTTCCGTATCGTTCCCGTCCTCATCGGACTGCGCTTCCGCCGCCAGTTCAGGCTCCTCACCTTCGCCCACAGGCTCCTCTGCCGACTCGGCAGCCGACCGGGTCAGTGGCTTATCGACGCCGCCGGAAAACATCGATGAGTACTCGTTGAGCATCCGCCCCATCGTATCCATGGTCACACGCAGCTCGTCGGAAAGACGTTTATTCTCGTCCCGCAGCTGCTGTAACTCCTCTTCGTCTCCGCCCGCGTCCGAAGCTGTCGGCGGAGCCGCGGCGACCTGCTGCACCGGCTTCAAACCCTGATAGGCGAGCACCAGATTCTCCTCATCCACGTCGACCTGCTGGAGGTGGACCTGATCGTCCTTCATATAGCCGTTGATGAGATTCTGAAACAGCTGCATCTCCGCCTGAGTGATGTTGTGCAGTGCCTGTTCCAGCTCGTTACCCGTCAGCCCGTACTGTTCACCGAGCAGCGTCTTCAGCCGTTCGCTGCGTGGTGGATTGTCGTTCTGCACCCGTTCCGCCAGATGATGAGCCGCCTTGCGGATACGCTCCTTGCGCGCGATGGTGAAATAGCCCAGCACACCACAGAGGACGGCCAGACCGAGCATCACCTCGATCATGATGAGGACACTCAACTGGCTCAGTTCGATCATGCCGGCTTCTCCTCGGCCTCCACGGCTTCGGTTGCGGTTGCGGTCTCCTCGGATGCTGGACCCGCCTCATCATCGTCCTCATCCTCATCGACCAGTTGAACCATATTGCGCTGGCTGCGCCGACGCAGCCACCAGAAAAGCCCGCCACCGGCCGCCAGTACGATGAGGTTGATGACACCGAACCAGATGGCGGCGCCTGCCCAGCCACTCTCCTCAACCACCGGCTCCGGAGGCGGCGGCGGGGCCGGCTCGGGCTCTGGCGGTGGTTCGGGAGCCGCCACCGGCTCCGGAGGCGGCGGTGGGGCCCCCAGACCTTCCACCTCGGCAGGCGCCTCGGAATAGCGGATAGGCTCACCGTTCAGCGCCTTGGCATCGGCTTCGATCACCACCTGGCGCGGTCCGGAAAAGGTCATCAGATCGATGGCTCCGCTGTAGATACCCTCAGCGCCCTCGAGCGCAACGGCCTCACGTTGGCCCGCCTCGTCCTGCAGCCAGATCCTGGCCTGCAGGCTGAGCGGATCGATCAACTCGCCATCGGCTCCGGCTTCGAGCCGCAGATGGCGACCCGAGTCGTCCGGGGTCAATTGCAGGCTGACCGGCGGAACCACCTCGAAGGTCATGCGTTTTTCACGCACGAAGGTGCGGCCTTCGGCATCGATAACCAGCTCGCCGCGGCCGCTGTGGAGCGACTCGCCGCCGAACCGCATGGAGAAGCGACCGTCGCCCGCCGCCTCATCCTCGCTGCCGCCGTCATCCAGTAGGGGCTTGGGCTCTTGCTCGCCGTCGACATCCTGCTGTCGGGAGACCACTTCCACCACCTGCAGGAAGGCCTGCTTGGTGATCAGCTTGCCGTGATCGGTGAAGCTCACCTCAAAGGGGAGGGTCTGCCCGAGCATCAACCGATTGGGCAGGTCGCTGGTGCGCATCTTCAGATCGGTCACCACCATGACCCGGTTTTCAGGATCGAGCTCGGCACGTATCTTCCACTCGCCGGACTCGGGGTCGGCGATGGTCAGCATGTCGTAACCCTGATCACGATGCCACTCCACGTTCGCCGGCTTGCTCTCGGCCCCAAAGGCCTTGCCGCTCGGGGGCACCACCTCGGTCGGCTGTGCATCGGGTTTATGGAAAACCAGGACCGTGGCTTCGGTGATACTGTCGTCGATGCTGAATTTGTTGTCCTTCAGCGGCACGGTGTCCGGCTTGCCGACCTTTTCGAAGATGCGCAGAAAGACCCGCTGCAGCTGATCCGCATTCTCCACCTGCTCGTACCAGCCACCGGTGTTCTCGGCCAGTTCACGCATCAGTTGGTGATCCGCGTTCTTTGACAGCGCGATGGTGTAGACCCTGGTGTCAAGCGCTTTCAGCCGCGGTAAGTTCTGCTGCAGGATACGTCCCCGGGACGCCTCGTTTTTGGCGCTGTCCTTGGAGATATCGACCATACCGTCGGTCAGCAGAATGACGCTGCGGCGATAAGCTGGGGCGGGGGCTTCCCAATCTGCTGTGGCACGGGCCAGGGCGTCTTCGATGTTGGTGAACTGGCCGGGAGAACCTATTGATTCGGAGCTTTTTCGCGCCTTCGCTTTCCAGGCCGCGTCGACCTGTCCGAGCGGTATCTGCATGTTGACATAGCGGCCGAAGGTCCAGACCCCGGCACGGGTTTCCGCCGGCAACAGACCGACCAGCAACCGGAGCGCGGGACGCCGGAGATTCTTCGGATCGTTCTGCTTCATGCTGCCGGAGACATCGATCAGGATACGGACGTCGGCCAGCTCTTCCTGCGCCTGCAGCAATGACGTGCCGAGCAACAGCAACGCCGTCAGCAGGAGCCTAACCGCGAAATACCCTTTGAACATCCTCAAACCGTTCCCAGCCAATGAGAGGCGTATCATGAAAATAGCTTCATAAACCTTTAGCGGCGAGGAGGTTTAGCACTTTAATTCCGCCCTTGAGCGGTCGCTGGTTCAGGATTCGGACCGATAGGGCGAAGCGGCCTCGTCGGGTTGCGTACGGAACCTTTTGTAGGACCACTGATACTGCTCGGGGCACTCTCGGATCACCGACTCCAGGCCCCGGTTCAAGGCCTCCGCCGCCCTTTGAGGGTCTGAATCGTCGAGGCCTGCCGGCGCCGCCTGGTAGTGGATGTGATAGCCATCGCCCGCGGGAAGACGCTGTGCGTAACCGATCACGATCTTGGCCCCGGTCTTCTTCGCCAAGCGGTTGATCAACAGCATGGTCAATGCCGGCTGTCCGAAGAAAGGAGCGAACACCGCAGCGCGGCTCGATTTCGGTTGCTGGTCGGGCAGAATGCAGGTGGTGCCTCCCTGCTGCAAGGCCTGATAGATCCGCTTGACCCCCTGAGTGTCGGTCGGTACCAGGGTCGAGCCGCTGCGCTCGCGGGCCTGTTTGATCAGCGTATCCAGCTGAGGCTTCCTTGGGGGGCGGTAGAGCGAGGTGACCCGCTCGCTGGCCGGCAATACCACACCGATGATCTCCCAGCATCCAAGGTGTGGCAGCAACAGGATCAGCCCCTGTCCCGGGGGCCGTTGCAGGTGCGCCTCACCGCTTACCTGCCGGACCAGGCCGCTGACCTTCTCCACCGGCTGGAACCAGATCGCAGAGAGTTCCATCAGACTACAACCCATCTCCTGCAAGGTACGTCGACACAACGCCTCACGCTCAGACTCGCCAAGCTCCGGAAAACAGAGTGCCAGGTTGATGCGCGCCGTGCGCCGCTCCCGGTTGGGCAGCAACCAATAGAGAAGACCGATGAGTCGTCCCACGGCATGCAACCAGGACAGGGGCAGAAATCCCAGGCGTTGCCACAGAGCGATGAAGGAACGAATCAACATGGCGTGATTCTACAGACTCTTCTCAAGCATATTAAGCCGGCATCGCCTTATTCCGGAACGTAACTGTGCGCCATCACCGGGTCAGTCCTCTGCGGGGCTCTGGATGGGGCTTTGTCAGGGTTCGGGTCAGTGAGGACACCGGTGCGTGGAGGCTGAATCTTCTTATCTCGGTTTATGCTGCCTTATTATTTTTTCTCGTTTGCCTGAATCACAATTTCTTTGTATTAATCGTTCGACCATCTACCATGAAAACAATCACCTTGAAACTGCCGAGACCAAAACTATGAGCGACGCCCATGAGCCACACAGTCTGACCCCGCAACAGGCCGAAAAAATGATAGAAGACGATCCGCGCGCCGTTCTGGTCGATATCCGTTCGAGCATGGAATTCCTCTTCGTCGGTCATCCCAAGGGTGCCGTGCACATCCCATGGATCGATGAACCGGACTGGACGGTGAATCCCCATTTCGTCACCGATATCCGTAAGCTGCTGCTGGGCGGCACCGTCTGCACCATCGATGAGGGCTGCGCACCGGTGATCCTGATCTGCCGCAGCGGTAAGCGCTCCCTGGAGGCCGGCAAGGCGCTGTTGGATGCCGGCTTCGTGCGCGTCTACCATGTCGACGAGGGGTTCGAAGGCGAGCTGGACGAAAATCACCAGCGCAGCACGCTGGGCGGCTGGCGTTTTCACGGCCTGCCCTGGGAGCAGTGTTAGCGTTGCATAACTCATTGCGCAGAGAAGGGGTAGCCTGGATGGAGCGAAGCGGAATCCAGGGTAACAACACAGACTACCCCACCCCGGATTCCGCTTTGCTCCATCCGGGCTACAGGCTGATCGCTATCCCGGCTATCCTTCCTCGCAGAGCCGATAACGGTAAAACGCTCGCTCAAGGTTGAACAAATCCCGCCGCAGCAAAGGGCATGGATAAATTCACCGCTTTCGTGCTTCTCGGCATCGGCCTGGTCTACAGCGATCTGGAGTCGGAACAGCTTTTTTACAGTCTGGTGCTGCCCGGTGTGGTCATCGCCAGCCTGCTCTACCTGTTCTGGTACAGGGCCTTTCTCGCCCTGAGCGGGGCCGCGCTCTGCTACCACCTCATGGATCTCGGCAGCCAGTCGCTGATACGCGGCGGACTGATGCCGTTTCTCTTCGCGCTCTGCTGCCTCCTGTTCCTGCTCTGGTCGGGATTGGGCACCTTGACAGGCGGCAGCGGTTACGGTGATGGCGGCGACTTCGGTGATTTCGGAGGAGACGGAGGCGGAGACGCGGGCGGTGGTGGCGACTGAGCGCTGGGGCTGCCTGTTAGCTCGATGATCGGTGCGGCTTGCCGCACCATACAGGATTCGAGCATCAATTCTTGATCCCCACCCCTCTCGCCAACAGCACCAGACTGAAGACCGTCAACCCTACGATGAAAACGAGAATGATCGTCAGCGCCACCGCGATGTCGATATCCGAGACACCGAGAATGCCGAAACGGAAGGCGTTGATCATGTAGAGCACCGGGTTGCCCAATGAGACACTCTGCCAGAACGTCGGCAACAGGCTGATGGAGTAGAAGACACCGCCGAGATAGGTCAGGGGCGTCAACACGAAGGTCGGGACGATCGAGATGTCGTCGAAGGTGGTGGCATATACCGCGTTGATGAAACCGGCCAGGGCAAACAGGATCGAGGTCAACACGAAGACCAGCAGGGTCACTGCGTAGCTGTTGATCTGCAGATCGGTGAAGAACAACGAGATGATCGTCACCAGGATGCCGACCAGGGTACCCCGCGCCACGCCACCGACCACATAACCGCTCAGAATCACCCAGTTGGGAACCGGTGCGATCAACAGTTCCTCGATGTAGTGCTGCAGTTTGGTGCTGAAGAAGGAGGAGACCACGTTGGCATAGGAGTTCTGGATCACCGACATCAGGATCAGGCCCGGTACGATGAAGTCGATATAGCTGTAGCCCCCCATCTCGCCAATGCGTTCGCCGATCAGCTTACCGAAGATGATGAAGTAGAGGGTGGTGGTGATGGCCGGCGGTAGCAGCGTCTGCATCCAGATACGCGTGAACCTCAGCACCTCCTTGGTGACGATGGTCTGAAAGGCGATGCCGTAGAGGCGCCAGGCATTCATGAGGCCAGCTCCCGCTTGGCGCTGTCGACCAGGTCGATGAAGAGCTGCTCCAGCCGGTTCTGCTTGTTGCGCATACTCAGCACCGCAATGCCCTGTTGCGAGAGCGCAGCGAAGAGGTCGTTCATCGACTGCTCCCGCAGCACCTCCACCTCAAGGGTCTCGGCATCCACCAGTGTCACACCGTACCCGGGCACCTCGGGCACCGCGCTCAGGGGTTTGTCCAGATTGAGCACGAAGAGCTCGGTGTTGAGCTGGCTCAGCAGACGCGCCATGCTGGTCTGCTCGATGATGCGGCCATGATCGATGATGGCGATGTTACGGCACAGGCTCTCCGCCTCCTCCAGGTAGTGCGTGGTGAGAATGATGGTGGTGCCCTGGCGGTTGATCTCGCGCAAAAAAAGCCACATGGAGCGACGGATCTCGATATCGACCCCGGCGGTCGGCTCGTCGAGAATCAGCAGGCGCGGCTGGTGCACCAGGGCGCGGGCGATCATCAGGCGACGTTTCATGCCACCGGAGAGCCAGCGCGCCTGGGTATGGCGCTTGTCCCACAGATCGAGCTGTTTGAGGTAGGTTTCCGCCCGCTCGAAGGCGAGCTTGCGCGGGATGCCGTAGTAGCCGGCCTGGTTGACCAGGATCTCCACCACCGGCTCCCACATGTTGAAGTTGAACTCCTGCGGCACCAGGCCGATCTGGCGCTTGGCGGCCTCCTTTTCGGTATCCAGGTCGTGGCCATAGATGGCAACACGCCCCGAGCTCTTGTTGATCAGCGAGGCGATGATGCTGATCGCCGTCGACTTACCCGCTCCGTTGGGACCCAGCAGGGCAAAGAAGTCGCCCGCCTCGACCCTCAGGCTGATGCCCTTGAGGGCCTCGAAGCCGTTACGGTAGGTCTTGTGGAGATTTTCGATTAGCAGTGCGCTCACGGGCTTACAACACGATAGTCCAAAGCCCTCTATTGTAGCGGCTCGGGAATCGACAATACACGCCGGCATCCGGGACGCTCCGAATCCGGGAGGATGATGTCAGGGGATGTCGCCCGATCCCAAAAGGGACGCGGCACTTCAGCCAAGGGCAGCGCAAGGCATCACTGCTGTGTCTCAGCGATGCCGAAGAGGCCGGCGATCACCTTCAGCGCGGTGAGCTCCTGCTTGCTGACCGGATCGCCCACCAAGCCAAGGAAGCGTCCGGAGGAGAGTGCGACGTGGTGTCCCAGATCATAGAGTTGCTGTTTCAGCTTCAATGACAGGGCGGATGGCAGGCGGTTGTCCAGCACCCTGTCGATACGCTTCAGCTCCTGCAGATAATCGACGGGGTTCTCGGTCAGCTGTCTGAGGGTGTCGTTGATTGAGAGCCTGGCCCGGACCATGACCGCGAACAGGTCACTGTAGGGTTCACTGCTCAGCAGTGACTCGACGCCTTTGATCTCGCGCTTGTCGATGGTGCCATCCGCGGCCGAGACCAGAAGAAACACCAGCACGGGCGCCTGGGCGATCACCCTCGCCTCGTGTTCGTCGACATGGTTCAAGATAGCGTCTGACACGGCTTTTCCCGTCCGGAAAGTTGCCAACAGCCTGTATATCGGCGGCGGAGAGGAAATTTTGAGCGGAAGGCAGGCGTATCGGGATGCGGCAAGCCTCAGACATAGACCTGGGATTGACAAAACGACGACTAGTAAATCAACTCCCGCCGTTCGTCCCCGATGCGATGCTCGATTGTGAAACCGAGACTGCGCAAGTCGGCGCACAGCACCGCACTGCAGTCGTCATGCCGCCACTGCAGGGTCAACTGATGGGGCTCTGCCGACTCGACACTGAGTTGTCCACGAAAGGCGGGTGAACCATTACGCAGACGAATCATCTCCAGCTGATCCTGCACCAGAGGCCAATGCATCCGCTGTTCGATGTCGTCGAGACTGAGATTGGTGCGGTTGATCTCCTTGTGTCCGGCCGGCCCGCCGCGATCGACGGCCTCGTAATCGTTTTTGCCGGCGAAGAGGTCGAGATACCAGATCTGGGGAATGCCCGGCATGAAGAGCTGAATCGCCCGCGCCAGTCTCAGCTTGCGCTCGTCTTCGCCAAGGGCACTGAAAAAGGTGGCGTTGACCTGATAATAGGAGATCTTCTTGCCGTCAGGACCGTAGAGGTTCTTCACCAGCCCGCCGTGATCGAGGATGCGCTCGATGACCGCTTCGATCTCCGTGTCGTCGAGCAGCAGTTTACGGCTGTCGCCATCGGTCTTGATACCTTGCAGGTCGAGCACCGGAATACCGTCATGGCAGCCCAGCATGTTGATGGTCTGCAGGCCCTTCTTCCGGATATCGTCGATCCAGTCGAGCAGGTGGACACAGGTGCCCCGCTCCAGTGCGTCGATCACCAGTCCGGGAAAGAAGAAATCGTAGATGGGATAGCCCTTGGTCGCCACCTGCTCATGCAGGCCCGTGCCGTACTGGGCGTGCACCTCGGGAAAGATGGTGAGGTCATACCGCCTGGCGATCGCTTTCAATCGCTCCAGGTAGGCCCAGGTTCCGGGCTGGTTGAAGAAGTTGGCCTCTCCCGGCTCCTTGTGCAGATAGGCAAAGGCGTCGAGGCGGATGATCTTGGCGCCGTAGCGCTTGAGTTTCTTGAGGGTCTCATCATAGAACGCCCAGACCTCTTCCGAGCGGGCGTTGAGATCCATTTGACCCAGATAGGTGCGTTTTCTTTCCAGCGCCGGCAGAATTTTGCTCTTGTAATGGGCATAGCCGTCCAGGTGCATCTGCTCAGGTTCCCTGCCGGCCGCGATATTCTCATTCACCAGCGTGGCGATCACACGGGCAGCGTCTCGACTCACCCCTTGAATGCCAGAGAAATCCCGTGGCGTCACTTCACTGTAGCCGACCTGTTGATAGAAGGTGTTCCAATAGGGTCGTTGTGAGCCGTCGGGAAAGGCGACTTTGAGGATCGGCAGACCCGGCTTGCGCATGAACAGCTTGTTCAGGTACTCAGGCCTGGGCACGATGTAGCCCTCCTCCCCCATCTCGCCGTGGTCGCGCCAGAAGGCGTTCCAGTCGACGAAGAAGTGCCGGTATTCGGACGCATCGCCCTTTTCCAGCAGATCCCGGAATTGGGGCGAGGCCACCGAGAGGTGGTTGAGGATGAGATCGAACTTGAAGGTGATGCCAAGCGCCTTCAGCGCCTCGACGTCGTTCTCTGATACCAGTTCCCGATTAAGATCGTAGTCAATGATCGAAAAACCGCGGTCCAGGTCGCTGTTGAAAAAGGTGGGCAGAATATAGAACAGTGAGAAGGCGTCCTTGAATTCGGGACGACGCAACATACGGACGATATCGGACAATTTGCCCCCGATACTGTCGGGGTAGGCGTTCAACATGACTCCGGAAGGCAAGGCCTGCCGTGTCGGGTCGTTTAATGACTTCTGCATCTCAAACTCGGATCGTTTTTCTTATGTCGCTGTCCCTGCAGCGATTTCGGCCAACCGCGATTATATCGGTTGAGTCCAGCGACACAAGGAAGGTAGACCCGTCTCCCTATCTGACTACACTCTGTTACCCGATAAATCGGCAGAAAATGTGCTTTTTTGACCTGGTTTCGGTTGGAATTCGGGAATTCAGGCTGAATTTAGGGGTTTACGGAATGAGATTCCCAGGCCAGCACGAAATCGCCTGTGGGGCCATCTGAAGAATCGTCCCCCCCACCAGAACCCATTGGGAGTGACAGGCCAAACTTTCGACCCATACCCCGTGCACTCACCCGGTTCCGCCCGCATTTTTTGCGTGCTACTTGCCGAGACGCTTCTGCACATCCATCCACAACGCCTGGTAGGCGCTGGCGGCGAAGCTGTGAGGTGCAAAGGCCTCGACCGGCATACGGTGAATGCCCATCTTCTCCACATCGCTGGCGTAGGGTATCTGGGCCTTGAGCAGTTCTTCGCGCTCATCGGGGAGTTCACGCATGACATCGAGATGCATGCGCTTTCTGCGGTCGACCATGGAGAAGAAGGGCATCAGCTCCAGGCCGGTGATGCGGTGCCCTTCGAGGAAGTCGAGCAGCTGTTGATAGGTACGCAGGGAGAGTGTGGTGGGAATCAGCGGCAGCAGCAGACCCTCGGCAGCGCGGAAGATATTCTCCGATACCAGTGAGATACTGGGCGGGCAATCGAGAAACACGTAGTCATAGGCCTGGGAGAGCGGTCGCAGCAACTTGAGCAACTGTTTGGTCGGCTTCTTCGCGTCCTCCAGACGCAGGTCCATGTTGCGGTAGGAGAAGTCGGCCGGCAGCATATCGAGGTTCTCGAAGTCGGTAGCCTTGACCACCTCGTCCAGATCGATCTTGCCGGCGACCAGTTTCTTGCTGCCCCCCTTCACTTTCGGCTTGATGCGGAAGTAGAAGGTGGCCGCCGCCTGAGGATCGAGGTCCCAGATCAGGGTACGGTAGCCCTGCTTCGCCGCCAGATAGGCCAGATTGACGGCGGTCGCCGTCTTGCCGACCCCACCCTTGATGTTGTAGACCCCGATGATATGCATCACAAGCTCCCGTAGAACAGCTTCTGGAAGGCCTGGCGATTCGGCGTGCTGCTGAAAGCTTCGAAGAGACCGGCGAACTCCTCTCTGGCCCTGGCCTGGCGTTCCAGCAATTTACCCACCAGGATGCCCATGGCCATGAGGGCGCTGGCGGGCGCGCCCTCCTTCATCATCTGCTTGCCGAAGGTCTCGAGGGATTCGGCCTGTACCTGCAGATCCTGGAACTCGCCCAGATTGTCGAGCAGGGTCTTCATCTCCTTGATCAGCGACCGTATCTCCGGTTTGGGATAGAGGCTCTGGAAGAACTCCATCATGTAGCGGAGCTTTTTACAGTCCTTGCGCAGGTTGTGCAGTAATTCAGGCTTCGAATCGGGTTTGATCGCCTCGCCGTCCTTGATCACTTTGAGGTAGAGCTTGCGGATACGCTGATCGGAGAGTTCCGCGATCGGGCGCAGGGCGTTGGGCGCCTTGGGCTTCTTCGGCAGCGGCTGGTTGAGCCAGGCGCGCCAGGATTTCATCAGCTTGCGGAAGTGAGGCGAATTGATCTTTTTGACCAGCGTCTTCTGCGCCTCTTCGTGGTGTTTGACGAGAAAGTCGTGAAAGGGGTCGAGATCGGCCTGGATCGGCGCCGGCAGGCTGGCCCTATATTCGGGGAACTGCAACAGATAGACGTCCATGTCCCGGGTCGGCCCGGTGACCTTGCCCAACCAGCCGAAACCATCCTTGAAGGGAGCCAGCTCCCTGGGATCGAAGACGCTCTTGATCTGCGTCATCGCCGAACGGGTGCGCCGGGTGGCTACCCGCAGGTCATGGAGAAATTCGCTGTCGAGATTGGCCTTGGTGCCGTCGACGTTGGCCTCCAGGGTGTCGAGCAGGCTGAGCATGATTTTCTTGGCGGTGGCGTCGGCACGGGCATCCGGATCGAGCATGTAGTTGAGTTTGGGGCTGTAGTCCCCCGGCTTGCGGCCGATGCCGGCCAGCGCGTCCTCGTACAGGGTGCGCTCCGCCGGGATCAGCTGGAGCTTTTCCAGCTGGGCATGCAGGGCCTCGAAGTGGTCGTCGTAACCCTTGAGCGGCTTCAGCAGCACGCGCCCTTCCAGCTCGCCGCTGAGCTTGCCATCGATGGATGTGAAGCGGTTCTCCTGCAGTACCACGCGAACCACAGTCTTCTCTTCGTCGTCGAGCACGCGCAGGGTACGTCGCTGCTGGGTGATGGTGACCAATGGCAGTAGCGCCCGCATCTCCAGCACCGGGGTCAGACGTTCCCGCAGCGGACCCGCGGGCAGCTCCCCGCTGAAGCCGGGGATCGCGTCGCTCAATTCGCACTCCAGATACTCACCGCTCCTGCGGTCCACCCAACAGATCCGGTTGATCTCATCGCGCTCCTGCACCAGCTCGCCGCCGGCCTGCCAGACGCGCCAGTCGAAGCTGTCGAAGAAGGTCTGTCCGGCCTTCGACAGCGCCTCTTCGCGCAGGCTGTTCGATTCCGCCAGTTGGTGCCTCAGGCCATCCAGGTCGAGCCCGTCCGGCAGCAGATAGGAGATGGATTGTGGTGCCATGCGCTTCTCACTCAAACCGAGAAGGGAAGGTTAACCGACCAGCCGGGCAGTGACAAATTCATGAAGTTTCAGCATTTTTATTTCGTATTGGGAGGCAGTAAAACGATTCCCGGCGACCCGCTGTCCGTACCCTCGTCCCGATACAGAGGCAAGGCGCTGTTTCGCGTGCAAGCCGGGAGGTCCGCTCAGACGTCGCTCCACATGCGCAACAGATTGGCATAGGACTTGTCGACCAGACCGGTGGTCGACTCCCCGGGCGCCTGTTCCAGCAGCTGTTCGCGCGCCAGGTCGAGTTCGTAGAGCAGTTCCCGCCGGGCGGGATCGCGCACATAGCTCTGGATCCAGGCCAGGGCCACCAGCCGCTCGCCCTGCGTCACCTCCGCCACGTGGTGCAGGCTGGAGGAGGGGTAGATCACCGCGCTGCCCGCCTTCAACTTGATCCGCTTCTCGCCGAAGGTGGTGCGCACCACCAGCTCACCGCCTGCGTAGCTCTCCGGCTCGCGCAGGAAGATGGTCATGGAGACGTCACTGCGGAAACGCTGACCGCTCAACCCCATCAGTGGATCGTCCACATGGTCTCCGTAGGTCATGCCCGGCTGATAGCGGGCGAAGATGGGATCGGCCATGCGGTAGGGCAGCACCGCCGAGCGGAAGGTGGGATTGTGGGCCAGGGCACTGGTGAGAATGCGGATCAGCAGCTCCATCTGCTGCGGCTCCCCCTTCAACTCCTCGTTGTTCTTCACCCGGCTGGCCGCCTTACCGGCGGTCAGCTTGCCGTCGACGAAGGTGGACTTGGCCAGTATCTCGTCGATCTTATTTAATTGGGCGGGCTGCAACAGGCCCTCGATCTCTACCAGCATGGTGACTTCTCCTGTTTGTTATTCATTAATCTGATCTCCCGCTTTACTCAGCAAAGGATCAGAAATTAGAACAGTTTTGAGTGTTGAGTTTTTAGTTTTGAGTGGATGAGTTCGCCGCGCTCACGAGTTTAATACCCCCCCTCTCCCTGGCCCTCTCCCGCGAGGGGAGAGGGAATGCACGGATCTGGAATAGAGTTAACCGGGCAGCTTGCGCCTGCGACCAGACTGGACGTTTGCGATGCTCTCGAAAAGAAGGTCCCCTCTCCCCCCCGCGGGAGAGGGTCTGGGAGAGGGGGACTCGATAATTCGTTAGCGCGGCGAACACCTCAACTCAAAACTCATCACTAAAAACTCAAAACTTTTCAGACCATAACTCAATTCCCGAACCTGCCGTCAGCATGGCTGATCATGGTGCGTAATCAGTTTCGTCAAAGCTCCGCAGGGCCTGCTCCAGATCGGCCTCCTGAATCGGATAGGTCAATACCGCGTGCACCGCATAGCGGGTCCTGACCTTCTCCAGATGGGCCAGATATGTGGTGTCGAGAAACACCACCACCCTGGCCTCCACGTTGTAACGCTGCAGCGTGGCCAGCAGCGATTCCAGGTTGCTGACCCGGTCGCGAAACTGTGGATCGGCGTAGAACTCCGCCACCACCACCTTCGGCCGGTGGGATTTCAACCAGGCCTGCGCCTTGCGCACCGAGTTGACCATCTCCACCCGATAGCCCAGTCGCTGGTAGAGCGGCACGAAATTAGGGTAGCCCCCCAGCTCCACCAGCGCGAGTAATTCCCGATCGTCCATATGCTTGATTTTGCCTCTCTGTCACCGGATCATGCAGTGACACGATATGACCCACTGGCGGCCTGCACTGCGGAATAGACCGTATCCGGTGGTTGTTTCGAATTGTTGAATCGAAGAAGTCTGTTTGATCATGCAACTAAATCTGATTATCGACGACTGGTCAATGAACCTGGAGATTCCGGAGGACTACCTGGAGTCCATGCAGGAGTCCTTCGAGCGGATGGACAAGGACATGGACAAGGGCTGGCAGTTGGGTCAGCACTGGGTGCGCGATCCGGACCGGACACAACGCTGCCAGCTGGTCGCCGGCAAGCTGCTGACCGCGCTGGAGACCCACAACGAGAGCCTGGCGTTGATGATGGGCGGCTACATCGCTTCGCGCATGCCGGGAGTCAAGCGGGTGGTCATCGACAACAGCGGTCAACCTGAAGAGACCAGTTTCAGCGACTGACAGGGATTACCCTTGCCGGCCTTTCCAGATCCCGCAGGGTGCGGTGCGCCTTGCCGCACCGCCGCTGCCCGATGCATGGAACCGTGGTTCGATCAGCATTCGAGAATACCTTTGCTGGATGGAAACCAGCCAATGGGGTTAAAGGTGGGCAGGGCCCCACCGATCTTTCGTTCATGCCTTCTACGCGTCAGCCTGTAGCCCGGATGGAGCGAAGCGTAATCCGGGATAGCCCGTGTCTTCCCCTGGATTCCGCTTCGCTCCATCCAGGCTACCCTGTCTCTGCACAACGAAGCTATGCAACCGGGTCTAGTCAGTGCCATTCGGGCAGAGCCCTATCGTGTTTCCGGTTTTACGAACCTTCCATCGAGCCCGCTCAGAAGGCGCTGGTCTCCACCAGGCTCTTGATTTCGCGCTGCGCCTGCCCCACCGGCATGCCGCCGTAGTCCAGCAGCGCCTTGGCCAGTTTCGCCCAATGGGTCTCGCCGGCCCTCACGCATCGGCTCAGGTGCGACCAGTCACCACTCGCATGCCAGGCCTCGTAGGCCGCTTTGAGCCTGGGAAAGAGCTCCTTGCGCATGCCCGTCAATCCGCCCAGATAGAAGTGGATAGAAGCCGCATCCTCGCGCTCGAGCAATACCGGCAGGGTGACCCTGCAGTCGGCCCAGTGATCGCGGATGGCGCGTGCCATGAGTTCGGCCGGGGAGTGGCCGAGTTCGCTCAGCAGCTCGTTCCAGGTCTCACCCAGTTCGAGACCGGCCAAGTGCTCACCCTGCTCGTGCAGCAGCACCGCATCCAGCTCCTTTTCCACCATCTGATCGAGGGCGAGTTCCAGATTGTGCTCGAAATCATAGTAGCTGAAGGCGCGGCCAAGGGCGTTGTCAGGCTTGTGCCAACGCCAGCTCTCGAGCTTCTCCCACAGCAAGCGGCGAAACGACTCCTGACGGATGTAGATACGGTCGCCCTGACACATGGCGGCCGGCGCCATCAGGTCGCGCGCCAGTTCCCGGCCCGCCACCCAGACGGAGACTCCGCCCGGATCCTCACGTCGCTCCAGATGGCCGAGGAAGAACAGGGGCTTGTTCTTCACCCCGTAGCCAGCGCTGTAGACCAATCCCAACGGTTCCAGCTGGCGGTTGATCGCCTCCACGTCGAACGGGTCGTAGCGCGCGCCCTGCAACGGCAGGGGCGCGAACTCATCCTCGCTCAGGCTCTCCCACAGCGCCTCGCGAGCGGTCAGCCACTCGCCGACCGACTCGTTGGCCAGTGCCGCGCTGTAGTCGAGTCCGTTCTCCCATCGGTAGAACTCCCGCATCTTCAGAAGATAGGTGCAGAGCCCGTACTCGCCGCCGTGACGGGCGTCGGAGATATGGCAGTTTCGCTGCACCGCACAACAGAGCTCTCGCAGGTTTCCGTTCATGGTCTCCTTCTCGGCCGGTTGCCGTTGCTCTGCCGAACTGTCGGAGACAACGCCAAGGCCTGTTAACACTAAGCCAATGGGCTCTGAAATCAATCCTATCCCCACGCATGCCTTTTTCCACTTGTTTAAAACAGGGTATTCAGACTGCGGCGGGCGATGAGATCTCGAACAACTCCCGCAGCAGCACGGTGGCGAAGGCGCCTGCGGGAAGAAAGAAACCGAGCCGCAGGGCGCCCGCCTCCGGTTCGAATGTCCACTCGAGATCGTCAAGCCGTAAGCGCAAGGCACGCCGTTCCTGCTCCAGCCCCAGGTGTTCCAGACGCTCCCGCCAGAGGGCGAATGGAGCCAGTACCGATTGCTCCAGCTCGGCCGTTTCGCCGCTTACCGGTGGCGTGCCACGCCCCCAGAGGGGGCCACTGGGGTGGATATCCAGACTCCGGCAACGCTCGGCGAGACGGCTGTCGGCGGGATCGTCGGCAAATCCGGAACGGCTGCCGTCGAGCATGAAATAGTCCCCTGGCAAGGGCGTGGACCAGCAATCGCGCTCGATACGGGCCGCCAGCACTTCGTTGAACAGCTGTGAGCGTACCGCCGAGATCAACAGGCCGCGCAGATGCCGGTCGATCCTGCGTCGCACGCCATCGCCGAGAAGTTCGTCGAAGCGGCTCAGATTGCGGTAGTCGTGACCAAAGCGCTGCTCGCCGAAGTAGTTGGGCATGCCTTCGCGGCGCAGGCGCTGCAGGCGCTGGTCGAGGTCCTGCGGATCCCCGGTCACTCCCCGCAGCAGGATGAGGAAACGATTTCCCCGCAGGGCCCCGCGCCGTAACTTGCGCCGATGCCGATGCACCGCCAGCAGCTCGACCTGCTCCGAATCGAGCGCGGACCAGTCCGGTTCCGGTTTACCCGCCAGACGCAGAGAGAACCACTGGCTGGTCACCGCGTGACGATCCTTGAGACCGGCGTAGCTCACCTCCCGCGAGGGTATGCCGGCAAAACGCGCCAGCTGGCCGGCCAGCCAGTTGGTGTTGGTGTCGCGCTTGCGCAGGTGCAGCAGTACGTGTTCGCCGTCACCGTCAGGTTCGAATCCGAGCACCTCGTCGACCCGGAAGTCATCGGCGCTTTGCCGCATCGTCGCCTGGCCCAAAGGCGCTCCACAGATCCTGGGCATGGCCTGAAGCGGCCGCCAGTCCGGGAGATCAATCAAGCCTGTGCTCCGTCAGCAGCGCCACCGCGAAGGCGGCGATCCCCTCGCCGCGACCGGTGAATCCCATCCCCTCGGTGGTGGTGGCCTTGATGTTGACCTGCTGCGGATTGACCTCGAGATCGACCGCGAGCACCTGGCGCATGGCGTCGATGTAGGCGGCCAGCCTGGGCTTTTGGGCCACCGTGGTCAGGTCCACATTCTCGACCTGCCAGCCCCGGTCATGCAGCTGTCCGACCACCGCGCGCAACAGATCACGGCTGTCGGCGCCGGCATAGGCCGGATCGCTGTCGGGAAAATGGCGGCCGATATCGCCCAATCCAGCCGCGCCCAGCAGTGCGTCGCAGAGGGCATGGATGAGCACATCGCCGTCGGAGTGCGCCTTCAGCCCCGCGTCGTGGGCGATCGGCACACCACCCAAGACCAGCGGCTTTCCCGGCTCGAACCGGTGGGCATCGTAACCCTGACCTATTCTCATGCTTGGCTTCTCCCGCAGTGGTTTAAAGTGCGGCCTACCGAAGCCGCTATCGTTAATGGGGTTTGATCCTCTGTCGTCCCCCTGGGCGACAACATTGTACGCCAACATACGGTCATTCGATCAGCCCGCGACAACCTTCAGCCTATGGGTATCACAGTTCAATGATTCAACGTGCCACCAGTGTCAGCGTCGCCAAGGTCAAGAAGATCCCGCTGCTGAGAAATCTGCCCAAACGGGTGCAGGAGTATGTACTCGATCAGACCCACGTGGAGCATCTCAACGCCAACAGCGTCATCGCGTCACAGGGAGAGGCCATCGATGATGTCCGGTTTCTGATCGAGGGCGAGGTGTGCATCAGTGACGATTCAGGTCGTCAGCGCCGATGCAGCGCCAGTGGCGAGTGCAGTGGCATGCCTCTGACCGAAACGGATCCATCACCGGCCACAGTGGTAGCCGAGACCGCCGTCGACCTGCTGTGTCTGCCGCGGGAATTGTACGAGGCCATCAAGCAACTGCCACCGGTCGTCCACAACCGCAGCAGCCAATCGATCGAACTGATGGATACCAGCGGCCCCGAAGCGAGCCTCTACTGGGAATTTCACGAGGCGATTCAGGAGGGGGAGCTGGAATTGCCGACGCTACCGGACATCGCGATCCGCATTGCCAAGGTGATCAACGACGCCAACACGGACAGCAGAGACATCGCCCGTGTCGTGCAGGCCGATCCCACGGTGGCGGCCCGCATCATCAGCGTGGTCAACAGCGCCGCCTATCGCGGCAAGAGCCCGATCGACAACCTGCCCGACGCGGTAAGTCGGCTGGGGCGCAACGTCACCCACCACCTGGTGATCAGTTTCGTTCTGTGCAAACTCTTTCACAGCCGCTCACAGATTCTGAAACAGCGCATGGTGCAGATGCGGCAGCACGTCAGTTATGTGGCGGCCATCTGTCATGAGCTGGCCCGGGTCACCCCCGGGCTGGAGCCGGCCCAGGCCCTGCTCTGCGGTCTGCTGCACGATATCGGGGCGCTGGCGATCATCAGCGCCGCCCGCAGCAAACCGGAACTGTCGGAGAATCCACAGCTGCTGGATCAGGTCATCGACAGCCTGAAGGCGGAGGTGGGCGCCATGGTTTTGCGAAAATGGGAATTTCCCAGCTACTTCGTTCAGGTCGCCTTGCACGCTGAAGACTGGATGGAAGACATCAGCCACAGCCCTGACTATGTGGACCTGGTGGTGGTGGCACAACTCCACAGCTATATCGGCACGCCCCGTATGAGCAGCCTGCCAAGGCTCGACCTGGTGCCGGCCTTTCATAAACTGGTGCTGGGCAAGCTGACACCGCGTCACTCCATCGGCTTGTTGGAGAACGCCAAGGAGCAGATACGCGAACTGCGGGAGATGCTGGCGCTGCCCTCAGGCAAGTAGCACCTGGCAATTGCCACGGTGCGTCTAGCCGCTCCAGTCAGACCGATCGAGCGTCTTGATGGGGCGGGGCCCTACCAAAGGATCACCGGCTAAATCGACGGGTGAGTGAGATAAAAGGCCGCCAGCGCCAGATCCGCCGGGCGGGTGATCTTGATATTGCCGGCATGCCCTTCGACCATCAGTGGCGAGTATCCCGCCAGTTCCAGTGCGCTGGCATCGTCAGTCACCAGCTCACCCTGCTGCAGTACCTGCGCCAGAGCGTCGGTCAGTAGCCCGAGGCGGAACATCTGAGGGGTATAGGCCTGCCACAAGCCGCTTCGCGACACCGTTGTATCGACCTCTCCATCGGGGGTGACCCGCTTCAACGTATCCTGTACCGGAACACCGAGCAGTCCGCCCACCGGATGTCCATCCAGCGTCGTGATCAGACGATCCAGATCTGCGGTGCTGAGACAGGGACGGGCGGCATCGTGCACCAGCACCCAGTCGTCCGGCGCGGCCACCGGCTGCAGTGCACGCAGAACGTTCAGCACCGAATGGCAACGCTCCTCGCCACCGTCCACCCGCACCACCCGTGGATCGGTGGCGAAGTCGCACTGCGGCCAGTAGTCGTCAAGCGGTGAGAGGGCCACATAGGCCGCCTCGATCAGAGGATGTTCGAGCAGGCGCTGCAGCGTGTGATCGATCACCCGTCGCCCTTGCAGTTCCAGGTACTGCTTCGGCACCTCGCCGCCCATACGACGTCCGACGCCGGCGGCCGGCACCACCGCCCACAAACGCTCACTCATTGGCGGGCGCTCCCGGCGGCTGGATCACCTGGTAGAAGGTCTCGCCCTCCTTGATCATGCCCAGCTCACTGCGGGCCCGCTCCTCGATGGCCGACTGGCCGCTGCGCAGATCTTCCACCTCCGCCTGCAGGGCGCTGTTGCGCTCACGCAGTCCCACCAGCTCCTCGCGCAACTGGGCGATCTCCTGTTTCAGGTTGTTGACCTCCGCCAGACTGCCGGGCCCCACCCACAAGCGGTATTGCAACACGATCAACAGCAGGAGCAAGAGAGCGATGAGCAGTCGCATGGGCGTAGGCGGATCAGTGGGAAAGGATAAGCAAAGGATAGGACAGAGCGGGACAATCCCCTCCCCCGCCAGGGGGGAGGGGTCCCGTATCAGCCGATGGCGACGGGGAACGCATCCTTTCCTGCGAAGACCGCCTCCTCGCCCAGCTGATCCTCGATACGCATCAGCTGGTTGTACTTGGCCACCCGATCGGAGCGGGAGAGCGAACCGGTTTTGATCTGACCGGTGGCGGTAGCCACCACCAGGTCGGCGATGGTGGTGTCCTCGGTCTCGCCGGAGCGGTGGGAGATGACCGCGCTGTAACCCGCGTTCTTGGCCATCTCGATGGCAGCCAGGGTCTCGCTCAGGGTGCCTATCTGGTTGACCTTGATGAGGATCGAGTTGGTGATCTTCTCCTCGATGCCACGCTGCAGGATCTTGGTGTTGGTGACGAAGAGATCGTCGCCCACCAGCTGGATCCGCTGGCCGAGTTTTTCGGTCATGATCTTCCAGCCAGCCCAGTCGCTCTCGTCCATGCCGTCCTCGATGCTGATGATGGGGTATTGATCGACCCAGCCGGCCAGGTAGTCGACGAACTCCTCGGAGGTGAATTTGCGCCCCTCTGAAGCGAGATGATAGAAGCCGTCCTCGTAGAACTCGGAGCTGGCCGTGTCCAGTCCCAGATAGATGTCGCTGCCGACCTTGAAACCGGCCTTCTCGATCGCCTCCAGGATAACTTCGATGGCCGCCTCGTTGGAGGGCAGATTGGGGGCGAAGCCCCCCTCGTCGCCCACGGTGGTGTTCATGCCGCGCCCCTTGAGCACGCTCTGCAGGGCGTGGAAGACCTCGGCGCCGTAGCGCACCGCCTCACGGATGGATCCGGCCCCCACCGGCAGGATCATGAACTCCTGCATATCGACGCTGTTGTCGGCATGGGCGCCGCCGTTGATGATATTCATCATCGGCACCGGCATGCGGTAGGGCCCGGCGGAGAGATAACGGTAGAGGGGCAGCGCCCGCTCCTGGGCCGCCGCGTGAGCCGCCGCCAGGGAGCAGCCGAGTATGGCGTTGGCGCCCAGATTGGCCTTGTTCTCGGTGCCGTCCAGATCGATCATGGTCTGATCCACGCTCGCCTGATCGGTCACCTCCAGACCCACCAGCGCCTCTTTCAGCGGGCCGTTGATGTGCGCCACCGCCTTCAGCACCCCCTTGCCGAGATAGCGCGACTTGTCGCCGTCGCGAAGCTCCAGGGCCTCGCGGGAACCGGTGGAGGCCCCGGAGGGGACCATGGCACGACCGATGGCACCGTCGGCAGTGATCACGTCGGCTTCGATAGTGGGATTACCCCGTGAATCGAGGATCTCTCGTCCACGTACGTCAACAATTTCGGACATTGTGTCTCCGTCTGCTGTGTTGGGTTGATATTGGATATTGGAATTCTGTCTCTGGCGTGAATGGTAACCGATCCGGCGCTATCGGGTTTACGACTCGGTCTCGATAAACCCCCGTGCCTTGACCGTCTGGTCGATCGACATCAGGGTCTCCAGCAGTTCACGCAAATGTGGCAGGGGCCAGGCATTGGGGCCGTCGCTCAAGGCCTTATCCGGCTCCGGATGGGTCTCCATGAAGAGGCCGCTGACACCCGCGGCCACCGCCGCCCGGGCCAGCACCGGCACATGCTCCCGTTGTCCGCCGGAACGGCTCCCCTGCCCGCCCGGCAGCTGCACCGAATGGGTGGCGTCGAACACCACCGGACAGCCGGTTCCGCGCATCACCGCCAGGGAGCGCATGTCGGAGACCAGATTGTTGTAGCCGAAAGAGACCCCCCGCTCGCAGACCATGATCTGCGGATTGCCGACAGCGCGCGCCTTGTCCACCACGTTGCCCATGTCCCAGGGGGCCAAAAACTGGCCCTTCTTGATGTTCACCGGCCGGCCCTGGCGCGCCACGTTCTGAATGAAGTTGGTCTGGCGGCAGAGAAAGGCGGGAGTCTGCAACACGTCCACCACCTCGGCGACTTCACTCAGGGGGGTGTCCTCGTGCACGTCGGTGAGCACGGGTACGCCGATCTCCGCCTTGACCATTTGCAGTATCCGCAGCCCCTCCTCCAGGCCGGGTCCTCGAAAACTCTCGCCGGAGGAGCGGTTGGCCTTGTCGAAGGAGGATTTGTAGATGAAGGGAATACCCAGCTCGTCTGTCAGCTGCTTGAGCTGGCCGGCGGTCTCCACCGCCAAGCCTTCGCTCTCGATGACGCAAGGCCCCGCAATCAGGAACAGGGGGCGGTCGAGTCCGACCTCAAAATCACACAGCTTCATCGGCTTCTATCTCTGCGCCTTCCCGGCGGCTGTCCCGGTGCTTGCGTGCCGCTTCGATGAAACCGGAGAAGAGCGGATGGCCGTAACGCGGGGTGGAGGTGAATTCGGGATGGAACTGGCAGGCAACGAACCAGGGGTGGTCGGGTATCTCGACGATCTCGACCAGCCGCCCGTCCACCGAGCGGCCGGCGATCTTCATGCCGGCGGTGACGATGTCGTCCAGATAGCTGTTGTTGAATTCATAGCGATGGCGATGGCGCTCGACGATCACATCCTTGTCGTAGAGCTGGTGGGTCACGCTGCCGGGCTGCAGCCGGCACTCCTGGCCGCCCAGGCGCATGGTACCCCCCAGATCGGAGTTCTCGCTGCGCTTCTCCACCTTGCCGTCGGCGTTGAGCCATTCGGTGATGAGCGCGATCACCGGATGCGGGGTACCGCGATTGAACTCGGTGCTGTGGGCCTCTTCCAGCTGGGCCACGTGTCGCGCGAACTCGATCACCGCCACCTGCATGCCGAGGCAGATGCCCAGGTAGGGGATACCGTTCTCGCGCGCAAAACGCACCGCCGCGATCTTACCCTCGACACCCCGGTTGCCGAAGCCGCCGGGGACCAGGATGGCGTCCATTCCCGCCAGGCTGTCGACCCCCGTCTTCTCCAGCTGTTCCGAATCCACGTAGTGGATCACCACCCGATTGCCGGTATGCACCCCGGCATGCACCAGCGCCTCGGAGAGCGATTTGTAGGCCTCGGTGAGGTGGACATACTTGCCGACCATGGCGATGCGCACCTCATGTTCCAGATTGTCGAGTCCATCCAGATAGCGCTCCCACTCGGAGAGATCGGCCTCGGGCAGGTTGAGGCCGAAGCGCTGATTGACTAGCTCGTCCATCTCCTGGGCGTGCAGCAGCACCGGGATGCGGTAGATCGAATCCGCGTCCACCGCCGAGATGACCGCCTTCTCCGGTACGTTGGTGAAGAGCGCGATCTTCTTGCGCTCGGACTCGGGCAGCGGCTGCTCGGAGCGGCAGACCAGAATGTCCGGCTGGATACCGATCGAGCGCAGCTCCTTCACCGAGTGCTGGGTCGGCTTGGTCTTTATCTCGCCGGAGGCCTTGATGTAGGGCACCAGGGTCAGGTGCATGAACATGGTCCGCTGCGGCCCCATCTCCACGCCCATCTGGCGGATCGCCTCCAGGAAGGGCAGTGACTCGATGTCGCCCACGGTACCGCCGATCTCGACCAGGCAGATGTCGGCATCGCCTGCGCCGAGCATGACGCTCTCCTTGATCTCGTTGGTGATGTGGGGGATCACCTGCACCGTGCCGCCCAGGTATTCACCTTTGCGCTCCTTGCGGATCACGCTCTCGTAGATCTGGCCGGTGGTGAAGTTGTTGTTGCGCCCCATGGTGCTGCGGATGAAGCGCTCATAGTGGCCCAAGTCCAGGTCGGTCTCGGCGCCGTCATCGGTGACGAAGACCTCGCCATGCTGAAACGGACTCATTGTGCCCGGATCGACGTTGATGTAGGGATCGAGCTTGATCATGGTGACGTTCAAGCCGCGGGCCTCGAGCAATGCGGCAAGGGAGGCGGAGGCGATGCCTTTTCCCAAAGAGGAGACAACACCGCCCGTAATGAAGATGAATCTGGTCATGAGATTTCTACGTAGGGAGTGGGAGAACGGACGGGAGTAAACAGTACCAGATCAGCCCCTCTCTCTCAATGGCAAGAGGCCATTTCCGGGTAGCCGGGAAGGTCCG
>JARROA010000002.1:0-7772 GCA_037384425.1 Candidatus Thiodiazotropha sp. | reverse complement strand
CCCCCCAAAAACGGTTGATTATCCATTGTTTGGGTCTATAATCGAGGAGCGTTCCACGCAAAAATACTACATAACAAACGGGTCAGGAACTGACCGGACAGCTTAGGTTTCCAAGGCGTTTCTGTAACGCCACCCCATTTAGACTCCGGAAATCCAACCAACCGCTTGTCTGTTAATAATGTGTAGTTGAAAACCAATCAAAGTGAGGAAGAAACATGACTAAGATCGCAAAAGCGTTGAGTATCGCAGCCCTGGTGGCTGTCTCCACCTCCGCATCCGCTTGGTGGGGCGGTCCAGGCTACGGTAACCGTGGCTGGGGCGATGACTGGTTGGGAGACGGCTGGGGCGACGGCTCCGGCGACTTCAGCTTCGGCATGAGCGGCAACGCCCGCGGTTCCGGTTACGGCCGTGGCAACAACTACTATCGCGACTACTACTACCGCGGCCCCTATGGCTACGGTGCTCCCTATGGTTACGGTGCTCCCTACGGTGCCCCCTACGGTGCCCCCTACGGCGCTCCTTACGGCTATCCCGGCGCTCCGGCAGCTCCCGCCGCTCCGGCAGCCCCCGCTCAATAAGCCTGCTGGCATTGAGACAGAAAGCCGGCCCACCGGGCCGGCATTTTTTTGCCCCCCCAAATTGATAGGACAAGGAAAGACTTTAAATGACTTGATCCTTGTCATGTTTTTCAGCAAGATAGGCCGTCAGCCCCTGGCAAACTGGATCTTTATGCTGGAGCTAATCCTTGACTAACCGAAAAGTGGTCTCGTTCGAAAACATCAAGGTTGCCTGCAAGAACTGCAGCCTATCCACCCTCTGTCTTCCCATGGGATTGACCCCGGAAGATGTCGAGCGATTGGACAGTATCATCAAGCGCGGCCGCCCCTACCATCGTGGCGACCACCTCTATCGTGGCGGCGACAAATTCCACAGCCTGCGCGTCATCACCAGCGGGTCGGTCAAGACCTACACCCCCAACGAGGATGGCGGAGAACAGGTACTGGGCTTCCACCTTCCGGGTGAACTGATCGGGCTCGACGCGATTCAGGATGACAATCACAACTGTTCAGCCGTTGCCTTGGAGACCACTGCCGTCTGTGAGGTCCCTTTCAGCCAGCTGGAGAGCCTCAGCAGTCTGATGCCGAGTCTTCAGCATCAAATGTACCGTTTGTTGAGCCGGGAGATCGGCCAGGAGACGGAGATGCTGACCCTGTTAGGCAAAAAGAGCGCCGAGGAGCGGTTGGCCACTTTCCTGTTGAGCTTTTCCGAGCGCTTCAAGCAACGGGGCTTCTCGCCTAGCGACTTCTTCCTCAGCATGTCGCGTCACGAGATCGGCAACTACCTCGGCCTGGCCGTAGAGACGGTGAGCAGGCTGTTCACCCGTTTCCAGGATGAAGGTCTTCTGCAAGTGGAGCGCAAGCATGTGCAGTTGCTCGATCTGCCCAGACTCTACGATATCGTACAGGGTACTGACAGTATCCGCTCCAACCAGTCCCGGGTCTGATTACACTCTACCCCCGAGCAGTTCGTCGTCTTCTCCAACAGGCGTTCACGGCGCTGCTTCAACACTGATCACGACTCTGCGCAATAGCATCGATCGAAGACGGCAACAGGTGCGGCAAGCCACACCTGTGAATCTAAGCTTCGGGCTTTCGCTGCCCGGCTCCGGGCCAGAGGCATGCCTCGCCCATGCGCTCGAGTAACTTTTCATGGGCCTGGATCTCCGACACGTTGGCCCTGACAACCCGTAACGCCGGCCTGCCCGCCGGCAGCCGGCGAATGCCATCCGCACTGGGTTGCCCGTCCTCATCTCCAGCGGACACATCGAGCATCAGAGCGGCTTGTCCTCCGGTCATCATCAGATAGACGTCGGCCAGGATCTCGGCGTCGAGCAACGCTCCATGCAACTCACGATGGGAGTTGTCGATGTCGTAACGCTTGCACAACGCATCGAGACTGTTGCGTTGTCCGGGATGCATTTTCTTCGCCATCACCAGGGTGTCGGTAACGGCACAGACATCATCCAGCGTCGAGGAATGGCCCATCAAACGCAGCTCATGATTGAGGAAACCGACATCGAACGGGGCGTTGTGGATAATCAGCTCGGCACCCCGGACATAGTCGATGAAATCAGCCACCACGTCGGCAAAATGGGGTTTGTCAGCGAGAAACTCGTTGGTGATCCCATGCACCTCGATGGCACCGGCGTCAATCTCCCGGTCGGGTTGCAGATACTGGTGAAAGTTGTTGCCGGTAAGCCGACGATCGACCATCTCGACACAGCCGATCTCGATGATGCGGTGGCCCTGCTCCGGCTCCAGACCGGTGGTTTCGGTGTCGAGTACGATCTGTCGGCTCATCGCGTCAGCTCCTCGATGCCACGGTTGGCCAGCTGGTCGGCCAGCTCGTTCTCGGGATGCCCCGAATGACCCTTGACCCAACGCCACTCCACTTCGTGCCTGGCCACCTCCTTGTCGAGCAGTCGCCACAGATCGGCATTCTTCACCGGCTGCTTGCCTGAGGTCTTCCATCCATTGCGCTTCCAGTTGTGGATCCACTGGGTGATGCCGTTTTTCACATACTGGGAATCGGTGATCACGCGTACCTTGCTCGCACGTTTGAGTCCCTGCAGTCCCTTGATCACTGCGGTCAGCTCCATGCGGTTGTTGGTGGTCTCCGACTCCCCCCCGTAGAGCTGCTTTTCGTGCTTGCCATAACGCAGCAAGACCCCCCATCCACCGGGTCCGGGATTGCCTTTACAGGCGCCATCACTATAAATTTCAACGGATTGCGTCATTGATTCTGCTACTTCGGGTGGTCGGTTCGGCGGCTGTCGGCAATACCCGCTTCTTCATGCGCCAACGGTTCATGCGGATCGGCGTCATGGTGGCGGTCCGCTTGACCGCTTGTATCACGTAAACCCCTCCCAGCATCGGCCAGGCGTGTTGGCCAAGGCGCTCCATGAAAGCCAGCTTCTGCATCACCAGTTGATTGTGTATGGGCGGACGATAATGGAGATACACCACCTCTACCAGATCAAAACCCAAAAGGGAGAACCAGTCCTGAACCCGCTTGGGTGTGAAGAAATGGCTACACCAGGGCATGCTGCCCGAATGCCGCCGGAAGAGACGGCCGATACCCCATTGACTCCAGGGATTGAAGCCACTCAGCAACACCTTCCCCTCCGGGATCAGCACCCGCTCCACTTCCCGCACCAGCTGATGTGGATCTGGTGAAAAATCGAGGGTGTGCGGGAGAATGACACCGTCGATGCTGTCGCTGGCGAGCGGGAGGTAACGGGGATCGGCCCTGATATCGATATCGGGCTGGTTGGTGGCGTCATGCAGGATGACACGGTTGCGGGCCGGACACTGCTTGAGCAGTTCGAACTCCCGGCTCGGCGCACCGACCTGCACCACATGATAGCCGAAGAGGGCCGCTGCCTTGGTCTGAAGACAGGCCTGTTCCTCTATCAGCAAACTCTGCCCCAGGCGGGAGCCGAACCAGCTCTCAACCTGATTTTGCAGGCAGTTTCCCAGTTTGAAGTCCTTGTTTGTACTCATAATTAAAGACTTTTTCGGGTGCTGCCGATACGAAAGGCAAATGCCCCAGCGGGCCGTGGAACGGGATCACAAAGATTCAGGGCCATAGTCATACAAGGAGACAGTGAGATGGAAATGATACTTGGCTCTGATACTATCTTCCTCCGATTTGCAGTCAATCGCCAACCGAAAACCAAAGCATCATGCCTTACACAAGAATCGCCCTGCTGCCCATGAACCTCCTTCTAGCCTGTCTGTTCACCGCCTGCCAGACACTGCCCAGCGGGGAGGGTGATGCGGCTTCGAGCGCCACACCATTGACTCCTGAGGTGGCTCAAGCGGTGACGACACCACCCAGCGAGGCGTCTGAGCAGCTGAACGCCGAGCAGTTGCCCGAGTTGGCGACCCAGTTACAGAATGCGATCGACACCCTGCCTGAACCGGAACCCGACCTGATCGGCCGCATGGTGAACGGCTTCAGACTGAGTTATTCCGCAGACAGCCGGGTCACCCAGGAATTGAACTGGTACAGCTCCCATCCCGGCTATATCCAACGTATCCAGGAGCGGGCCGAACCCTACCTCCACTTCATCCTGGAAGAGATCGATCAGCGCGGCATGCCGAGTGAAATCGCCCTGCTTCCCGCGGTCGAGAGTGCCTTTCAACCCTTCGCCTACTCCCCGGGACGTGCTGCGGGTATGTGGCAGTTCATCCCCTCCACCGGACGCCATTTTGGACTCAAGCAGAACTGGTGGTATGACGGACGACGCGATGTGGTCTCCTCGACCCGTGCCGCTTTGGACTACCTGCAGTCCCTGAGCAAACAGTTCGACGGCGACTGGGAACTGGCCCTGGCGGCCTACAACTCCGGAGCCGGCACGGTACGAAACGCCATCCGTCGCAATCAGAAAAAGGGCAGAGCCACCGACTTCTGGTCGCTTGAACTGCCCGATGAGACCAGCGCCTATGTTCCTCGCCTACTGGCCCTGTCCGAGGTCTTCCGCAACCCGGATGAACATGACATCACGCTCCTGATCCTGCCGGACGAACCCTACTTCACCACCGTGGACATCGGCAGTCAGCTCGATCTTGCCCTGGCCGCGAAGATGGCTGAACTGCCGATCCAGGACCTCTATCTGCTCAACTCGGGCTTCAATCGCTGGGCCACCGACCCCGACGGCCCTCATCGTCTCAACCTGCCGATCGACAAGGCCGACCGCTTTGTCGAAGCGCTGGAGAAAATGCCCCAGGAGGAGCGGCTGACCTGGAAGCGCTACAAGATCAAACCCGGCGACAGCCTGGGCGTGATCGCCCGTCATCACAAGACCACGGTCAAACTGTTACGCCAGGTCAATAAACTGCACGGCAACAACATCCGCGCCGGCAAGCACCTGCTGATCCCCGTCTCCAGCCAGTCCTTCGATCAATACGTCTACAGCGCCGAACAGCGCAAGGCGAGCATTCAGAACCGCCAGCGCAAGGGCAACAAGCAGATCTATGTGGTCAGAGCGGGTGACAGCCTGTGGAAGATCGCCAGAAACCACAATGTGAGCTACAAGAAACTGGCCAAATGGAACGGCATGGCGCCCGGCGACCCCCTCAAGGCCGGTCAGCGACTGGTGATCTGGACCGATCAGACCGTGACCGCCGAGATCTCGCCCCTCGACCTGCAACCCGCCGGCACCCAGAGTTCGCTGCACTACCGCGTCCGCCGCGGTGACTCGCTCTCGCGCATCGCACAGCGGTTCAAGGTAAAGGTCTCCGACCTGAAACGGTGGAATACCCTGAACAGTAAATACCTGCAGCCGGGACAGCGCCTCAAGCTCTACGTCGACGTCACGGAGCAGACTTTGTAAGACCCTTTCTATTGATTTATATCAATGGAAGCTTGCATTTTTTTGACACTCGCTACGGCCTCACTGACTATCGCCTCTGCTGTTGGTTGCAACCTCCGAGGTGTCTGTAATGAGTGAAGAGTGCACATTGAGAGAAGGCGTCGAGCTCAATTTGCCCGACGTGGAAAAAATTGCCATAGGCCTCAAATCCCTGGCTGCCTATTCGATGCTCGCCTATGAGCATGAAGACGATCCGCAGGATCTGGAAGCCGTGGTTCAGGACGGTCTGGACGCCATCAACCGTCTGTTCAACTGCTGACCGAAACTCTCCAATACGGTGCGGCAGCTCGACTGCCGCACTTCCACGCTCTTCAGTGGCGTAAGCCTCACCCCCTAGCAGCTATTTTATCCTTCGCCACTCCGACACCAACGCTGACCGGCAGCGACCGGGGCGCCTTGTGAAGTGCCTGAATCAGCAGGTGGACGGTCGTACCCCGCGCCCTTCAGAATCGCTCCAGGTAGCCACGGCACCCTAACCCTCGGCTATTGAGAGCGGATTATCCCGCCCTGCGCACCCATCAGGTCAAATCACACGGATTCGCGCCAATTCACTCAGTCATATCGCGTCGGCGAATCGGTAAGGCAATAATCTGCAAGATGTTTTTTCTTGGCATTCCTCTTGATTAGGCAGATCCCATACCCCACTACCGAGGATGTTGCCATGAACCCGTTTCGCTCCCCCCTGCTCTCCCTCCTGTTGCTGTGTCTTGCCATCACCTCCCCCGCCTTTGCCGCACCGAAGGTGGTGGTGACCCAGCCTGCCATCCACTCCCTGCTGACCAGCCTGATGGAGGGCGTCGATCATCCCCAACTACTGATGGAAAAGCCGGAGGACGCCAACCGGCCCCTAGACCCCTTCCAGACCGCTCACCTGCTGACCGCTGATCTGATCATCTGGATCGGCGCCGGACTTGAGGGCAACGTGGAAAAGACCCTGCAACGCTTCCCCATGATCCGGCAACACACCGCAACGCTGTCGCTGACCATACCGCTCCTGCTGAAGAAGGATTACGATGGCATCGCCACCGATCGCCAGCTCTCCCGAGAGCTGACATTCTGGAACGATCCCAAGCTGGCCATGATGGCCGTCAAACAGATCACACCTACGCTGGTGCGCCTCGATCCCGAGCATACTGAACGCTACCTGGACAACGAGATCGCGTTGCTTCAGCATCTCAAGCAGACCCAGTCCGAGATCGTGGAGCGGCTCTCCAGCCTGCCGGCACTGCCAGAGGGCTTCTCCGCCGGCTTCGACCGGTATTTTGCCCACCGCTTTCTCCCGACCAATCCGACGACAGCCGCAGACACCACAATGCGCAAGGTCTCTACCGATGCGAAGCCGTTTTGCACCAGCTCGGACACCAGCCACCTGCGCAAGGGCATGGCGTTCTACTTCGATTCAATCATGGCGCAAGCACAAGATGTCATCACCTGTGCCGGCAAGCTGGACACCGGCCGTCAGATGGCCGACCACAAACCCTTGTCGCCAACGGCAGGATGAAAGGATCGCAGCCAGACGGCTGAGCCACTCCCAAGCGGCTTCGACCCACGCAGGGAGGCGTGGCTGAGCTCTACCCCCGGAGAAGGTGGCGACATGCAGTGAAAAAGCCGCACAATCCACCAGCGCGGCAGGCCCCTGTTGTCACATCGTCTAGCCCCCTACCCGAGCGGCACGCTCTACGTAGGCGCTTACGTTTCCATCCCACATCACACTTACATGATCTGAATCAATTCTCCGCTGCAAATAAACGCGCTGCCCCGCGGCAGAACTATAATTTTTATTAAGAGAGAACGACCGTTCCTCCTAAAAAAGAAGGCTCAGAGGGAGCAGCAGCATGAGGCGATACGGACCTCAGTGGCAGTTATTGGGGAGAGCGCTGTTGGCGTTGTTGGGGGGGTTGCTTTTGTATCTGCTGACCCGTGACCCGCCTACTGTCTCACTCTTTCGACTGCTACCACTCCCCACCTTGCCAGGTGAACATCTGCACTGTTGGCTGTGCGGTGTGTTGCCCTCATTGCTGCATGTCTATGCCTTCATTCTGCTATCAGCCTTGGTACTTCAACCGCAAACACGAAAGCAGGTCTTCGTGCTCTGTCTGTTCTGGAGCGGCATTGAAACACTCTTTGAACTGGGTCAAATCGACACAGTCGCCGTCCTGCTCCAGCACACCTTCTCACCCAATATCGAACACAACGCGCTTCTCGCGGTAACCCAGGACTATTTTCTGTTCGGCACCTTTGATCCGCTGGATCTGCTGTTCGTCGGTCTGGGGGCTTTGGCCGCCTACAGATCGCTGACAAGAATGGCCACGCCGGAGATTCAAAATGATCATGC
>JARROA010000001.1:0-318048 GCA_037384425.1 Candidatus Thiodiazotropha sp. | reverse complement strand
CGAAGGGAGCCGCCCCAATACGCCAGCCCTGCGTTGCGGGTTTTGGAAAGGGCCCGCCATTCCCTGCTAACCACGCCTTGTTCTGGCGTATTGGGGCGGCTCTGAATGGTACAGAATCTATCACGGGGCACATTATTCGCCTAAGGCCCCCCCGCAACTGCTGCCCTGACCGGCGGTACACCCATAACAGTGCTCGCCCACCCGAATCGGCGCGCCGGTCAGATCCTTGCCGATCAGATCCCGCACGTGGGGACGCGGCTTGGTGGCCAGTGCAAGCGGTATCTTCAGCATCTGATTGAAGTCGCAATCGTAGAGATAGCCCTGCCAATCGACACTCACCAGCCGTCGACACATCACCACATCCAGGTTCTCGTCACGATGGGACTCCCTCAGCAAGCGCAGATAGGCGTCGAACTCACCCTTGGAGTAGAGCAGACTGCCGAAGCGCTGGATCGGCATGTTGGCGATGGTGAAGAGCCGATTGAAGCGAATCCCGTAGCGCTGCAACAACTCCCGCTTGTAATCCGCCTCCAGGGGTCCCTGCGGTGGCGGCAAGCTGGGTCCCTGGGGGTTGTAGACCAGATTGAGTTCGAGCCCCGAGTCTTCCGCGGCGTAGCCGAGCCGGTTCAGGCGCTGCAAGGCCCGGGTGCTCACCTGATAAGTGCCTTTGCCGCGTTGACTGTCCACGTTCTCCTCCAGGTAACACGGCAGTGAAGCGACGATTTCGACACCCTGCGTGGCGAGGAACTCGGCCAGGTCTTCCTGTCCGGGCTCGAGCAGTATGGTCAGGTTGCAACGATCGATGACATGCACGCCCATGGCGCTTGCCGTCTCGACCAGATAGCGGAAATGGGGGTTGAGCTCAGGCGCACCCCCGGTCAGATCCAGGGTTGTCAGCCGTTGTGTGCTCAGGCATTCGAGCACCTGCTCGATCGTCTCCCGGCTCATCTCTTCGCTTCGGTTTGGGCCGGCGTTGACGTGACAGTGGACGCAGGAGAGATTGCAGCGGTAGCCAAGATTGACCTGCAGTATCTCCAGTCTGTCTCGCCTCAACTCCGGAAAACCCGAAGGCTGTAAAAGCGGAGCGGTATCGATCATGGGTCATCAACCTCGTTGTTCATCACGCTGTTTGCGTTGGGGCGCCGTGGCTCCCTATCGTTGTGGTAAGGCATGCGTTCGAGCGGCCGGCAACATCCCGGCCAACACGCACCATCAGCCTGGATGGCGAATCAGGTGTATCGCTCATAGTCATGTGCCCGATCCGGCATTTCCGGATAGTCGAACCCGCCCCAAAAATCAGATCGCAAACTCTTGATTTCGTGCGGCATATATAAAGTTTGAACTCGATCATGAATCAGCTATCAAACCTATTGCTTAATGTTTAATATTTACTAATATTCTTAACAAGAATCGTTATTTACTGGAGTCAGTCATGTTACCCATACTGTTAGGCCTAATCCTCGCGATGCTGTTCGGCCTGATGTCCTTCATGGTCTATGGCCTTGAAGGGTTGACCGAATATGCATGGATAGACACCATCTTCTGGTCACTGATCCTTACAGGTACTGCCATCACCCTGCTCAACGAAGTGGGCCAGTGCATCGCTTGCCGTATCAGGGACTGGCTGAAAGTGAACCGGTTCGAATCGTTTTGCACCGATCTGGAGTGCACAAGATCCTGAACCGCACCATAGACTGGCTTTGATCCGCGCCACAGGACGAACCGTCCAAAGGCATGCTGGGTCACAGGGGTAACGGCTGTTATAATCGCCGCCGAATTGCCCTCGTAGCTCAGCAGGATAGAGCAATCGCCTCCTAAGCGATAGGTCACAGGTTCGACTCCTGTCGAGGGCGCCATTCACCATCGGGAGCCAGTCGCTTGTCCTACGCGTCTCGTCATAGAATCCGACCGGTTTCACTCTCTCGCCTCCTTCCCCTGCTTGTCTGTCTGCTGCTGCCCAACGCGGCATCCGCTGTCAGCCTGTCGGGACAGGTGATTGCTGTTTCAGACGCCTATCGGATCATATTCCTTACAGATGACGGTCGACGACTGCCGGTTGCCCTGATCGGCGTCAAGCTTCCGGATGCCGCTGACCGAAAGTGGAGAGAGATCGGGAAACGTCATCTTCGGATGCTGCTCTCGGGCCGCTTTGTCACGGTCGATTTCACAATGCGCGACAAACAGGGTGTTATACTGGGTGAAGTCCGCCATGGTGGCGCCGATATCGGCCTCCGGTTGTTACGTTCCGGATTGGCTGTGATCCGCCATGACGCCGCCTTGCCCGCCACACTGAAAACCCAGTATCTGCAGGCGCAAGAGGAGGCTCGACGCCGTGGCATGGGTATTTGGCAGTCCCCCCGTTGATCCCCAGAACCGCAATTGCGGAGCCATCCCATGAGCAAGAAATCAGATAAAAAAAGCCGAAGGAAGAGAAAAAGGACAAGAAGACGCTGAAAAAGCAGGCCAAGCAGGCAAAAAAGTCTAAACCTGACGAGACTCAACTGAGCCCCGACCTGCGCCGGGAGATGATCTCCACCGCCGCCTACTACATCGCTGAACGTCGCGGATTCACGCCGGGAGATTCGGCAGCGGACTGGCGGGCCGCCGAAGCGGAAATCGAACTGCTCCTGAAACCGGAAAAAAAGAAAAAGAAGAGAAAGAAGAAAGATAAGCGCTGACTTTGGTTGAAAATCCGGCTCCGCCTCACCACCCACAAGACAAGCCGGATGCTCAGGCCTCTTTCTTCTTGAGACGCTTGAGGTTGTCCCCCAACGCCTCTTCAAGCGCCTTGTAGACCTTCAGCTGAGCGGCCTGATACCGGGTATGGGGCTCCCCCACCAGTTCCAGACGGGCGCCAAAATAGGCCACATCCGCTTCCAGCGAGATGGGGTTCAGATTGACTCTCAAGCGACTACTATCTTGGTCGGACAACACTTTCGTCCTGTTTGGTCACCCTGGGAACGGATGATCACTCCGATATTCTGCATCATCATCCGCGATTCGGTAGTGAATCGTACCACCGCTTGATGCTCCGCGGTTGAATTTTCCTCATTGCCGACCGGGACAATAAAGCGGTTGGTCAGTAAACAGTCCCTTACATTCAGGCCACTTGCCGCCTAGAGTTTAGCAAAACAGCGGCTTTAATTTTGCGTGTTGGATGGCGTCCCGGAAAGTTAGAACTTTACCAAGGTTTAAAATTTGTTGATGCCTGCACAAAAATAAGTTATTAAACACACCCCCATTATACAACGGCCAACAGAGAAGATGACCAACAAGCTGGACGTGCTCCGCTCCACCACCGCCTATTCGGGCGGTAATGCCACCTTTGTCGAAGAACTCTACGAAAATTATCTGAAAGACCCGGAAAGCGTCCCCGAAGACTGGCGAAGGCAGTTTGACCAGTTGCCCAAGGCGGATCGCGCCGACACCCCGCACGAGCCGATCCGTCAGCGTTTCCTCCATCTGGTCAAAGAGAAGCACACCACCGCGCTGCCCCAGGAGACCCTGTCACCGGCAGCCGCCGAACAACAGGCCTCCGTACTGCGCTTCATCAACGGTTACCGCATGCGCGGTCATCAGAAGGCCGATCTCGATCCCCTGAATCTGCGGGAGCCGGTACACGTCGACGACCTCGACCTGGCCTATCATAACCTGGACCACATCGATCTCGACGCCATCTTCAATACCGGCTCCCTGTTCGCCCCCGAGCGCATGAAACTGCGCGACATCATCGAACTGCTGGAGAAGAGCTACTGCGGCAGCATCGGCACCGAGTATGCACACATCACCGACACCCGCCAGAAACGCTGGATTCAGGAGCGCATCGAACAGCGCCATCTGCTGCAGAGCTTCAGCGTGGAGGAGAAAAAGTGGCTGCTGACCCTGCTCACCGCCGGAGAGGGTATAGAAAAGTATCTGCACACCAAGTATGTGGGACAGAAACGCTTCTCCCTGGAAGGCGCTGAGACCCTGATTCCGCTACTCGACGATCTGATCCAACACGGCGGCGGCAGCGGCATCAACGAGGTGGTCATCGGCATGGCCCATCGCGGCCGCATCAATGTACTCACCAATATCCTCGGCAAGCCGCCGCAGGAGATCTTCGACGAGTTCGAAGGCCGGGTCGAGGTCAACCCCCAGCGGCTGGCCGGTGACGTGAAGTACCACATGGGCTTCTCCACCGACATCGACACTCCCGGCGGCCTCGTGCACATCGCCCTCGGCTTCAATCCTTCGCACCTGGAGATCATCAATCCGGTGATCGAAGGCTCAGTGCGCGCCCGTCAGCGGCGACGGGGTGATCACGACGGCTCCAAGGTGTTGCCGATCCTCATCCACGGCGACTCGGCCTTCGCCGGCCAGGGCGTGGTGATGGAGACGCTCAACCTGTCACAGACACGCGGCTACTCCACCGGCGGCACGGTCCACGTCATCATCAACAACCAGATCGGTTTCACCACCAGCAATCCGCTGGACACCCGCTCGACCTACTACTGCACCGACGTGGCGAAGATGGTCCAGGCCCCCATCTTTCACGTCAACGGTGACGATCCCGAGTCGGTGATCTTCGTCACCCGGCTGGCGCTCGACTTCCGCATGCGTTTCCGTAAGGACGTCATCATCGACATGATCTGCTACCGCCGCCACGGCCACAACGAGGCGGACGAGCCGGCAGTGACCCAGCCGCAGATGTATCGCAAGATCCGCAACCACCCAACGGTGCAGACCCTGTACGCGGAGAAACTGACCCAGGAGGGGGTGATCAATCCGCAGATGGCGCGCGATCTGGTCGACACCTACCGTAACTCCCTGGAGAGCGGCATCCTCGAGGCGCGACCGGTGATCTGCGCCCTGCGCCACCCCTACGCGGTGCGTTGGGATCGCTACAAGGGTATCGAGTGGGACCATCCGTACGATGCCGGCATGGATCACGAGCTCTTCGATCGTCTGGCTCAGCAACTGTTACACGTACCCACCGGCTTCGAACTCCACCCGCGTGTGGAAAAGATCTGGAAAGAGCGCAAACGCATGGCCGGCGGAGACCAGCTGATCGACTGGGGCTTCGCCGAGAACATGGCCTACGCCTCACTGCTCACTGCCGGCATACCGATCCGCCTCTCCGGCCAGGATTCCGGACGCGGCACCTTCTTCCACCGCCATGCGGTACTGCATGACCAGCAGACCGGCGACGCCCTGGTTCCGCTGCAACACCTGAGCAACGACCAGGCCGACTTCGTGGTCATCGACTCCCTGCTTTCGGAGGAGGCGGTACTCGGCTACGAATACGGCTATGCCACCGCCGAGCCCGACTCCCTGACCATCTGGGAGGCCCAGTTCGGCGACTTCGCCAACGGCGCCCAGGTGGTGATCGACCAATTCATCAGCTCGGGTGGCGAGAAATGGGGTCTGCTGTGCGGCCTGGTGATGCTGTTGCCCCACGGTTACGAGGGCCAGGGCGCGGAACACTCCTCGGCGCGTCCGGAGCGTTTCCTGCGGCTCTGCGCCAACCACAACATTCAGGTCTGCAACCCGACCACACCGGCCCAGATCTTCCATCTGCTGCGCCGGCAGATGCTGCGCCCCTATCGCCACCCACTGGTCGTGATGTCGCCCAAGAGCCTGCTGCGCCACCGTCTCGCCGCCTCTACCAAGCAGGAGCTGGTGGACGGCGAGTTCCAGTTGGTGATCGACGAGATCGACGACATCGATCCGAAGAAGGTCAAGCGGGTGGTCATGTGCTCCGGCAAGGTCTACTACGACCTGCTCGAGACACGCCGTTCCCGCAGCCTCGACGATGTCGCCATCATCCGCGTCGAACAGCTCTACCCCTTCCCACAGAAGGCCTTCGACAAGGTCATCCGCCGCTACAAGAACGCCAAGATGTACATCTGGTGTCAGGAGGAACCGCAGAACCAAGGGGCCTGGGATCAGATCAAGCACCGCTTCTATCCGTTGACCGCCAAGGGCAAGCCGCTGCACTACGTCGGCCGTCCCACCGCTGCCGCACCTGCCGTCGGCTATCGCACCGTACATGTCTCACAACAGGAAACGCTGGTCGACGAAGCGCTTACCGGACGCATCAACCCACGCATGAACTACAGGAATCAGGCAAATCAATGAGCATCGAACTACGCGTTCCCCAACTCCCCGAATCCGTCTCCGACGCGACCATCCTCAACTGGCACAAACAGCCCGGCGATGCGGTGACGCAGGATGAGTCCCTGGTGGATCTGGAGACCGACAAGGTCGTGTTAGAGGTGCCGGCGCCACAAGCCGGGGTGCTGAAGGAGATCCGCTACAACGACGGCGATACCGTGCAGGCGGAGGATATCCTCGGCATCATCGAGGCCGGCGCCGCTGCGGCCGCACCTCCTGCGTCGGAGGACGCCGCGCAGGACGAAGTCTCAGCGCTCTCACCGTCCGTCAGACGGCTCATCAACGAGACCGGTATCGATCCCGCCACCATTCAGGGCAGCGGTAAGAACGGCCGCATTCTCAAGGCCGACGTGGAAGCCGCGTTGGAAGCCCGCCAGGCCGAGGCCGCCAAACCGGCGGTGAAACCGGAGCCCGCGGCCAAACCGACGCCGGCACCGAGCATGCCCACCAGTGGCGACAGAGCCGAAGAGCGGGTACCGATGACCCGTCTGCGCAAGCGAGTGGCGGAGCGTCTGGTCGAAGCGCAGCAAACCGCCGCCATCCTCACCACCTTCAACGAGGTCAACCTGCAGGCGGTCTCCGACCTGCGCGCACGCTATCGCGAGGCCTTCGAGAAGCAGCACGACGTTCGCCTCGGCTTCATGTCCTTCTTCGTCAAGGCCGCGGTGGAGGCGCTGAAGCAGTACCCGATCATCAACGCCACGGTCGACGGCGACGATATTCTCTACCACGGCTACTTCGATATCGGCATCGCGGTCTCCTCGCCGCGTGGCCTGGTGGTGCCGATCCTGCGCGATGCCGACAAGCTCGGCTTCGGCGCTATCGAAAAGCGCATCAAGGAGTTCGGCATCAAGGCACAGGATGGCGCTCTCAGCTATGAGGACCTCACCGGCGGCACCTTCTCCATCACCAACGGCGGGGTCTTCGGCTCCATGCTCTCGACCCCGATCCTCAATCCGCCACAGAGCGCCATTCTCGGCATGCACTCGATTCAGCAGCGCGCGGTGGTGGAAAACGGCGAAATCGTGATCCGTCCGATGATGTACCTGGCCCTCTCCTACGACCACCGCATCATCGACGGACGCGACGCGGTGCAGTTCCTGGTCACCATCAAGCAACTGCTGGAAGACCCGAGCCGGCTGCTGCTGGAGATCTAACAGTCTCCACGGTGTGGCAAGCCGCACCCTACACCCTGATCCCGTGTAGGGTGCGGCTTGCCGCACCGAGACCTGCAACACGGTGGTACCGAGTGGGCCCACCGGGGTATATGATCGCTTTCCGGGTTCCCGGTGCTACACTATTCGATAACGCAAGCACCTGTTTTCTTACGAGAACAAAACAAGAAACTTGTTTCCAGGCAGACCTTCACTCTCATTAGCAACCCGTCTATAGAGCAGACTCCACTCATGACCCAGATCCGCCAGGATGACTTCATCCAGAGCATTGCCGACGCCCTGCAATACATCTCCTACTATCACCCGGCCGATTTCCTCAAGGCCATGGGCGAGGCCTGGGAGCGGGAGCAGAATCCCGCCGCCAAGGACGCCATGGCGCAGATCCTGGTCAACTCCCGCATGTGCGCTGAAGGCCGCCGGCCGGTGTGCCAGGACACCGGCATGGTGGTGGTGTTTCTCAAGATCGGCATGCAGGTGCAGTGGCAGGGCGAGATGACGGTCAGCGAAATGGTCAACGAAGGGGTGCGACGCGGCTATTCCCATCCGGACAACGTACTGCGGTTTTCCATGGTCAGCGATCCCCTGGGCAAGCGTACCAACACCCTCGACAACACGCCCGCCATCGTCCATACCCAGCTGGTGAAGGGCGACAAGGTGGAGATCAAGATCGCCGCCAAGGGCGGCGGTTCGGAGAACAAGTCCCGCTTCAAGGTGCTCAATCCCTCCGACTCCCTGGTCGACTGGGTACTCGGCGAGTTGCCGAAGATGGGCGCCGGCTGGTGCCCGCCCGGGATGCTTGGCATCGGTGTCGGCGGCAGCGCCGAACAGGCCATGCTGCTGGCCAAGGAGTCCCTGATGGAGCCCATCGACATCCACGAGCTGATGGCGCGCGGCCCGTCGAACCGTAAGGAGGAGCTTCGCCTGGAGCTCTACGACAAGGTCAACGCCCTGGGCATAGGCGCTCAGGGTCTCGGTGGACTGACCACGGTACTGGACGTCAAGATCAGCGACTTCCCCACCCACGCCGCTTCGCTGCCGGTGGGGATGATCCCCAACTGCGCCGCCACCCGTCACGTGGAGTTCACCCTCGACGGCTCGGGCCCGGCCATCCTCACTCCCCCGCAACCGGAAGACTGGCCCGACGTGGCCTGGGAGGCCTCGCCCGATGCCCGTCGCGTCAACCTGGATACGGTGACCCGGGAGGAGATCGCCGCATGGCAGCCCGGCGACCTGATCCTGCTCAGTGGCAAACTGTTGACCGGCCGCGACGCGGCCCACAAGCGCATCGCCGATCTCTATGCCAAGGGCGAATCCCTGCCGGAGGGGGTCGATTTCCACAACCGCTTCATCTACTACGTCGGCCCGGTCGATCCGGTGCGCGACGAAGTGGTCGGCCCCGCCGGCCCCACCACCGCCACCCGCATGGACAAGTTCAGCGAGATGATGCTGGGCCAGGCCGGTCTGCTCGGCATGGTGGGCAAGGCGGAGCGTGGGCCGACCGCCCTGGAGGCGATCAAGAAGCACGGGGCGGTCTATCTGATGGCGGTGGGCGGCGCCGCCTACCTGGTCTCCAAGGCGATCAAAGGCTCCCGCCTGCTCGCCTTCGAGGATCTGGGAATGGAGGCGATCCGGGAGTTCGAGGTGGTCGACTTCCCGGTTACCGTGGCGGTCGATAGCCGCGGCACCTCGATCCACCAGACCGGCCCCGCCGAGTGGCGTTCGAAAATCGGAAAAATTCCAGTCGTAACGGAGTAGTCAGTCATGAGCCTCTACAAAGCCTTTCGCATCCACAACGAAGACAAGGTCCACTCGGCCGGTATCGAGATGTTGGAGCAGCGGCCTCCCGAGCCCGGCGAGGTACTGATACGTGTCGCCTACTCCAGCGTCAACTACAAGGATGCCCTGGCCGGCACCGGCAAAGGTCAGATCCTGCGGCGCTTTCCGCTGACCGGCGGCATCGATGCGGCCGGCGAAGTGGTGGAGAGCAACGACAAACGGTTCAAAGCGGGTGACCAGGTGGTCGTCACCGGCTACGAACTCTCCGCTTCCCATGACGGCGGTTACGCGGAGTATCTCAAAACCAGTGCCGACTGGGCGGTCCTGCTGCCGGACGGGCTGAGCCTGCAAGAGTCCATGGTGCTGGGTACCGCCGGCTTCACTGCCGCGCTGGCCCTGTACCGCATGGAGATCAACGGCCAGCGTCCCGACATGGGACCGATCCTGGTCACCGGCGCCACCGGCGGTGTCGGCAGCTTCGCCGTCAACATCTTCGACGGCGAGGGCTATCAGGTCACGGCCGTCACCGGCAAGGCGGAGCAGCATGCCTATCTGGAGCACCTGGGCGCACAGGAGGTGGTGGGGCGCGATGAGGTGAAGACCGGCCATCACGCCCTGGAGCGCGGTAAATGGGGCGGCGCCGTGGACAGCGTGGGCGGTGAGATGCTGGCCGGCATCACCCGCACGGTCAAACCCTGGGGCAACATCGCCAGTATCGGGCTGGCCGGCGGTCATGAGCTGAACACCACGGTGATGCCTTTCATTCTGCGTGGCGTCAGTCTGCTCGGTATCGACTCGGTCAGCTGCCCGCGGGAAATCCGCGAAGAGATCTGGCAACGGCTCGCGACCGATCTCAAACCGCGTCAGCTGGATGAGATCGTGACTAGGACCGTCGATCTCGAAGGCCTGCCACAGGTCTTCGATGAGCTGCTTGCGGGGAAGATTCTGGGACGAGTGCTGGTCAGTATTGGATAAGTTTTGAGTGATGAGTTTTTAGTTTTGAGTCAGGTTGTGTGCGGCTCGCCGCACGATTGTTTTCATCTCCCTCTCCCTGGCCCTCTCCCCTTGCGGGAGAAGGAATGTGCTGTTTGAGTGCATCGTATGCTTCCTCTCTGATCGTGGAATCAAGCCGTTTTTCGCTCCTGCTCCTGATCTATGCATCCCCTCTCCCCTTGTGGGAGAGGGCCAGGGAGAGGGGGTATAAAACGCGTGAGCGCAGCGAACACCTCAACTCAAAACTCATCACTACAAACTCAAAACTTTTCAACCCATTCTTCAATTCTCGAACCTACCATCAGCATGTCTGATCATGGTGGGTAATCAGGAAAACTTATACCCCTTGGGCACCACCACGATCCCCTTGGCCGAGATGGTGAACCGAGCGGCATCCTGTTCCTTGTCGAAACCGATGCGTTCGCCCGCTGGCACCTCCACATCCTTGTCGATGATACAGTTCTCCAACTGAGCCCCGTTACCCACCTTGACCCCATTGAACAGGATCGAATTGTGGATCACCGCCTCGTCGCCGATCTGCACCAGCGGGAACAGAATCGAGCGCTGCACGCTGCCGCCGACGATGACCACTCCACCGCCGACGATAGAGTTGATGAAGATCCCCTCGCTGCCCGACAGGCCGGGTACCGTACGCGCCGGCGGATTCTGACTCTGATAGGTGCGGATCGGCCACTCCGGCTGGTAGAGATCGAGTGAGGGCACCGGATCGAGCAGCTCCATGTTGGCCTCGTAGTAACTGTCGATGGTGCCGACGTCGCGCCAGTAGCGGTCGGGACTGACCCGACCCTTCTCACCGCCGAAGCGGTAGGCATAGACCCCTTCCCCATCGATCAGGCGCGGGATGATGTCATGGCCGAAGTCGTGACTCGACGCCTCCCGCTCGCTGTCTTGCTCCAGAATCTCGATCAAGCGGTCAATGGAGAAGACATAGATGCCCATGGAGACCAACGCCCTGTCGGGGTCGTCGGGTGTCGCCACCGGTTGCGGCGGTTTCTCCTCGAAGGCGGTCACCCGTCCCTCTGCGTTCACGTTCATGACGCCGAACTGACTCGCTTCCGCCAACGGCACCTGCATACAGGCCACGGTGACGCCCGACTGGTGCTCCTCGTGGTAGGCGATCATCGGCGCATAGTCCATGCGATAGATATGGTCCCCCGCCAGGATCAGCACCCGCTCCGCCCCGCTGCGCTTGAGCATATAGAGGTTCTGAAACACCGCGTCGGCGGTGCCGGCGTACCAGTTGCCGCCGGTGCGCATCTGCGGCGGCACGGCGGTGATGTACTCCCCCAGCTCTGGATTGAACAGGGACCAGCCATCGCGCAGATGCTTCTGCAGGGAGTGGGACTTGTACTGGGTCAGCACCAGAACGCGGCGCAGCCCGGAGTGGAGGCAGTTGACCAGGGTGAAATCGATGATCCTGTATTTACCGCCAAAAGGCACGGCCGGTTTGGTGCGATCTTCAGTCAGGGGTTTCAAACGGGAGCCATGTCCTCCAGCCAATATGACGGTCAGGGTTTTATCCAGCATCAGGGGTACTCCTGGTAATGCGATGTTGGTGCGTGATCTTGCGTCACGCGAAATATATCGCAGTGACCCCTGCAAAAAACACACCCAAAGCGGCTAACGGATCAAGGACTTGCCGAATTCAAAGATACAGAGACAATCGAAAGCGCCATGATGACACATCACGCACTAATCCGGCCCCTCTGTCGAAGCCGGTATTCAGCGTAAGCACCGCTTTGGTGCATGCACCGCGAGCCTATGGCACCTGTGTGAAAAAGCCGGCGGTCATGGCGACCGCCGGCCAGAGTCATCGGACAGTGTGCGGACTCAGTGTTCCCGATAGTGGGGATCTATCCAGCACTTTGGCAGTGCCTCACCTGAAGGAAAGCTCATCTCGTCCTTGGCAAATGACTCTGCATCCTGCAGCTCTTCTCCGGCATGGAACCGTCCGACGATATGGTCATGGTTGGGGTTGAAAAGGTCGGAGAGACTCAGTACCTCAACCAGTTTTTCACTATTTTTCTGCATCAGAAACATCTTCGACCTCCTTCCCGATCGGTCAGGGGCTCGTCTCGCCTCCTAATAAAATTATGGTTGACCCCCCCGGTTTTTCAATCCATGAGCGGCCGGAAAGTGACCTTTGATCGCTCATGGGTTCCTGCATGAATCCAAGGCACTCAAAACAAGCCCGGAGTTGACCTCCACAGCAAACCATTTTCGGGTAGGGTGGGGTCCTGCCCCGCCGAATAGCCATTCTGCACGTCCGCCATGGTGGGGCAGGGCCCCACCCTACGCATGATCTGGCCTTGGTGCCGGTTGGGTATCGGTGGAGTCAGAGCTCGCGGGTGGCGAGGAAGCGCACATCGGGCCAGCGCTCAATGGCCAGATCGAGATTGACCCGGGTCGGCGCCAGGTAGACCAGCTGGTCGTCGCCGTCGAAGGCCAGGTTCTCGTGCGCCTTCTCCCTGAAGCGTTCCAGCATCTTGGTATCGTCACATTCGATCCAGCGGGTGGTGGCCACATTGACCGGTTCCACGATCGCCTCCACCTTGTACTCGTGCTTGAGCCGCTCGACCGCCACGTCGAACTGCAGCACGCCGACCGCGCCCAGGATCAGGTCGTTGTTCTTCAACGGCCGGAAGACCTGGGTCGCCCCCTCCTCGCACAGCTGCAGCACCCCCTTGAGCAGGGCCTTCTGCTTCAGCGGATCCTTCAATACCACGCGGCGGAAGAGCTCCGGCGCGAAATAGGGGATACCGACGTACTTCAGCTCCTCGCCCTCGGTAAAGGTGTCGCCGATCTGGATGGTGCCGTGGTTGTGCAGACCGATGATGTCGCCCGGCCAGGCCTCCTCCACGTGCTTGCGCTCGTCGGCCTGGAAAGTCAGGGCATTGCTGATCTGCACCGTCTTGCCGAGGCGCACGTGATTCATCTTCATGCCCTTGCGGTAGCTGCCGGAGCAGACCCGCAGGAAGGCGATGCGGTCCCGATGCTGGGGGTCCATGTTGGCCTGGATTTTAAATACGAAGCCGCTGAACTTGGTCTCCTTGGGATCGACCATGCGCTGCTGGGTGGGACGCGACAGGGGTGCGGGGGCGTATTCGACGAAGGCGTCGAGCAGCTCCTTGACGCCGAAGTTGTTGATCGCCGAGCCGAAGAAGACCGGGGTCTGCTCGCCTCTGGCATAGGCCTCCAGATCGAGGGGGTGGCTGGCGCCGCGCACCAGTTCGATCTCCTCGCGCAGTTCCTCGGCCTGGCCGCTGATCAGCTCGTCCAGCTTCGGATTATCGATCCCCTGGATGATTTCGCCGACCTGTATCTTGCCGCCGTGGGTGGCGCTGAAGAGATGGGTGGCATCCGTTCTCAGGTCATAGACACCCTTCAGCCGCTTGCCCATGCCGATGGGCCAGGTCACCGGGGCGCAGGCGATTTTCAGCACCGACTCGACCTCGTCGAGGATCTCCAGCGGGTCGCGACCCTCCCGGTCGAGCTTGTTGACGAAGGTGAGGATCGGCGTGTCGCGCAGACGACAGACCTCCATCAGTTTGATGGTCCGTTCCTCCACGCCCTTGGCCACGTCGATCACCATCAGCGCCGAATCCACCGCGGTCAGGGTGCGGTAGGTGTCCTCGGAGAAATCCTCGTGGCCGGGGGTATCGAGCAGGTTGACGATCTCGTCCCGGTAGGGGAACTGCATCACCGAGGAGGTCACCGAGATACCACGCTCCTTCTCCATCTCCATCCAGTCGGAGGTGGCGTGACGCGCGGCCTTGCGTCCCTTGACCGTACCGGCCATCTGGATGGCGCCGCCGTAGAGCAGCAGCTTCTCGGTCAGAGTGGTCTTGCCGGCATCGGGATGGGAGATGATGGCGAAAGTACGCCGGCGGCTGAGTTGTTCGAGCAGTTCGGACATCGGGATAGGTCGATTGGATAAAAGGGTGCGGATTATAACGCATCCGACCGCTGTGGTGAGAGCCGTCATCCTCGATCAGCGGCGGGCTCTGCGATTCACGGTGCGGCAAGACACACCAATCTGTAGCCCGCATGGAGCGAAGCGGAATCCGGGATAGCGCATATCTTCCCCTGGATTCCGCTTCACTCCATCCAGGCTACACGTTCGCAGCAAATGGGTTATGTATCGAAACGGAAAGTCGATGCTGTTCGGGGCAGCATTCAATAGGTTCATCACCGGGAACCGAAACGACGTCAAAACAGGAAACGGGTTCCGCAATTTCCTTTTCTGCCTGTGCTTACCGTTTTAATTTGATGGCTTTTCTATACTTACCTTCGGGTAACCTCATTTTTGCGGCATTGGTATGGCGCTATCGATCTCAACAACCACCGGATTGACCAACGGGCCCTTCGCCTCCGAGCGCACGGTCGGTCGCAGCGATTCCGAAAACACGCAGGAACGCGGCAGCGCCCTGACCGCCGATGATGCCGCTCCGTCAACCCGGGAAAGTGCCTCCGAGCGCCCGGTGCGGGAGACGCAGAGACCCGGCGAGCTGACGCCGGAAGAGCAGCACCAGGTCGCCGAACTGCAGCGGCGGGACCGGCAGGTCAGAGCCCACGAACAGGCCCATAAGGCCGCTGCGGGTCAATACGTCACCGGCGGCAGCTTCAGCTACCAGACCGGCCCCGACGGCAGGCGCTACGCCATTGGCGGAGAGGTCTCGATCAATGCCTCGGGCGGCAGAACCCCGGAGGAGACCCTGCGCAAGGCCGAGCAGATCCGGCGCGCCGCGCTGGCACCGGCCGATCCCTCGTCCCAGGACCGCCGGGTCGCCGCCCAGGCCACCGCCATGGCCGCCGAGGCGCGCAGCGAGATCGGCGCGCAGCGGCGCGAGGAGCTACAGCAGAATCGACAGGCCATGCAGGAGAAGCAGGACGCCACGGCGGAGGATCAGGTGAAAAGCGCAACACCGCTGGGCAGACGCGCCATCGCCACGTTCACCGCCATCGGCGGGGGCGGCAGCCTGCACAGCGAGCCTCAGACCGTCGACGAGATCATCTGACCGATTCAGAGTCAGGGACGAATGGCCAAGGGTTAGTCAAAGGATTTCGGTGCGGCTTGCCGCACCGATTCCGGGTGATTCGGACCCGGCAAACATGCGCTTGTCGCTCATGCAAGCGGCATTCGGATCAGGAATCGGGTTTCACAACTCCAGCGACATCACCAGCGCATCCTCCCGCTCACCCTCAGTGGCGGGATAGTAGTTCCGACGGCGGCCGATCTCCACGAACCCCAGTTTACCGTAGAGGGCCAGAGCCGCCAGGTTGCTCTCGCGCACCTCGAGAAAGGCGGTCTCCGCACCGTGCTGGCGGGCGATCTTCAGCAGCCGCAGAATCAGCTTGCGCCCCAGCCCCCGACCCTGCCACTCGGGATGGATGCAGAGATTGAGGATGTGGGACTCATCGATCACCACCGACATCACACCATAGCCGACCACCCGTTTGTCGATTTCGACCAGCCAGCAGCAGTAGCCGACGCACAGACAGTCCTGAAAGATGCCCGGGGTCCAGGGAAAGGGGTAGGCGACCTGTTCGATGGCCATCACCTGGTACAGGTCCTCCTCCCGCATCGGCCGCAGGTTCAGCAGGGGATCGTGCAGCTGGGCGCTCAAAAGGCTTTACCCTGAAGGCCGGAAAGGGCCAGCTGCAGATCCTGCCAGGCCCGCCCCTTCTGCTCCGGGGAGCGCAGCAGGTAAGCCGGGTGGTAGGTCACCACCAGAGGGATGCGCCGCTCGCCCAAGGCGTGGATCCGGCCCCGTAGCTTGCCCACGGTGATGTCGGTCTTGAGCAGGTTCTGCGCCGCGATGCGGCCCACGGCAAGGATCATGCGCGGTCGGATCAGCTCGATCTGACGCATTAGATAGTGCTCGCACTGCAGCGCCTCCTCCGGCTTGGGATCCCGGTTGTTGGGTGGACGGCACTTGACGATATTGGCGATAAAGACCGACTCCCGCTGGTAGCCCATGGCCAGCAGCATGGCGTTGAGCAGCTGCCCCGCACGGCCGACGAAGGGTTCCCCCTGACGGTCCTCGTCGGCCCCCGGAGCCTCGCCGATGACCAGCAGATCCGCCTCGGTGTTACCGACCCCGAACACGGTCTGGGTGCAACCGGAGCGCAGCTCGCAGGCGCGGCAGTCGCGCACGCGTTCGCGCAGGGCCGGCCAGTCCATCCCGCCCACGTCGCCAGGCGGGACGACCGGCGGGGTCTCGATGACGGGTTCCGGCTGAGGCGCCGCGGCGGCGACTGGCGGGATATCCACGGCAGGCAGCGGCTCGTCAGCCTCGGCCTCAGGTGTCGTCCACTGCCTGCGCTGCCAGAGGCTGACCCCCATGGCCTTGAGGTAGTGGTGACGTCGCTGCCGCTCGATCATCGCCGGAGGCTCACACGTCGCCGGTCTGCGGATGAGCCTTGGTGACCGGCTCCAGAATCTTGTTCACCGCGTTGATATAGGCCTTGGCGGAGGCGATGACGATATCGGTGTCGGCGCCCTGGCCGTTGACGATGCGCCCGCCCTTCTCCAGGCGCACGGTCACCTCGCCCTGGGCGTCGGTGCCGCTGGTGATGTTGTTGACCGAGTAGAGCTGCAGCTGGGTGCCGCTGTTGACGATGCTCTCGATGGCCTTGAAGGTGGCGTCCACCGGTCCGCCGCCGATGGCCTGGCCCGGCTCCTCCTCGCCGTCCATGCCGAGCACGATCTGCGCGCTCGGTGTCTCGCCGGTTTCTGAGCAGACCTTGAGCGAGACCAGCTTGACCCGCTCGTTCACCGACTCGATCTTGGTGTCGGTGACCAGGGCCTGCAGGTCCTCGTCGAAGATTTCGTGCTTCTTGTCGGCCAGGTCCTTGAAGCGGGAGAAGGCGGCGTTGAGCTCCTCTTCCGACTCGAAGACGATGCCCAGGCTCTCCAGGCGGGTACGGAAGGCGTTGCGACCCGAGTGCTTGCCCAGCACCATGCGATTCTGGCTCCAGCCCACATCCTCGGCGCGCATGATCTCGTAGGTCTCGCGGGACTTCAGCACCCCGTCCTGGTGGATTCCCGACTCATGGGCGAAGGCGTTGGCGCCGACGATTGCCTTGTTGGGCTGCACCGGAAAGCCGGTGATGTTGGAGACCAGCTTGGAACAGGTGACGATCTGAGTGGTATCGAGATCGGTGTGACAGGAGAAGATGTCGGGCCGGGTGCGCACGGCCATCACCACCTCCTCCAGGGAGGCGTTGCCGGCACGCTCGCCGAGGCCGTTAATGGTGCACTCCACCTGGCGCGCGCCGTTGCTCACAGCCGACAGGGAGTTGGCCACCGCCAGCCCCAGATCGTTGTGGCAGTGGACGGAGAAGATCGCCTTGTCGGCGTTGGGGATGCGCTCGCGCAGAGTTCTGATCATCTCGCCGAACTGGTGCGGCATAGCGTAACCCACGGTGTCGGGTACGTTGAGGGTGGTGGCGCCGGCGTCGATCACCGCCTCGAAGATGCGGCAGAGAAAATCGATCTCGGAGCGGCCCGCGTCCTCGGCCGAGAACTCCACGTTGTCGGTGTACTGGCGCGCCCGCTTCACCGCGTGCACCGCCTGCGCCACCACTTCGTCCGGCGACATCCTCAGCTTCTGCTGCATATGGATCGGCGAGGTGGCGATGAAGGTGTGGATGCGTCCTGAGTTGGCCTTGCGCAGGGCCTCGCCGGCGCGGTCGATGTCCTTGTCCAGGGCCCGGGCGAGACCGCACACGGTGGAATCCTTGACCGCCTTCGCCACCGCCGCCACCGCCTCGAAGTCGCCGGGGCTGGCGATCGGGAAACCGGCCTCGATCACATCCACCCGCAGCTTCTCCAGCGCCTTGCCGATGCGGACCTTCTCGTCCTTGGTCATGGAAGCGCCGGGGCTCTGCTCACCGTCGCGCAGGGTGGTATCGAAAATGATCAGCTGATCCGATTGACTCATGGAGGTTCTCCGGCCGTATTCAGGCACCGATCGGCGACAGTCGAGGTTGCGCCGTCAGTGCTGATTTTATCATTATGCAGGGATCACTGATCCTGCGATTCCGTGTCGTCAGTCTGCTCGGGACCGGTCCGCTGCTCCCGATGCCTGCGCAACTGAATGAGGGTCAACGTGGGCCCGGAAACGGCGTAGCCCAGAAACAGCAGAAACAGCACCGTCGGGGGATGGGTCTGAATAATGGCCAGCACCACCACCACCACGACCAACACGATGAAAGGCACCTTGCCGTGAAAATCGATCTCCTTGAAGCTGTGGTAGCGGAAGTTGCTCACCATCAGCAGACCGACCAGGGTGGTCAGGACGGCCACCGGCCAGCCTACCGTTGAACTGTCCAGTCCGTAGTCGACACCCAGCCAGACGCTGCCGGCCACGATGGCCGCCGCCGAGGGGCTGGGCAGACCCTGAAAATATTTCTTGTCGGCGATGCCGACCTGGGTATTGAAACGGGCCAGACGCAGGGCTCCGCTGGCGGTATAGATGAAAGCGGCGAGCCAGCCGAACTTGCCCAGGTCGCTGAGCGCCCAGATGAACACCACCAGGGCCGGCGCCAGGCCGAAGGAGACCATGTCCGATAGGCTGTCATATTCGGCACCAAAGGCGCTTTGGGTCTTTGTCAGACGGGCCACTCGGCCGTCGACCCCATCCAGCAGCATGGCCACGAAGATCGCCACCGCCGCGGTTTCGAACTTGCCGTTGACGGCGGCGAGGATGGCATAAAAGCCGGCAAAGAGTGCCGCCGTGGTAAACAGGTTGGGCAGCAGATAGATGCCGCGCCGGGGTTTCTTGACTGGGTCCTGACCGTTTTCCATTTCAGCTGATGCCTGTGGGAAATGAGCCCGCATTATAGCAGGGAGTAGGGAATGAGTTTTTAGTTATGAGTGTTGAGTTTTTAGTTGATGAGTTCGCTGCGCTCACGGTTTTATACCCCCTCTCCCTGGCCCTCTCCCGCAAGGGGAGAGGGAACGCACGGATAAAGTGCCGGAGCGAACAAACGGCTTGATTCAACGACCTGACAGGAAGATGTCGATGCACTGGAAAAGCACTTCCCCTCTCCCCTTGCGGGAGAGGGCCAGGGAGAGGGGGAAATCCATGACCGGTGAGCGCAGCGAACTCATCAACTAAAAACTCAACACTCATAACTAAAAAACTCAATCAAAGCCGTCCCGACGACTTCACGTCGAGATAGGCGTTGACCAGATTGATCGCCAGCTTGCGCGGCTCGCTGTCGATAATCAGAGAACCCTGATAGTTGAGGGCCTCATGGGATTCGCGCCGTGCCGACAGGTAATCGACCACGCCCTGGAACATCAGCGCCGAATGCAGGTCGTGCACCGGCTGCTGCAGGGTCCGGTCGAGGGACTGTTCATGCAGATCGGCGATCACCACCAGATGGCGTCGCGAGAGCAGTTTGGCGGCCTTGAGCAGATCGGCGCTCTCCTCGTTGCGACTGTTGGTGAGGATCACCACCAGGGCACGGCGCCGCTGCAACGGCATCAACTGGTGCGCCGCGGCCATGTAGTCGGCGGCCTGCAGGGTGGAATCGATGTCATAGGTGCGGTCGAGCAGGCGTCGCACCACGCCGCCCCCCTTCATCGGCGGCTGCCAACGTGACTGGCCGCCGAAGCTGAGAAAGCCGACCGCATCCCCCTGACGCTCAGCCACGTAGCTGAGCAGCAGCATGGCGTTGAGGGCGTGGTCCAGATGGGCACCTTCAGCATCCTGGTGACGCATGTGGCGACCGCAATCGAGCATGAAGACCAGTTGCTGGTCCCGTTCGTCCTGGTAGTCCTTGGAGATCAGCCGGCGGTAGCGGGAAGTCGCCTTCCAGTCGATCTGGCGCAGGGGATCGCCGGTACGGTACTCGCGCAGCTGGTGGAAGTCGCTGCCCTCGCCACGGCGCAGGCGCCGCCGGACCCCCATCTGACTCAGGTGGTTGTCGGTCGCCAGCAGGGCGAAGTGGGCGATCTCACGGAAGTTGGGGAACACCCGCACCCGTTCGGCCAGCGGCACGAAGCGCTTCTGCCACCAGAGTCCCAGGGGCGAGCGCAGGACCAGATCGACACCGGCGAAGTCTCCGTCACCGCGATGGCGCGGTTTGACCCGGTAACGCAGGCGTACCTGCCGCTCGGCCGGAAGCCGGATCTCCCGCGGTAAACCGTCCGCCTCGAAATCCCCGGGATGGTGATCATGCACCTTCAATAGCAACGCACGCTGTCGCCGGTTCTCCACCTGCAGTCCGACCCAGGACCAGACCCCCACCGGCATGCTGGTACGCAGTTCGCGGGTGACCTGCGGTGTGGCGTCGCCACGCAGGCGCCAGAGGTCCAGCAAGGTAATCACTGTCAACACCGCCGCCAGCAGTTTCCAGGCCGGCACCATCGCCGGCAGCCAGATCGCCGCCAGCCCCAGCAGGCTGAGTATGGCGACGGCGGAGATTAGGCGTGAGGCGGGAATCACTGGCGCGGCGCGGGGATGTTGTCGAGCAGGTCGCGCAGCACGTCGTCGGGCCGGTAGCCCTCGATCTCCAGATCGGTGGAGAGGCGGATACGGTGTCGCAGTACCGGCAGGGCTGCCGCCTTGATGTCGTCGGGGGTGACGAAATCACGCTGCTGCAGAAAGGCCTCCGCGCGGGCGGCACGCAACAGGGAGATGGTGCCGCGCGGACCGGGACCAGCGTCGATGCCGCTCCACTCCCGCGCCGCACGCACCAGGCGCACCGCATAGTTGACGATCTCCTCGTCCATCTGCAGGCCCGCCACATGGGACTGGATCAGCGGAATCTCCGCTGCCTTCATCAAGGGCCGCACGGCCGAGGTGTCGAGCTGGTCGGCCACGGAATCCAGGGTCACCTGGCGCACCAGCCGCTGCTCCTCGTCCTCCTCCGGATAGTCGATCAGCACCTTGAGCAGGAAGCGGTCGAGCTGAGCCTGGGGCAACGGATAGGTCCCCTCCTGCTCGATCGGATTCTGGGTCGCCAGTACCAGGAAGGGGGGCGTAAGCGGATAGGTCCTGCCCTCGATGGTGACCTGCTGCTCCTGCATCGCCTCCAGCAGGGCCGACTGGGTCTTGGCCGGCGAACGGTTGATCTCGTCGGCCAGCAACAGGTTGCAGAATACCGGTCCCTTGCGGACGCGGAAATTCTCGCTCTTCATGTCGAACATGATGTGACCGGAGATGTCGCTCGGCATCAGGTCCGGAGTGAACTGGATACGGCTGAACTCGCCCTGCACCGCCGCCGCCAGGCTGCGCACCAGCAGGGTCTTGCCGAGCCCCGGCACCCCCTCGACCAGCACATGTCCGGCCGAGAGCAGCGCCAGCATCACTTCGTGGATCACGCGCGCTTGTCCGACCACCGCCTTGGCGATCTCGCTTTCCAGTCCACGCGCCCGCCTCATCAAGGCTTCGTCTATCGGTGTAGGGTTGTTCTCTTGCATGTTCATCTCTTATTGCCTTGCGGATGCAGAGCCGTCAACAGCCGCTGCAGGTTTGCCGTAATCTTGATCAGCTGGCCGCCCTCGGTCTGGGCATTGTAGAGGGCCAGTTCGATCGCCTCGGGCGTCATACCCGTGCGTTCCGCCAGCCATTCACAGCGGGCATCCCGATCCAGATGGTGGAGCTGGGGATGGCTGATCATCCAACGTTTCTCCACCTGTTTGCGGGCCTGTTGCAGGAGGCTTGCCGAAGGATCGGTACGCCAGTTGAACTGCGCCGCCGCCTGTAAATGTTCCAACAGGTCCCGCCGCTGCTGCTGCCCGCTGACGATGCGCGGGCCGCTGCGCCGCCCCATGTGCCAGATTGACAGGCCCACGAACAGCAGCAGGCTGACCACCAGATAAGGTGCCCAACGCCAGATCAACTCGAGCAGTGAGGGCATCTGGGAGCTGTAGAGGAGCCAGACCCGCTCAGGTCCATCGGCCAGCTCGGCCAGCAGGGGCGCATGATCGTAGTCGCCGATGCGACCATTGTCGAAGAACCCGCTGTCACTGAGAAAGGTCACATAGCCCCGGCCGTAGGGAAAGATCAGTAGATGCGGATCTCCCTCGGACGGCGCCTGCCAATAGTCTCCATCGTAATCCACCTCGAACCGGCGGTCGCTGTCGAACTCGATCTCGAGCGGGGTCTCGTTACCGTTCGGCAGCACGATCGCCTGGGTCGGCTTCTGCTCCGCATCGCCCTCATCCGCAACGTCCTTCAGCCAGTCGAGCCCTTCAATGTCCCACAGGTTGACGAGTTCCACGCCAAAGGCCTCCAACAGTGGCCGACGCAGCTCATCGCTCTGTAGCCGGCCGGGAGTGGCGATCAGCTGACCGCCCGCCTCCACCCAGGCCAGCAGCGCGTCGACCCGGTCCGCGGGCAGGGGTGCACCCAGATCCCTGACCAGCAGCACCCCGCTCTCCTCGGGTGGTTGGATCAGGTATTGGCGTCCGGAGCGGCTCTCGGCCTGCTGCCCCAGCCGGTTGAGCAGCCTCTCGGCGGCCAACAGGGGATTGCGGCGGGCCTGCTCCGACATCTCGCTGCGTCTCTGATAGGTCTCCTGTTCGAAGTTGGCCAGAAACCACCAGCTGTAACCGCCGATGATCAGCAGCGCGACAAGACCCATCGCCAGGTGGCTGGAGTTAACCCTGGACATACGTCTCTCCAAAGCAGCTCCGCCACTCCCGGCAGAGCGTCAGGGCGCGCTCCCGCTCAGGCGGCTGATGGGCGTAGGCCAGACGCAGCCAGACACGGGTCAGGGCGGAAAAGCAGCCTGCCGGGGTGGCTTCGAGCTGACGGGTGACCAATCCCTGGCACTCCCCCTCAGTCGCTCCCACCGGAATCTCCAAGGCATGCTGATGGATCAGCACCGAGAGTGCCGCCCGATAGAGCAGACTCAGGGCGCCGCGAAAATCGCCCGCCTCGATCAGGCGCTCGGCCTCACTGGCGGGGTCGTCCGGCAGACTCTCCGGCCGCAGATCGAGGCCTGCGATCTCGGTGGGCAGTTCGCGGCCGTTTCTCGAAGCGGCGAAGGCGGCGGGATTCCAGTTCCGGTTGTTGATGAACCAGTAGAGCAGGTAGGCCAGTATGCCGCCGCCGGCCAGCCACAACAGCGCCTCGCTGATGCTGGCCAGTCCCTGGCTGAAACCCGACAACCAGCCCCGAAGCAGGTTGCCGTCCTCTTGGTCCGGGGAGTCTTCTCCGATGTAGCGCCAGCGGGTCGCCTCCTGCTCACGGCCGAAGTCCTCATCCGACAGCACCGCTTGGATGGCCTCGCGTACCTGCTGGCGATCGACCTGCTGCCATTCGACCTGCTCTGCGGCCTGCAGTGGCGTGGCGGGCATTCCCCAAATCAGGGCGCCTCCGAGCAGCAGGGCGGCCAGGCCGGCTGCAAGGCCCTTGGATTGGCGGTGGACCATGGCGCGCAGACCGAGTTCGATATCCCACCCCTCCAGCTCACTGCGTCGTGTCAGATAGAGGGCGAAGCCGCCGGCCACATAAAACGGCGCCACCATCGACATGGCCAGCAACGCGCTGGCCAGCAGACCCCACTCTTTGACGCTTTCCGAAACCAACAGGAAATCCTGCAACAGGTCGCCGGCGAGCTCCTCCGGAACCAGCATCGCCAGGAGCAGAAAGAACCCCAGCTGGAAAATGGATTCGAAGTGGATGCCGATGATGGTCAGCCAACTGGCGGCGTTGGATTTACGGCTGAGCACCCGGATGCGTTCGGAGCGGGCCTTGGCCCGTAAGCGCTCCAGCACGCTGACCGGCATGACGAACGAGCGGGCCGGATTGAGCCGGCGCCAGGTCAGATTGGCGAACAGCTGAGGCAGCGCGACCCGCCTCCAGGCCTGACGCAGCTCACGCCAACTCGGACGCTCACCGAACATGCGCCGCCCCATCCAATAGAGCAGTGGGGGCTCGTAGAGCGGCTTCAACCACCACAGCGCCAGCAGCTTCCAGAACAGTTCCATGGGCATCAGACCGATCAGCAGCATCAATGGCAGGGCCGAGATCATCCACAGCAACCACAGGGGCAGAAACCACTCCCGGGCCATCATGAAACCCAGATCGATGCCTTCCCAGGGGTTACGCGGACGCAGCTTGACGGCGATCTTAGCGAGATCCACGACCTCTCCTTCCCATCAGGGAGAGATAGAGAATCACCAGCAGCCAGAGCACGGCCGCAACCGCGTATTTGACTTGGGGTTCAAAGGTCGAGGAAGACCAGAAGGCTTCGATGAAGGCGGCCACCACCAGCATCAGGGCGGCGCCCATCACCAGTTGCAGGGCCTCAAGGGCGTTGGCCTTGAGGGTGGCCAGCCGTCCTTCGGGCCCGGGCGCCACCACCGCGCGGCCCATCAGCAGTCCCGCGCCGCCGCAAATGACGATGGCGGTCAATTCGAAAGCGCCGTGTCCGCTGACGAAGGGCCAGAAGGTCTCGGTGTAACCGAGCTGGGTCAGGTGTCCGGCAACCCCCCCGATCACGAGACCGTTGAAGATGAGAATGAACAGCGTCCCCACCCCCAGCAGTATGCCCAGGGCGAAGGTGCGAAACCCGATACCGATATTGTTGAGGATGTAGTAACCGAACATCATGACATCGGTATCCGACTTGCGCTCCTCGGAACGTCCGGGATGATCGCTCGCCGGATCGTAGGCGCTCTCCATGCCGGCCACTGTCGACTCGTCGAGCACGCTGTAGATCATATCCCCCTGCAGATAGCAGGCCGTGCCCATCAACACACCCGGTAGCAGAAAGAACAGCAGTGAGATACTGAATGCCCCCAGATGACGCCGGAAGGCCTGGGGAAAGCCGAAACTGACGAAGGCCAGCAGGCGCCAACCCCATACCGAGGCACGCTTGTAGAGCAACGGGTGACCACGCACCACAAGCTGGTGCAGATAGTCGACCAGCATGGGACTGAAGCCGCGACTGCGGGCCAGCGCGTAGTGACTGCAGAGGCGTCGATACTGCATCGGAAACTCGGCCAACCGCGCGCTCTCGAGCCGGCGTTTGGAGCGCGGTCTCTCCAGGTCATCCATCACCTCGCTCAGCTGATCCCACAGCGGTTGATACTCTTGCTCGAAGGCCTCCTGCCGCATCAGCGTCCCTTCACGATCCAGTTGGCGTAAGCGTAGAGGGCAGCCACGTTGGCCTCACCCTGACGGTGGGTGTAGGGAGAAAGCAGCGCCGCCAGCTCTTCACGGCGATCGCTGGAGAGTTCATCGGCCCGTTCGCTGAAAGCCAGCAGGGTCAGTTGGTCCTCCTCCGACAACTCCATCGGCGGCTTCTCGACCTTGTCCGTCGGGGGATGCACCCGTTCCCGTTTCTCATCCCGGTAAACCACCAGGGTGCCGGCAGCCAGATCGCCCAGGCGCTTGAACTCCCGGTTACACATCATGGCGATCAACCCCGTGGCGTAGAACAGCGGCAGAAAGTCGGCAATGCGCAGAAAGTTGCGAATCACCGAGGCAGCCGGGGTCACCGGAAGCCCGTTGTCCTGTATCACCTGTATCCCCATGGACCGCTTGCCCGGAGTGGCGCCGCTGCGGAGTTCGAAAAACACCGGATAGAACCACTCGATGAGGAAAAAACCGATCAGGAGCAGAGCCATGCCGACCCCGCCCAGAAGGCCGAGAACCATCGACAGCAACAGATAGAGACCTGCCCGGATCAAGGCGTCGATGGCCCAGGCGCTGGCCCTCACGACCGGTCCGGCCAGACGGAATTCCAGCCGCACACCCTCGGGAATCTCGTAGAACCCGAGGGTGTCGATCAAACCGTCAGACTTCCCTGCTGTACGCCCCCCCACCGATCAACGCACGCCTGTCAACCGAAATAGATATCGCGGTAGGCGGCGTAGACGCTGGCGGTCAGGATCGGAGCCACCACCAACAGCCCGAGCAGCATGGGCAAAGTTCCGACAAAGAGCAGGACCATTGCCACCAGACCGAAGACGAACATGGGTAGCATGTTTTTCCAACAACCGATGAAACTGTATTTCATCGCTTCCAGGGCCGTTAAGTCATCGAGTATGACCAGCGCCGGCGCAAACAGATAGGCCATGATGACCGGTATGAAAAGCAGCAAGCCCAGACCCACGATGCCGAGTATGGGACCGGGATCCGCCATGGCCATGGTCTCCGGATTCTCCAATCCGGCCATGCCGCCCATAAGCATAAACATCCCACCGACCATAACGATGCCGACCACGATCATCATGACGAAGTAGAAGACCGCCACCAGCATCAGCTGTCCCACGTTGCTGGAGAAACCGGCGAACAGGTGAGAGACCGAAAAGTCCCCGCCCTGATCCTGCTCCGCGCAGCCGTACATGAATCCCGCCATGATCACCGGGCTGATCAGTGTCGAGACGATACTGCCGAAAAAGGGGATGAAGGCCAGCACCAGCGAAATCACGAAAAAGACCACGATAGCACCGATCCAGGCCAGCGGCGAGGATTTGAAGTGCCACCACCCCTTGCCGATCCAGGTCACACCGTTACCGGCAGGCACCCCGACAGGGCCGCGCATGTGGTCCTCCATCGGCTCTTCCAGATCGGCCTCCGGAGCGCTATAGGGATTGGCGCTTCCCGCATCGCTCTCTTCACCTCGCTGCGCCTTAGCAGCGAGATATTTAGTCGCGACGATACCGCAATCCTGGCAGATACCCATCTCCATTCGGGTCGAGCCACATTTGGGACAACGCCCGACATCGGGCGATTGGTCCAGGACTTCGGTGGTGTCGCCACCGCCATGATCCAGGGGTTCCAGTTCGAAACCGGACAGGGCGGGGGCCGGCTCCGGCACGGGGGGTTTGGGGTCGATCTCGACCTCGATACCGATCAGTTGCAGCACCTTCACATACTTCTCGGCCTTGTCGAGTGGCAGCTCCTTCTTGAGCGATACCGGCCGACCGGCACGTATGACCTTCTCCGCCATTTTCCGTTCCAGCTTGAATTTCTCGCTGAAACGATCGATGACCTGTTCAACATCCTTGCCTGGCTCAACTTTGCCGGTAAAGACGACACGATAATGCTCTGACATCAACCTTTCTCCTACATCCCCTGCTCAGATCCAGCTAAATCCATAATCTTTTCGGCAGTTTTTTATAGATCTTGAGTAAACCACCGCTGTAGATGATAGCGGCACTTGACCAAAATTACACAATTAACTCTTTGTTTTTATGAAACTATCCAGAAAAATCGGAGGCAAGTCTGGCGCAGTCCCGACGATGCGGAAATGATCCCGGTCAAACAAGTGCGGATTGCACCCTCGCCCATATTTCAGATCGAATCCTGCACAATCCCGTCCAGCAGTTCGAGGATGGCCGCGGTGGTCTCGACCGCATCCCCCGCGAGCAGTGGACGACGATAGGCGACATAGACCTGATCGGGTTGCTCCCGTTTCACATAGACGGCGATGGTGAAGGGGCAGATGACAATGTTTTCCGGCGCCGCCTGGGACATCTTGTGCGACATCAAGGCACTGCAGAACTCTACCGATTCGGCCTTGACGAAGACCTGGGAGAAACCCAAATCCGGTGCCGTCCGGTTCAGCATCTCGCTCACATGCAGGGTACCGCTGACCAGCATCCCCCGCTCGATGATCGCCATCTTGATGTTCTCCACCACGTCTTCGAAACGCTCACCCGAGGTGTAGATCCGTACCGGCTGTTGATCTTCCGACGGCTCACCGCCAGCCAAAGCACAACCCATACAGAGCATCAGGACCCAAGCCATCAAAAGCACTCTCATCTTCAATCTCCTCTCGTCAATCATGCAGGCGTCGATACTGCAGCCCACCGATAATGCCCAGCAGCAGTATAGGGGGCAGCAGGAACCAGCCGCTCGACGGCTGCGACAGCTCCGTATAATAACCGGTAATGCCGAGAGTATATCCCGGTTCGAGCCCCGCCATCTCGGCCGGACTCATGAAGGCGATGTCAGTGACACGCAGCCTATCGCCTTCATCTTCGGTAATAAAGCCCAATTCACGCAGTCCCTCGTTTGCGCCTGCCTGGGGCAGTTCGAGACGCACTTCCCGCAGCCGCCGCGTGCCGTCGTCCTCTTCGACCTCCACCTGCAAGCGAATCCCTTCACCGGCATGCAGCTTCCCCAGCTGGGTCTCGATGCCGGCTACCGGCTGGATGGCTTGGGGGGGATAGAGCTGATCGCGCCAGAAATCCGGTCGGAAAAAGGAGAAGGCTATCAGCAACAGGAGCAGTGATTCCCACCAGCGGTTGCGGGTCAACAGCCAAGCTTGCGCTGCCGAGACGAAGAGCAGCATGGCCAGCAGACCCTGCGCCGCGATCAACAGAAAGGCCGGCACGGAGTCAACGCCGATCAACAGCAGCTCTGTATTGAACACGAACATGAAGGGCAGAATGGCGGTGCGGATGTCGTAGTAGAAGGACTGCAACCCGGTACGAATGGGATCCCCGCCGGAGATACCGGCCGCGGCATAGGCGGCCAGCCCCACGGGTGGCGTGTCATCGGCCAAGATGCCGAAATAGAAAACGAACATGTGCACCGCCACCAGCGGTATGTCCAGACCATGAGCGGCGGCCAGCTGTACGATGACCGGCGCCATCAGGGTCGACACCACGATGTAGTTGGCGGTAGTCGGCAATCCCATGCCGAGCACCATGCAGATCAGCGCTGTCAGCAGCAGCATCAGCAACACCGACCCGAACGAGAGCGTCTCCACGAGTTCCCCCAGCACCTGACCGATACCGGTCAGACTCACGGTGCCGACCACGATGCCGGCGGTGGCGGTGGCGACGCCGATGCCGATCATGTTGCGGGCGCCGTTCTCCAGTCCCCTCACCAATGATCGCAGGCCGTGACGCCATGCCTTGACCAGGGGACGACCTGAGAAGGCGGCACGCAGCGGCTCCTGGCTCAGCTGAATCACCAGCATCAGAACGATCGCATAGAAGACCGAAGTGGCGGGAGAGAGCTGCAGCAACATCAGGCACCAGACCAGAACCAGGATCGGCAGCAGGTAGTGCAAGCCCCCCAGCATGGCCTCGCCGACGCCCATTTCCCCGGCTTCATCATCGAGCTTTCGGCGCAGATCGCAACGCACCTCGCAATAGATCAGCAGCAGATATAGCCCCAGGATCAGACAGCTGACGAGATAGAAGGCGTGATCGCCAAACCAGCCGTAGACGGCATTCACGATCCAGTAGGCCAGGATGAAGAAAATGGCGGTACCGCTCAGCATCAGGCCGCCATTGAGCAGCCGTCGCCGAAGGCTGCTCCGGCGTACCTTTCGTTGAGGCTCCATCCCCGCCTTCACCGCCTCGAGATGGACCAGGTACATCAGTGCGATGTAGCTCAGGACGGCGGGCAGAAAGGCATGCTTGATCACCTCCAGATAGGAGAGATTGAGATACTCCACCATGAGGAAGGCCGCGGCCCCCATCACCGGTGGCATGATCTGCCCATTGGTGGAGGCGGCAACCTCGACCGCGCCTGCCTTCTCGGCCGAGAAACCTACCCGTTTCATCAGCGGGATGGTGAAGGTTCCGGTGGTGACCACATTGGCGATGGAGGAGCCTGAGACCATGCCGGTCAGTCCCGAAGCCAGAACCCCCGCCTTGGCTGGACCGCCCCGCATATGTCCGACCGCCGCATAGGCGACGCGAATGAAGTAGTGCCCCCCGCCCGCCTGCTCCAGCAGGCTGCCGAACAACACGAACAGAAAAACGAAACCTGCGGAAACACCGACCGCAACGCCAAACACCCCTTCGGTGGAGAGCCACTGATGGGAGGCGAGACGTTCGATGGAGGCCCCCTTGTGGGCCAGCAGATCGGGCAGCCAGGGCCCGGCCAGGGAGTAGCCGAGAAAGCAGAGCGCAATCAAGGTGAGCGGCCAGCCGAGCGAGCGCCGGGTCGCTTCGAGCAGTAGCAGCACGCCGCTGACGGCGACGCCGATATCGACAAGGGTCGGGGCCCCGGCCCGATCGGCAAGGGCTTCGTAGAACAGAAACAGATAGGCGGCACAGGCGGCCGCCAGCACAGCGAGCAGCCAATCGTACCCGGGAATCTCATGCACGATGCGTCCACGGGAGAGCGGGAAGGAGAGATAGGCCAGGAAGATGGCGAAGGCCAGATGGATGGAACGGATCTCGGTACTGTTGAAAACCCCGATACCGATCAGAAAAGGCAGTGGCGAGGCGACCCAAAGCTGGAACATGGCCCAGGTCAGCGCGCTGCCCAGAAGCACCTTTTGCGGCCAACCCGCCGGCTGGCGTCCACCGAACTCCGCCGCTTCGATGCGTTCGAGCCGGGTCGTCTCCTGCTCCTGTTTCATGCCGATACCGCCATATCAGTTCACAATTGATACGGCTTTTCTCAGCGCATGCCGTGTTAAGATCCTGCGTTCGTTTGTCATCGGATAGTTCGGGATTTTCACGCTCATGCCCAATACAAGACGCTTCGCTACTCTAACATTCTGTTCGCTTGCCGCAATCACCAACGCCTTTGCCGCCGAGGAGCCCAGCTGGAAACATGAGGTCGAGGCGGGCCTCAACGGCTCCACCGGCAACTCCGAATCAATGAACCTGCATGCTGGCTATACCGGCAGCTACAAGGACGCTGTCGACGGCTGGAAATTCGTCACCGCCTACGACAAGGCCGAGAGCGACGGCGTTGAGTCGCGCAATCAGTTCTTCGCCGATCTGCTTAAGGACTGGTTCTGGAACGGCAGTCCCTGGTTCGGCTTCGCCCAGGGCCGTTACGACTGGGACGAATTCAAGGATTGGGACTACCGCCTGTCGGCCTCGGGCGGTGCCGGTTACGAATTCATCGACAACGACAGCTGGTACCTGGCCGGCCGTTTCGGTCTCGGCGGCAACAAGACCTACGGCGACGCGAACGAGGAGTTTACCCCGGAAGCGATCCTCGGGATGGAGACGGTCTGGACCATCTCTGAGCGGGAATCGGTCGATTTTAAGACCACCTTCTACCCCAGCCTGGAGGAGAGCGGAGAGTACCGCAACATCACCACCTTCAACTGGAAGATGACCATGTCCGAGCAGGGCAAGCTGGCGATGAAGATCGGCCTGATCAACGAGTACGACTCGCTGGCCGCTCCCGGCACCGAGAAGAATGACTTCAAGTACAACCTGTCTCTGGTGTGGGGGCTTTGATTATTGATTAGCCCGAATGTACGTTGCATAGGGGTAATTCGGTGCGGCAAGCCGCACCCTACAGACAATCAACGATTGGGATGGAATCCTGACTCGGTTCCATCCTGATGTCAGAGCACAGATGGGGTTGGGCTCCACCCTAGGCTTGATTCGAGCGTAGGGTGCGGCTTGCCGCAGCGCAGAACCGAAAGCCATGTCGGTGTGTTTGCCAACAGCGCGAGTCAGCCCTTGACCCATGTGCGTTCATCCGCACTCATTTGCGGAGGCTTTCAATACCGGCCGAGCAACGGCATCACATCAATCCAGCTTCCTTGTAGTACCTGATCGCTCCCGGATGAAATGGCGCCGAGTTGCCCTCCAGCATCTCGGCGGCCTTGAGATGCGCGAAGGCGGGATGCAGCTGGCGGAAATTGTCCAGGTTCTCGAACACCGCTTTCACCAGTTCGTAGACCACGTCGTCATCGACCCTGGCCGAGGTCACCAGTGTCGCCTTGACGCCGAAGGTGGGCGTATCACTGTCGCTGCCACGGTAGAGGCCGCCGGGAATCACCGCCTCGGCATAGTAGGGATGGGCCGCAATCAACTCGGACACCACCTGCCCGGTGACCGGCACCAGATGGGCGTCGCAGGCGGTTGCCGCCTCTTTGATGGAGGCGTTGGGATGTCCAACGGTATAGATCATGGCGTCGATCTTGTTGTCGCAGAGCGCCCTTGCCTGCTCCGTGGCCTTGAGCTCGGAGACCAGCTTGAAATCCTCCTTCTTCCAACCCAGCGCCTGCATCAACACCTCCATGGTGCCCCGCTGACCCGAGCCCGGATTGCCGATATTGACCCGCTTGCCGGGCAGATCGGCAAATTTTGCGATGCCGCTGTCGTCCCGCGCCATCACGGTGAAGGGTTCGCTGTGTATCGAAAACACGGCGCGCAGATCGCTATTGGCCCCCTGATCGCTGAACTTGGAACTGCCCTTATAGGCATGGTACTGCCAATCGGATTGGGCCACGCCGAAATCGAGTTCACCACTGGCCAGGGTGTTGAGATTGAAGATGGAGCCGCCCGTCGATTCCACCGAGCAGCGAATGCCGTGGTTGCGGCGTTCCTTGTTGAGCAGCCGGCAGATGGCGCCGCCGGTGGGATAGTAGACCCCGGTCAGGCCACCGGTGCCGATACTGGTGAAACGCTGGTCGGCGCCGACCGCCAGCAACGGCAACAGGCAAGCCAGCAGAAACAAACGGATCTTCATGGTCTCTCCTCATGCATGCGGTTTTTCGCCCATGATAACAGACCACTCGCGAGCGATAGGATTTGCGCGATCTTTCAGGGTGTATTTCTCGACTCACGGCATCCGTTACGAGGTCGGCGTCGAAGCAGTCGACGCCGACCCGAAGGGTGCCGACTTAAGCCTGTGATTCGGTGCGGCAAGCCGCACCCTACGGCTCAATCACGGGTAGGGTGCGGCTTGCCGCACCGTAATATCGCTTAAGTACGCAGTGTTCGACTGTGATCCCTTTGTCGGTGGTATGCCAGCGCTTCGTATTCCCACAAGAGGCGACTAGTTCAAAAACGCCATCACCGCACGGGAGAAGGCTTCGGGCTGTTCGGCATAGAGCCAATGACCGGCACCGGGGAGCATACGCAGGCGGGCCAGCGGAAACCGCCGCATGATGCTCGTCCTGTACTCCGGCTTCACGTAATCCGAGCGCTCGCCGTAAAGGAACAGCACCTCGCCGGCAAAACTGGATTCTTCACTCAGGGGAAAGTCCCACAGGTTCTCTCTGGCAGCACTCAATACCGGCAGATTGAATCGCCATTGCCAGGCCCCGGCCTGTTTGACCAGATTCTGCAGCAGATATTGACGCACCGCCCGCTCCGGCACCCACCGCGCCAAGCGCTGATCCGCCGACTCGCGATCGGCGATTTCCCCCAGGGGGAGTTGTTGCAAGCCCTGAAAAATGCTTTCAAAACGGCTCGGGTAGCCCACCGGTGCGATATCGGCGACCAGCAGACGGTCAACCCGCTCCGGCTGGGTCAGGGCCAGCCACATGGCGGCCTTGCCGCCCATGCTGTGGCCCAGCAGGCTGGCGCTGTCGAGCCCCAGTCGATCCAGCAGTGCCTGCAGATCACCCGCCATGGCAGGGTAATCCATCACCGCATGATGGGGCGAGCGTCCATGGTTGCGCAGATCGGGCAGGATCAGTCGAAAGTCGTCCTGCAGACGTTTCGCCACGCCCATCCAGTTTGCGGAGGCGCCGAACAGACCGTGCAACAGCAGCAGAGGGGGGTGATCCGGATCACCATACTCCCGGTAGTAAAGCGACAACCCCTGACGACTCATGGCGCCGCCCCTGGTGGATGCGGATTGAAGGCTCGCCCGTAAGCGGCCTCCGATACCGGTAAGGCGTCACACCGCCGATCGATCGCGCTCTGCCGCTGCCCGACCCGATGACCGCCGCCTCTGACCCGCCCCCTCGATGGATAGGGATAAGCGTCGTGGCAGGCACGGACACTGTCTTTGACCTTGTCCAAGGCCCCGGCTTATTTCCTCTTCTTCGGCGGCATCAGGTCGGTGATGGAGCCCTCCGCCATCTCAGCCGCGAAACAGATGGTCTCATTCAGCGTCGGATGGGGGTGAATGGTGAGGCCGATATCCTCCATGTCGGCACCCATCTCCAGCGCCAGCACCGTCTCGCCGATCAACTCGCCCGCGTTGGGACCCACGATACCGGCACCGAGGATACGCTTGCTCTTGGCATCGAACAGCAGCTTGGTCACCCCCTCGTCACGACCTATACCCAGGGCACGTCCGCTGGCGGCCCAGGGAAAGACCCCCTTCTCCACCTCGATGCCCTCGGCCTTGGCCTCGGACTCGGTGAGTCCCATCCAGGCCACTTCCGGATCGGTGTAGGCCACCGAGGGGATGGTCATGGGATCGAACTTCACCGGCATACCGGCGATCACCTCGGCCGCCACCTTGGCCTCATGGGTCGCCTTGTGGGCCAGCATCGGCTGGCCAACCACGTCGCCGATGGCGAAGATATTGGGCACGTTGGTGCGCATCTGCTCGTCCACCGGGATGAAGCCGCGCTCGTCCACGTTGATCCCGGCGGCCTCCGCATTGATCTTCCTGCCGTTGGGTACGCGACCCACCGCCACCAGCACCTTGTCGTAGGTCTGGGGTTTCTCCGGCGCCTGCTTGCCCTCGAAAGTCACTTTCAGGCCGCTCTTCTGAGCCTGGATGTCGGTCACCTTGGTGCCGACCATGATGTTCCTGTAGCGCCCCTTGATGCGTTTCTGTAACGGCCGCACCAGATCGGGGTCGCAGCCGGGGATCAGGCTCTCCTGCAGCTCCACCACATCGATTTCGCTGCCCAGGGTGCTGTAGACGGTGGCCATCTCGAGACCGATGATGCCGCCGCCCACCACCAGCATGCGCTTGGGAATATCCTCCAGCGCCAGGGCGCCGGTGGAGTCGATCAGGCGCGGGTCGTCGTTGGGGAAACCGGGAATCTGCACCGGACTCGAACCACAGGCGATGATGGCGTCGGTGAAAGCGATGGAGAGGGCGCCGTCATCGGTTCTCACGCTGATGCGGTTGGGGGATTCGAAACGGGCCAGGCCATGCACCACCTCCACCTTACGCTGCTTGGCCAGCGCCATGAGGCCGCCGGTGAGGCGCTGAACCACTTTGTCCTTACCGGCGCGCAACTTGTCCAGATCGACCTTCGGCTTGCCGAAACTGATGCCCATCTCGGCCATTTCGGCCGCCTCGTTGATGACGTCTGCAGCGTGCAGCAGCGCTTTCGAGGGGATACAGCCCACATTGAGACAGACACCGCCCAGTGCATTGAAGCGTTCGATCAGAATCACCCGCTTACCGAGGTCAGCCGCGCGGAAGGCGGCGGTATAGCCACCCGGACCGGCGCCCAAGACGACCACGTCGGTCTGCTTGTCGGCCGCTCCTTTCACCGCCTCGGAGACCGGCGCCTTGGTCGGAGTCGGCTTTTCTTCCGCTGAGGCTCCCGAATCCAGTTCGAGTTTCAGGATCGGTCCGCCCTGGGAGATCTTGTCGCCGGCCTTGACCAGCACCTCCTTGACCACACCCGCATGCGGGGCGGGAATATCCATGGTCGCCTTGTCGCTCTCCAGGGTGATGATGGAGTCTTCCGCTTCCACCCTGTCGCCGGGCGCGACCAGGATCTCGATGATATCGACCTGCTCGAAGTCACCGATATCGGGAAGAGTCACCTCAACAGTTTTGCTCATCATAGTCCTCGATTGGTTCGACTGTCGGGCAGGTGCCGTCCAGTACGTGGATAGTAGTTTCTTATGGGCTTGTAGTTTCGCTTTATAGCATTTCTGTCTGATAAAGCGTACCCGTACGAGGAATATGACCGGCAAACCGGAGGCAAGGACTCAAACGGAAGGCCGACCGGAGCAACCGGCCTGGACGTCAGTTGGCGATGGTGACCTTCAGATCTTTCTCGAGCCAGTTTTCCAACGCCTTCACCGACATGGGTTTGGCGTAGTAGTAACCTTGCAATAGATTGCAGCCTTCGGCTGTCATGAAGGCCATCTGGGCTTGGTTTTCCACACCTTCGGCGACCAGGCCGAGATTCAGGCTTTGCGCCATGGCGATGATGGTCCTGACCAGCGAGACGCTCTCCTTGTCATCCGGCAGATCACTGACGAAGGAGCGATCGATCTTCAGGGCGTCCACCGGAAACCGCTTGAGATAACTCAGCGAGGAGTAGCCGGTGCCGAAATCGTCCACCGAGAGTTTCACACCGAGCGCCTTGAAACGACTCAGCCACTCGACAGACTCTTCGGTATCGCGCATCAGGAGACTCTCGGTGATCTCGAGCGTGACATACTGTGCTTCCAGGCCCACCTCATCCAGAATCTGCCTGAGATAGTCGGTTTCAAGACCGAGCTCCCGCTGTCGGCTCGAGAGATTGATGGCCACCGAGAGTTGATCATGACCATAGCGCTGCCAATGGCTCAGCTGGGTGCAGGCTTGCTTCACCACCCACTCACCGATCGGCCCGATCAGACCGCAATCTTCCGCTAGCGGGATGAAGATATCGGGCGACACGCGCCCTCTCTTGGGGTGATTCCAACGCAGCAGCGCTTCCAGACTGCTGACACGATTTGAACGCGCGTCGATCACCGGCTGATAGTAGAGTTCCAACTCGTTGCGCTGCAGGGCCTGACGCAGGTCCTGCTCCAACTGCTGGCGCTCGATGGTCTGACGCTGCATCGAGGCGGTGAAAAACTGGTAATTGTTTCTGCCCCTTTCCTTGGCCTGATACATGGCCATGTCCGCGTTGCGCAGGAGGGCATCCGGGGTCAGGGCATCGTCCGGATAGACGGTAATGCCGACACTGGCACCGATATAGATTTCGCGCTCGTAGAGGATGAATGAACGCGTCACCTCGGTGATTACCTTGGATGCGACCAGGGCCGGCGCCTCCAGATCGGTCACGTCCTGCATCAGGATAACGAACTCGTCGCCGCCGAACCGCGCCACCGTGTCCGCTTCGCGCACGCATTTGCGTATACGCTTGGCCACCAGCTGGAGCAGTTCGTCACCCATCACGTGACCGAAGGTGTCATTGACCACCTTGAACTGATCCAGGTCGATGAACAACAGCGCCAGTTTCCAGTTCTCGCGGTTAGCGGAGAGGATCGCCTGCGAAAGGCGATCTGTCAGCAGGGAACGATTGGGTAACGCGGTTAGGGCATCGAAATTGGCCTGATAGCGAATCTTCTCCTCGTCCTGCTTGTGTTTGGTGATATCGGAAAAGACCGCCACGTACTCCTTGACGATGCCGTCATTGCCCTTGATGGCGGCAATGGAGAGCCACTCCGGAAAGACGCTGCCGTCCTTGCGCCGATTCCAGATCTCGCCGCTCCAATAGCCGTTCTGGATCACCGCCGACCAGAGCTGCTCATAGAAGGCATCGGTATGCCTGCCGGAGCTGAGCATTCCGGGTGAACGGCCGATCACCTCCTCGGCCTCGTAACCGGTAATCCGGCTGAAGGCGGGATTTACCGTCTTGATCAGGTTGTCGCCATCCGTGACCATGATGCCTTCGGAAGTGGTATCGAATACCGTCGCGTTCATGCGCAGCTGGTCTTCCGCACGCTTCTGGGCGGTAACGTCCTCCTTGACGGCGATGAAATGGGTGATCTTGCCCGACTCGTCACGCAGTGGTGAGATCGAGGCGGCTTCCCAGTAGATGGAATCGTCTTTGCGTTTGTTGTGAAATACGCCTCGCCACTCCTTACCGGCAAGCAGGGTGTCCCACATCGCTTTATAGTCTTCCTGCGACTTGTCCCCGCTCTTCAGAATACGCGGATTCTGTCCGATCGCCTCCTTCGCGGTATAGCCCGATACCTCTTCGAATTTCGGATTGACATACTCGATGATGCCATCGATCGAAGTGATGATGACAGACGCCGGGCTCTGCTCCAGCGCCCGACCCAGCTTGCGCAGATCGGCTTCGCTACGTTTGGACTCGGTGATATCCGAGCGCACACAGACCATGCCGCCTTCGGAAGTCGGGTTGTTGCTGGCGAGATACCATCCATTCTCGGCGGTGCGCTCTAGATACTGACCCTGGGGCTGATCGTGTTGCAGCGGCTTCCCCTCCACCTCGAGATACTGAACACGGTTGCCGGTTACCGACATCAGTGTCTGAAGAGTGACACCTTCCAACAGCCAGTCCTTGAGCCAGGGATAGAATTCAGAATAGCGGTGATTGAAAAGCACCAATCGCCCTTGCGCGTCGAACAGGGCGAATGCCTCCGAGAGATTTTCTACCGCATCGTGCAACCGGCTCCAGGAACGGTTGACCGCCTGATGCGCGTGTTGCAGGCTGCGTATCAGATACCAAAGCCCGATGATCAGCGCGAATACGGCAATGGTCAAGGAGATGATCATGGCCTGTTTGGTTCGGGTTTCATTCACCCGATGCCTCTCATACCTGGTATGCAGATGTTCGAAACTCTCCAGCGTCGGGATGCTGAGATACTGCCTTTTCAACTCGCCCAGCTTGGCCAGATCATTGAGGTTCGCCTCGATATGAAAGAGCATGTTGTCGAGGATATCCTGCTTCTCCGGATTGGTGTGGTGGATGCGTTTCAGCTGTTCCAGACCAAGACGAATCGAGGACAATTGACTGTCGGAATAAAAAAGATCGAACACATAGAGTTGATTCAATAACTCCATCACCTGCAGATAGATGGCGCGATCGATCTGTTTCATCGAGGCGGCGGCTACCGGAAGATAGAGGATGCCGTTACGAACCACCGCAGCCTGAAACTTGATCCGCTCCAAGGCTTCCAGCTTTTTGTCCATGGCCCGCCAGTAGTTGACAATTTCGTCATCCAGGGTCTTGTATTTGCTCTGCCCTGGAATCCGCATCTCGTTCTTCAGTTGATGCAGACGTTGTGTGGTCTGGACCAGGCTATCGTAGTGGGCCAGCAGGAATGAAGTGATTTTCAGCACGTCCCTGTCGAGCCGTGCATCCAACTCCTTCAGTTCGATCAATTGACTGGAAACCTCGGCATGTTCCAAAGAGTCGTCATCCCACAACATGCCAAGCAGCAGAATCAACACGATACTCAGCGTGATCAACAAAAGGCTGCGTTTGGCATTTATGGAACCGCGCAGGCTCATGGCTTCAACCTTTGATGTTCACCGACCAATGTATGCAGAAAGGCAACGATGGCCTCGATATCTTGCTCCGGTATCTCGCGTCCGAGTTGATAGCGCCCCATGATCTTCACGGCTTCGGCCAGAGTGCTCGTGGATCCGTCATGGAAGTATGGAGGATTGATGGCTGCCAAACGCAGACTGGGCACTTTGAAAAAGTGCTTGTCGTCGACTTTTTTCGTGACATTGAAACGACCCAGATCGGCATCGGTGATCTCGCGGCCACGATCTGCGAAATAGTCGCCCATGGCGCCCATGTAGGCGAACAGATTACCACCCACGTTAATACCCTGATGGCAGCTGATGCAGCCGTAGTTCTTGAACAGCTGATAGCCCCAGAGTTCGAACGAAGTTATGGCCTCATCGTCTCCACGCAACCAGCGATCAAACCGGGAGTTGGTCGTCACCAATGATTTCTCAAATTCGGCGATCGCCCTGACGATGGCCTGCTCGGAAATACCCTCCGGGAAGAGCTCATTGAAGGCCTTCACCATTTCCGGATCGGCTTGCAGTTTGTTCATTACCTCCGGCCAGTTCGATGCCATCTCGAGCGGATTGTGCACAGGACCATTTGCCTGTTCCTCCAGGGTCTCCGCCCTGCCGTCCCAGAATTGGACAAAATTGAAGCCGCTGTTGTAGACGGTCGGAGCCTTGATGCCACCTCTCGCACCGCCCACACCAATCGAGCGCGCGGAACCATCCGTTCCACCGGTTGAGAGCACATGACAGCTGGCACAACTGATGGTGTTGTCCTGCGAGAGTCTCGCGTCGTGAAACAGCCGATCTCCCAGTGCCACCAGCTGCAGGTCGAGGGGCTGCTGCAAAGGCAGGGGTTTGATCGCCTCATTCCTGGCATCGGCCCCGTACAGACCGACAGAGACAACCAATGAAATTAGAAAAATCAGTATGTTACGCATCCAGCACAAATAAGCTTTCGGGCATGACCGCTGGTGGGGAGACATAGGCCATCCCTGCCCCAAAAACCCCAAATGGGCTTCTGCCATGAAAAGAACCGCTCCCTCAGGTGTATATCGGCCTCTGACGAGGCAACTTTAAATCGTAGAGACGGGGCCTGTATGTGAACAGAAGGAATTGCGATCCAATTGATCTGGATCTAGATAATTTGTTGAAAAATCACCGGTTAGAGTAGTCGCGATCACAGCCACCTCCCCTGGAGGGAGGTGATGCCGACACCCAGGTCTAGAGTAGCAGCCGCCGGATATCCCCCAGCAGCCCGGAGAGGAGCGAGGTGAAGCGGGCCCCGTCTGCGCCGTCGATGACGCGATGATCGTAGGAAAGAGAGAGCGGTAACATCAATCGGGGTTGGAAGGCATCGCCATCCCATACCGGCTGCATACTGCTGCGGGAGATCCCCAGGATCGCCACTTCGGGCGCATTGACGATCGGAGTGAACGCAGTGCCGCCAATGCCACCCAAGCTGGAGATGGAGAAGCATCCCCCCTGCATGTCCGCAGGCGCCAACTTACCCTCCCTCGCTTTGGCGCTTACGGTCATCAGCTCACGCGCCAAGTCAAAAACCCCTTTCTGATCCACATCCCTGATCACCGGTACCACAAGACCATTCGGGGTATCGACGGCAATCCCGATATGGACATAGTGTCGATAGATCAGACTGTCACCCTCGGGTGCCAGCGCTGCGTTGAAGATCGGCATCTGTTTGAGCGCGGCGGCCACGGCTTTCATGAGGAAAGGCATGAAGGTGAGACGAATGTCCTGCTTCTCCGCCATTACCTTTTGCGCCTTGCGGAATGCCTCCAGCTCGGTGATATCCGCCTCATCGAACTGGGTGACATGAGGAACGGTCAGCCAGCAACGATGAAGATGGGCACCACTGATCTTCTTGATCCGGTTGAGGGGCTGGGTTTCGATCTCGCCGAATTTGGCATAGTCGACCTCGGGCCCAGCCGGCAGATCGAAGGGAGAGGCGGCGGCCCGCGCTACCTGTCCACCCTGCAACGAGCGTTTGACGAAATTTTGCACATCGTCGCGGGTCACTCTACCTTTGGGACCGCTACCCTTGACCAGATTCAGGTCAACCCCAAGTTCCCGGGCAAAACGTCGCACGCTGGGGCTGGCATGGGGTGTTTTGCCCTCACTGACGGTGTCCCCCACCGGCACTGGCGGAATCAAAGGCTCTTTGTCGCCCGGGCGACGCTGCTGTTCCACTGCCGCCTCACTCGCCGCTGGAGCCGGCGCCTGTACCGATTCGACCTCCTCGGAAGAGGGTTCGGGAGTCTTATCTTTCGTCGTGGTTTCTTCGCTGGTTCTGCTTTGGGTCTCCAAGGTGAGGATCCTGTCGCCTTCACTGATCCGATCACCCACTTTCACCGCCAGCGACTTGACGACACCTGCCTCGGGTGAAGGAATCTCCATGGTCGCCTTGTCGCTTTCCAAGGTCAGCAGCGAATCCTCGACGGCGACCTCGTCACCCTCGGAAACCAGTATCTCGATGATCTCGACCGATTCGAAATCACCGATATCAGGCAACAGGACATCTGTTGTATTTGCCACGTCTACTCCTCTTCTGCCATTACGGCATCAAACTCTTCTTTGTCGGACACCGCGGCCTGCTTGCCGCCGGGTCATGACGCCTGCCAAGCACGCGAACGCGCGTCTCAGACCGTGGTCGGATTGGGCTTGTCAGGATCGATCTTGTATTTCTTCATCGCCTGGGAGACGGTTTCCGGCTTGAGCGCACCCTCATCGGCCAGCGCCTTCAGTGCCGCAACCACCACATAATAGCGATTCACTTCGAAAAATTTTCTCAACTGGCTGCGCATGTCGCTGCGCCCGAAACCGTCGGTTCCGAGCACGCTGTAGCGCGTTGAAAGATAGGGACGGATCTGCTCTGCATAGCCGCGTATATAGTCGGTGGCGGCAATGATCGGGCCCTTGAGCCCAGCCAGCTGCTCGGCCACATAGCTGCTGCGCGGCTTCTCTTCGGGATGCAGCATGTTCCAGCGCTCCACGTCCTGGCCGTCTCGCCGCAATTCGTTGAAACTGGTGACGCTCCAGACATCGGCGGAAACCTGGAAGTCCTTCTCCAGCAACTCGGCAGCCGCGATCACCTCGCGCAGGATGGTGCCACTGCCAAGCAGCTGCACCCGAAGCTTGCGCTTGCCGCCCTGCTGCAGCGGATAGATACCGCGTACGATGCCTTCCTCCACGCCTTCCGGCATCGCCGGCTGGAGGTAGTTCTCATTCATCACCGTGATGTAATAGAAGATGCTCTCCTGCTCCTGATACATGCGGCGCATGCCGTCCTGTACGATCACCGCCAGCTCATAGGCAAAGGCGGGATCGTAGGTAACACAATTGGGGATGGTGGCGGCCAGCAGGTGGCTGTGGCCATCCTGGTGTTGCAGACCTTCACCGGCCAGGGTAGTGCGACCGGCGGTGCCGCCGATGAGAAACCCGCGTGCCTGCATGTCTCCCGCCGCCCAGGCCAGATCGCCGACACGCTGGAAGCCGAACATGGAGTAGTAGATGTAGAACGGGATCATGTTGACCCCGTGATTGCTGTAGGCGGTGGCCGCGGCAATCCAGGAGGACATGGCTCCCGCCTCATTGATACCCTCCTGCAGGATCTGTCCCTTTTTATCCTCGCGGTAGAACATCACCTGATCGGCGTCCACCGGTTCATAGAGCTGCCCCACCGAGGAGTAGATGCCGAGTTGCCTGAACATGCCTTCCATACCGAAGGTCCGCGCCTCGTCGGGTACGATGGGAACGATCTGTTTGCCCACCTTTTTGTCACGGATCAAAATGTTCAGCAGACGTACGAAGGCCATGGTGGTCGACTGTTCACGATCGCCGCTACCCTCGAGCAAGGCGCTGAAATCCTCCAGCGGCGGCACCTGCAGCGGCTCCACCTTGGTGCGTCGCTGCGGCAGATAGCCACCCAGCGCCTGGCGCCGCTCGTGCATGTACTTCATCTCTTCGCTCTCTGACGGCGGTTTATAGAATGGCGCAGCACCGATCTGGTCGTCCGAGATCGGAATATTGAAGCGGTCACGGAAGGCCTTGAGCGCCGCTTCGCCCATCTTCTTCTGGGAGTGAGTGATGTTCTGCCCTTCGCCCGCGATGCCCATGCCGTACCCCTTGACCGTCTTGGCCAGAATCACCGTCGGCTGTCCCTTGTGCGAAACCGCCTCGGCATAGGCGGCGTAGACCTTGTGCGGATCGTGGCCACCTCGATTGAGACGCCAGATATCCTCGTCCGTCATGTTGGCGACCATCTCCTCCAACTCGGGATATTTGCCGAAGAAGTGCTCGCGTGTGTAGGCACCGCCTTTCGCCTTATAGGCCTGATAGTCACCGTCCACGCACTCTTCCATGCGCTTGAGCAGGGTGCCGTTCTTGTCGCGCGCAAACAGGGGATCCCAATAGCCGCCCCAGATCACCTTGATCACATTCCAACCGGCGCCACGGAAGACCGCTTCCAGCTCCTGAATGATCTTGCCGTTGCCGCGAACCGGCCCGTCCAGTCGCTGAAGGTTACAGTTGATGACGAAGACTAGGTTGTCCAAGCGTTCGCGGCCGGCCAGGGAGATCGCACCCAGCGCCTCGGGCTCGTCCATCTCGCCGTCGCCACAGAAGGCCCAGATCTTTCGCTCATCCGTATTCAGAACCCCACGGTCATGCAGATAACGCATGAAGCGGGCCTGATAGATCGCCATCAACGGGCCCAGGCCCATGGAGACCGTGGGGAATTGCCAGAAGCCCGGCATCAGCCAGGGATGGGGATAGGAAGAGAGACCGTTTCCATCCACCTCCTGACGGAAGCTGTAGAGCTGGTCTTCGGACAGACGACCCTCCAGAAAGGCCCGGGCGTAGACACCCGGCGCGGAATGTCCCTGGAAAAAGATCAGATCGCCGTCGCGCTCGTCGGTCGGGGCATGGAAAAAGTGATTGAAGCCAACATCGAAGAGCGTGGCGCCAGAGGCAAAACTGGAGATGTGTCCACCCAGCTCCGTGGAGATACGGTTGGCCTGTACCACCATGGCCATGGCGTTCCAACGGATGAAGGAGCGGATACGCCGCTCCATGGCCCGATCGCCGGGAAAACGTCTCTGCTTGGTGACCGGAATGGTGTTGACATAGGCGGTATTGGCGCTGAATGGCAGATAGGCGCCGGAGCGGCGTGCCTTGTCCACCATGCGTTCGATAAGAAAGTGGGCGCGGTCCACACCCTCGTTCTCGAGCACCGCCTCCAGTGCTTCCAGCCACTCCTGTGTCTCTTGTGGGTCGATATCGGGTCTTAGCGGCATCTTTTATCTCTGCTTTTACTTCGAACATTCCAGGTTTCACTGCCGGGGTAACCGGCGTGACAGCTCACAACCAACTGTAGAAACCGGACAAACTATTTGCTTATCCAATAGTATGAATTGATCAGCGTAATATACAGGAAGACGACTACGATTTCAGCGCCAATAAACGAGTTTTTTTGCGAAATTTTTCGCGCTATTTCAGTCAATTGGTGAGTCCGAGGACAGAGTGGTCCGAAGCGGCCGTGAAGCGCATTGACTGCAGACACAAAAAAAGGCGCACCCGGTTTACCGGGGCGCCTCACGCTCAGTGCCGGTCGTTTGTTGTTAGATCTCTTTACGCGCAGGAATCACCGGCATCTCGAAAGGCTTGCGCTCGATGGAGACCTTGCGACGCTCTTCCATCTGCTTCTCGATTTCGGCGCGGCGCGCGTCCATCTCTTTGACCATTTCGTCACGACGGGCCTTGGACTCTTCCATCCGCTTGGCGATGGCTTCCGGCAGCTCGGGACGGGCCGGAGTCATGGTGTCGAAACGGCTCTGCATGGCTTCGCGATCGGCCTGCATCTGCTCTTCCATCGCCTTGCGCTGGGCTTCCATAGCGGCCATCGGATCGGTGTTGAACTGCTCCGCATACTGACGCTGAGCAGCGGCAGCCTGCTCGAAAGCCTTCTGCTGCTGTTCGGCAAAGGCCTTCTGCTGCTCGGCGAACACCTGCTGCTGCTTCTGCAGTTCGGCCTGCTGCTCTTCGGTCAGAGCCGGCGCAGCATAAGGTGCGTATCCGTAAGGCGCATAACCGTAGTACGGATAGTCGTAACCGTATCCACGTCCCCAGCCACGGCCATAGCCGTCACCACGAGCATGCATGTTGAAGGAGAAATCGAAATCCCCGGCACCGAAGGTATCGCCGAAGAAGTCATCATTCCAGTCGTTGCCCCACCAGGCGTTGACGCTGGCGGAAGAAGCCGCCATGGCGATGGCAGCTGCAATAAGAGAAATCTTTTTCATGATTGTTTACCCGGAAAACTTTTACTGATCCACACTTCTTATTTGTTTGTCACGTCCTTGTGCAAAATTCCCTTAACTTACAGCCGGCCTTATTTGGCAGGGGCAGCCGGAGCTGCGGGAGCTGCCGGCGCCACCGGAGCGCCGTAAGGGGCGCCGTACGGAGCACCATACGGAGCGCCGTAAGGGGCATAACCGTAAGGACCGTAGCCGTAAGGACCGTAGCCGTAGTAGTCGCGGTAGTAGTTGTTGCCACGACCATAGCCGGAACCGCGAGCAGAACCGCTCATGCCGAAGCTGAAGTCACCGGAACCGTCGCCCCAGCCGTCGCCCAACCAGTCGTCACCCCAACCACGGTTACCGTAACCAGGACCACCCCACCATGCGGAAGCAGACGCGGAAGCAGCGATCAGCGCAGCAGCAGCAGCAGCTTTAACGATGTTTTTCATTATTCACTCTCCTCGAGATAGAATGTCTTTGAATTGCAGTGTTGTTGAGAAAGCGGGTACAGCGAAGCTTTCGAGAGAAAGAATATTAGTAATTACTTAATTTAACAAATTGCAATTTTCAATCACTGAAATTTCATACATAGCGATTGCCTAACATTTCCACTTCGACTCATTCAGTCCTGGAACCCACATGCGCCTGACTCTTACACGCCCCGACGACTGGCACCTGCACCTTCGAGACGACACTGCCATGGCCTCGGTCGTCGCTCACAGCGCGAGGCGGTTCGCTCGCGCCATCGTGATGCCGAATCTCAAGCCGCCGGTCACCACCACAGCAATGGCGGCGGACTATCGCCAGAGGATTCTGGATGCCTTGCCCGAGGGCCTGAATTTCGAGCCCCTGATGACGCTCTATCTCACCGACCGCCTCACCTCCGACGAGGTCACTCGCGCCAAACAGAGCGGCATCGTCAAGGGCATCAAGCTCTATCCGGCGGGCGCCACCACCAACTCGGATGCGGGCGTAACCGATATCCGCCAGCGCTATTCGGTGCTGGAGACGATGCAACGGGAAGGGATGCCGCTGCTGGTACACGCGGAAGTGACCGATCCCGAGATCGATATCTTCGACCGCGAACGGGCCTTCATCGATCGTCACATGGTCTCCCTGGTGAAGGATTTTCCAGAGCTGCGCGTCGTCTTCGAACACGTCACCACGGCGGATGCCGTTGACTTCGTACGCGATGCGGGCGGCCACCTGGCGGCCACCATCACGCCCCAGCACCTGCTCTACAATCGCAATGCCATGCTGGCCGGCGCCATACGCCCGCACTACTATTGTCTGCCCATCCTCAAACGCCGTTCCCACCAGGATGCGTTGCTGGAGGCGGCAACGAGCGGTGATCGGCGCTTTTTCCTGGGCACCGACAGCGCCCCGCATGCGCAGAGCGCCAAGGAGTCAGCTTGCGGCTGTGCGGGCTGCTACAGTGCCCATGCGGCCATCGAGTTCTACGCAGCCGTCTTCGAACAGGCCGGAGCGCTCGATAAATTGGAGGGTTTTGCCAGTTTCCATGGTGCCGACTTCTACGGTCTGCCACGGAACCGTGACACGATCACTCTGGAGAAAAAGGCCTGGACCATACCGTCCAGTTACCCGTTTGGCGAAGACAAGGTGGTGCCCCTTGCGGCGGATGAGACGCTTGCCTGGCGCATCGTGGATTGAGGTCCGACGCAGGCGTACCGGGTTGGATCGAAGTTACTGATCCGGAGGAGGTGCCTCGGGCGTTTCGTCCATGAACAGACTTTCGTCAAACAGGTCGTCATCCATCGCCCCTTGCCCATCCTTGATGGCGGACTCCCGTTTCTGCAGATAGAACTCCCGCATAAAGGAGTATCGATCCACCGCCGCTTCATCCAGCACGTCACCCGCCTCGATCAGGTCGGCTCGCCGGTCGACCATATTCAGCGCCACCAATGACCAGTAAACTCCCTGCGAACTGTAGCTCACCGGATTGAGGAAGAAGTCACCCATCAAGCCGAAGAAATCGCGCAAGTTCGACGGGCCCAGGAAAGGAATGACGAGATAGGGTTTGTCACCCACCCCCCAGTAGCCGAGCGTCTGCCCCAGGTCCTCCCTGTATTTGGGCATTCCCATATCGGAAGCCACATCGAAGAAGCCCAGCAGACCGATGGTGGTGTTTACGCAGACACGGCCCACATCGTTCAAGGCACGCAATGGTTTTAACTGAAACAGATTGTTGGCCGCCGAGGGGACATCGGACAGGTTGTTGAAAAAGTTCGTGATGCCACGGTCCAACGGATCGGGCGTCACCGCCCGGTAGCCTTTCGCCACCGGCTTCGCCACAGCCTTGTCGAATTTCTGATTGAACACATCGATCTTGCGGTTGACCGTCTCCAGCGGGTCGGTAGGATGACCGCTTCCCATACTGGCGCAACCGGACAACAGCAGCAAAAGTGCGATGATAAACAATCCTTTATTCAGTGGGTGAATGGCCATCGTACAGCTTGCGCCTCTGGAGCTTGGGGATCGGAAACAGCGGCACATGATAGCAGCGAATTTCCTTGCAGGTAAAAAAACAGTGTCACGGTAAGCCACCTGCGCCCCCATCTGTGATCGTAAATCTGATTGGGTTTCATTATGCTAGCCGGATGAACACTATCAGCTATAACACCCGGATCTCACGACGCTTCAGGGGCTATCTGCCGGTTGTGGTGGACGTGGAGACCGGTGGTTTCGATGCCCGCACAGACGCCTTGCTGGAGATCGCCGCGACCATTATCCGCATGGACGACTCGGGACTTCTCCTGCCGGGAACGACCCACGCCTACCATATCCAACCTTTCGAAGGCGCCCACATCGATCCAAAGGCATTGGAATTCAACGGCATCGACCCTTCCCACCCATTCCGTATGGCATTGCCCGAGGGGGAGGCGTTGCGAGCGATGTTCTCCCCCATACGACAGGCCGTGAAGGCCAGCGGCTGCAAACGCGCCATACTGGTCGGCCACAACGCCTTCTTCGACCTGGGATTTCTCAACGCAGCGGTGGAACGATGCGGGATCAAGCGCAACCCCTTCCACCCCTTCAGCACCTTCGATACCGTCAGTCTGGCCGGACTGGCCTACGGTGAGACGGTACTGGCCAAAGCGGCCCAATCGGCCGGACTCGAATGGGACAGCAGTGAGGCCCATTCGGCCATCTACGATACCGAGCAGACCGCCCGGTTATTTTGCACCATTGTGAACCTGTGGCAGGAGAGCGCCGCCTTGCCGGCGGTTTGGGAGCAGACGGAGTAGGTCCAGCGCATAAAAAACGCCCGGCATCTGCCGGGCGTTCCTGTTTGGTGATCCGGTAATCCAAAATCGATCCCGATTCACCTGCGGAGAACAATCAGTTGATCTTCGGATCGAGTTCTCCGCTGTCGTAGCGCTTCTGCATGCCCTCCAGGGAGATCGACGTGATCTTGTCGGCCATGCCGGCGGAACCGAAGGCTTCGTAACGCGCCTTACAGATTTCGGACATCGCCTTGGTCGCCTCCTTGAGGAACTTGCGCGGATCGAAGTTGGACTTGTTGTCGTTCAGGTGACGGCGGATGGCACCGGTTGATGCCATGCGCAGGTCGGTATCGATGTTGACCTTGCGCACGCCGTGCTTGATACCCTCGACAATCTCTTCGACAGGCACGCCGTAGGTCTCGCCCATGTCGCCGCCGTACTCGTTAATGATCGCCAGCCAATCCTGCGGCACCGAGGAGGAGCCATGCATCACCAGATGGGTGTTGGGGATACGGGCATGGATCTCCTTCACCCGCTCGATGGCCAGGATGTCGCCTGTCGGCGGACGGGTGAACTTGTAGGCGCCATGGGAGGTGCCGATGGCGATGGCCAGGGCGTCCACGCCGGTCTTCTTGACGAAGTCGGCGGCCTCGTCGGGATCGGTCAGCAGCTGGCTGTGATCGAGGGTGCCCTCGGCGCCGATACCGTCCTCTTCACCGGCCTGGCCGGTCTCCAGGGAACCCAGGCAGCCCAGCTCGCCCTCGACGGAGACGCCGCCGGCGTGGGCCATCTCCACCACCTTGGCGGTCACTTCCACATTGTAGTCGTAGGAGGACGGGGTCTTGCCGTCGGTCATCAGCGAGCCGTCCATCATCACCGAGGAGAAGCCGGACTGGATGGAGCGCAGGCAGACACTCGGGCTGGTGCCGTGATCCTGATGCATGCAGACCGGGATGTGGGGATACATCTCGGTGGCGGCCACGATCAGGTGGCGCAGGAAGGGTTCGCCCGCGTAGGAGCGCGCACCGGCGGAACCCTGCAGGATCACGGGGCTGTTGACCGCGTCTGCGGCCTGCATGATGGCATGCACCTGCTCCATGTTGTTGACGTTGAACGCCGGCAGACCGTAGCCGTTCTCGGCGGCGTGATCCAGAAGTTGGCGCAAGGAAATCAGAGCCATGATAGCCTCCTCGGTTTTCTGTCGTTACTCAGTTTATCTGTTACCACTGGGGATGACGCCTTTTTGTCGGCGCCGCCCTCAATCCGATTTGTTGGCAAGCACGTGCTCGCCGACCCGCATCACCTTCATGATGTTAGTTTGACCCTCCACTCCGGAGCGGTCACCCTTGGTGATGATCACCAGATCGCTCTCGCGCACCTCGCCACGGCGCAGCAGTTCGTCGATCACCTCTTCGTTGACCTTGTCCACGTTGGTGCTGGCGACGTCGAAACTGACAGGATAGACACCGCGGAAGAGGGTCACCTTGCGACGCGTCTGCACATGGCGGGTCAGGGCGTAGATGGGGATGCCCGAGCTGATGCGCGACATCCACTTCACGGTGGAGCCCGACTCGGTCAGCGCCGCGATCGCCTTCACGCCCAGGTGGTTGGCGGTGTACATGGTGGCCATGGCGATGGCCTCGTCGACACGACCGAAGACGGTATCGAGCCGGTGGTGGGAGCGTCTTGCCGAGGCCTGCTTCTCGGCCTCGATACAGACCCGGTCCATTGCCTCCACCACCTTGTTGGGATATTTGCCGACCGAGGTCTCGGCCGAGAGCATCACCGCATCGGTACCATCCAGCACCGCGTTGGCCACATCGAAGACCTCGGCGCGGGTCGGGATCGGGTTCTCGATCATCGACTGCATCATCTGGGTGGCAGTGATGACCACACTGTTCATCTCGCGAGCGGTCTTGATCAGCTCCTTCTGCACCGCCGGCAGTTCGGCGTCGCCGATCTCCACCCCCAGATCACCTCGGGCCACCATGATGGCTGACGATGCCTGGATGATCTCGGCGATGCAGTCCAGGGCCTCGGCGCGTTCGATCTTGGCCACGATGCCACCCTGTCCACCGGCTTCGCGCAGCAACCGCTTCGCCTCCAGCACGTCCTCCGCACTGCGCACGAAGGAGACGGCGAGGTAGTCGGCATCGATCTCGGCGGCGAAGCGGATGTCGTCCCGGTCCTTGTCGGTCAGTGCCGGCGCCGAGAGGCCGCCCCCCTGCTTGTTGATACCTTTGTTGTTGGAGAGTTTGCCGCCCACGACAACCTTGCAGCGGATCTCGCTGCCCTCTACTTCGCAGATCCAGAGCACGATGGCGCCGTCGTCCAGCAGCAGGGTGTCGCCGCGCGAAACGTCGTTGACCAGCTCAGTGTAGGTAATTCCAACCCGTTGCTGATCACCCGCATCCAGGGGGCAGGCCGCATCGAGGATGAACTCGCCGTTCTCCTCCAGCAGAACCGAGCCCTGCTTGAACTTGCCGATACGGATCTTGGGGCCCTGCAGGTCGCACAAGACACCGATCTGGCGCCCGCAGGCGCGCGCCCGGTTGCGGATACGATCGGCGCGCTGTCGATGGGACTCGTGCGCATCATGGGAGAGATTGAGGCGGACGACATCCACCCCGGCATAGATGAGTTTGTCGAGCATCTTGGGATCGTCGGTCGCCGGTCCCAGAGTCGCTACAATTTTTGTTCGTCTTGGCATACAGATCCAGTTTCATGCTTGCCGCATGGTCAACCGGCCGGGCCCCTGCCCGGCCGTGATGCGCATCACTTCCTGATGCTTACTCGGCCGCACGGGCCTCGAGCATGGCGACCGCGGGCAGGGTCTTACCCTCCAGGTACTCCAGGAAGGCGCCGCCGGCGGTCGAGATATAGGACACCTTGTCATAGATGTCGTACTTCTGGATCGCGGCGATAGTGTCGCCGCCACCGGCCAGGGAGAAACCCTTGGAGTTGGCGATCGCCATGGAGACGGTCTTGGTACCCTCGCCGAACTGGTCGAACTCGAACACGCCCACCGGGCCGTTCCAGACGATGGTGCCGGCCTGATCGATGATATCGGCCAGCTCCTTCGCGCTGTCGGGACCGATGTCGAAGATCATCTCGTCGTCGGCCACCTCGTCGGCGCTTTTCAGTACCGCCGGTTCATCTTCAGCAAAGTTCTTGCCAACCACCACGTCGGTGGCGATCGGGATAATCGCACCACGGGCCTTCATCTTCTCGATCAGGGCCTGTGCGGTGGGTACCAGGTCGTCTTCACACAGTGATTTGCCCACGTTCTTGCCCACCGCTTTGAGGAAGGTGTTGGCAATGCCACCGCCGACCACCAGCTGGTCGACCTTCTCCGACAGGGCCTCGAGCACGGTCAGTTTGGTGGAGACCTTGGAGCCACCGACGATGGCTACCATCGGGCGCGCCGGGTTGGCCAGCGCTTTCGCCAGATTATCCAATTCGTCGGCCAACAGCAGGCCGGCACAGGCGACAGGGGCGAACTTGCCGGCACCATGGGTGGAGGCCTGAGCGCGATGCGCGGTACCGAAGGCGTCCATCACAAAGACGTCACAAAGGGCGGCATATTGCTTCGCCAGCGCCTCGTTGTCCTTCTTCTCGCCGGTGTTGAAGCGGACGTTTTCCAGCAGCACCACTTCGCCCCCGGCAACGTCGAAACCGCCATCCAGATAATCCTTGATCAGACGCACGGTCTTGCCCATCTTGGCGGACATGTCCTCGGCGATCGGCGCCATGGAGTTCTCTTCCGAATAGACACCCTCTTCCGGACGCCCACGGTGGGACATCACCATCACCTTGGCGCCGGCCTTGGCACAGTGCTCGATCGTCGGCATGGACGCGGTGATACGCGCATCCGAAGTCACCTTGCCGTCCTTGACCGGCACATTGAGATCAGCGCGGATCAGAACGCGCTTGCCGGCAAGATCGAGATCGGTCAGCTTGATGAAAGACATAACAGACTCCTGCGTAAATTCTGATTTTGAATTGTGAATTTTTAATTATGAATTCCGGCATCCCCGGAGGGGCACAGAAGAGAAAGCCATAATTAAAAACTCAGCCTCCGGCCACACGGGGCGGCTTTAACGCCGCCCCGTGACACATCTTATTTGGCGACGTGTTCGACCATGCGCAGCATGTTGCAGGTATAGCCGTACTCGTTGTCGTACCAGGAGACCACTTTGACGAAGGTGGAATCGAGCATGATGCCGGCACCCGCGTCGAAGATAGAGGGGGTACCGCGACCGCGGAAATCGGTGGAGACCACCTTCTCCTCGGTGTAGGCCAGCACGCCGGCCAGATCGCCAGACTCGGAGGCGGCCTTCATGGCGGCGCAGATGTCGTCATAGGAGGCTTCCTTCTCCAGCTCGACGGTGAGGTCGACCACGGAGACGTCGGAAGTGGGCACGCGGAAGGCCATGCCGGTCAGCTTGCCGTTCAGCTCGGGTAGCACCTTGCCCACGGCCTTGGCGGCGCCGGTGGAGGACGGGATGATGTTCTCCAGGATACCGCGGCCGCCGCGCCAGTCCTTCATGGAGGGGCCGTCGACGGTCTTCTGGGTAGCGGTGGCGGCGTGCACGGTGGTCATGAGTCCGCGCTTAACGCCCCAGTTGTCGTTCAGCACCTTGGTCACGGGCGCCAGACAGTTGGTGGTGCAGGATGCGGCGGAGACGATGGACTGGCCGGCGTATTCATTGTGGTTGACGCCGTAGACGAACATCGGGGTGGCGTCCTTGGAGGGTGCGCTCTGCACCACCTTCTTGGCGCCGGCGTCGATATGCTTCTGGCAGGTCTCTTCGGTGAGGAAGAAGCCGGTACACTCGATGACCAGCTCGGCGCCGATCTCGTCCCATTTCAGGTTGGCCGGATCGCGCTCGGCGGTGAGACGGATCTGCTTGCCGTTGACCACCATGTTGCTGCCTTCCACGGCGATATCGCCGTCGAAGTTACCGTGCACCGAATCGTACTTCAGCATGTAGGCCAGATAGTCGGGTTCCAGCAGATCGTTGATGCCGACAACTTCGATGCCGGGGAAGTCCTTCGCGATGGCACGGAAAGCCATACGGCCGATGCGGCCAAAACCGTTGATACCAACTTTGATAGTCATATCGATTCTCCGTTGAATGGATGTAGTGTTGTAATTCGTTAAGTTTCGGGGCGCCCTTTCGGCGCCCCGTCGATGTCTCAGGCGCTCACTTCGTCGATGGCCGCGAGCACATTCCCGGCGGTGAAGCCGAACTCCTTGAACAGTTCACCGGCCGGCGCCGACTCGCCGAAGCGGTTTATGCCGATGACCTTGCCGCCGAGGCCGACGTACTTGTACCAGCCGTCGGTGACGGCGGCTTCCACCGCCACACGGGCGGTCACGGTGGAAGGCAGCACGGATTCCTTATAGGCGGCATCCTGCTCGTCGAAGACCTTGGTATTGGGCATGGAGACCACTCGCACCTTCTTGCTCGAGTCGGCCGCCGCCTTGACCGCGATATCGACCTCGGAGCCGGTGGCGATGACGATCACGTCCGGGGTGCCGTCGCAGTCGACGATCACATAGCCGCCCTTGGCGATATCGGCGATCTGGGCATCGGTACGTTCCTGATGCGCAAGGCCCTGGCGGGAGAAGATGAGGGAGGTTGGGCCATCCTTCTTCTCGATCGCGGCCTTCCAGGCCACCGCGGTCTCCACCGCGTCACAGGGGCGCCAGAGATCCATGTTCGGGATCATACGCAGGGTCGGAATCTGCTCGATCGGCTGGTGGGTCGGACCGTCCTCGCCCAGACCGATGGAGTCGTGGGTGTAGACGAAGATGGAGCGCAGCTTCATCAGCGCCGCCATACGCAGGGCGTTGCGGGCATACTCGGAGAACATCAGGAAGGTACCGCCGTAGGGGATGAAACCGCCGTGCAGTGCGATACCGTTCATGATCGCCGACATTCCGAACTCGCGCACACCGTAGGAGAGGTAGTTGCCTTCCACATTGCCCTCGGTGATCGACTTGGAACCGGACCAGGAGGTCAGGTTGGAGGGGGTCAGGTCGGCGGAACCGCCAAGGAATTCGGGCAGCAGAGGACCGTAGCCGTTGAGGGCGTTCTGCGAGGCCTTGCGGGTGGCCGGGGATTCGGCCTTGGCGTTCACCTCGGCGATGAAGCTGGCCGCGTCCGCCTCCCAGTTGGCGGGCAGCTCGCCGGCCATGCGGCGCTTGAACTCAGCCGCCAGTTCCGGATGGGCCGCCGCGTAGGCGCTGAACTTCTCATTCCAGGCCGCTTCGGCCTCGGCGCCGGAGGCCTTGGCATCCCAACCGTTGTAGATATCCTCGGGAACGACGAAGGGCTCGTGATTCCAGCCCAGCTGCTCGCGGGTGGCGGCGATCTCTTCGGCGCCCAGCGGCGCGCCGTGACAGTCGTGGCTGCCGGCCAGGTTGGGGGAGCCGAAACCGATGGTGGTCTTGCAGCAGATCAGGCTCGGTTTGCCGGCCTCGGCCTTGGCGGCAACGATGGCGCTGTTGACGGAGTCGGCGTCGTGGCCGTCCACGTCACGGATCACATTCCAGCCGTAGGCTTCGAAACGGCTCGCGGTATCGTCGGTGAACCAGCCCTCGGTCTCGCCGTCGATACTGATGCCGTTGTCGTCCCAGAAAGCGATCAGCTTGCCCAGGCCCAGGGTGCCCGCCAGGGAACAGGCCTCATGGGAGATACCCTCCATCATGCAGCCGTCACCCAGGAATACATAGGTGTGGTGATCGACGATGTCGTGACCCGGCTGGTTGAACTGGGCCGCCAGGGTCTTCTCCGCCAGTGCCATACCCACAGCGTTGGTGATGCCCTGCCCCAGGGGGCCGGTGGTGGTCTCGACACCGGGTGCGTAGCCGTACTCGGGATGCCCTGGGGTCTTGGAATGGAGCTGACGGAAGTTTTTCAGATCATCGATGGTCAACTCGTAGCCGGTGAGATGCAGCAGCGAGTAGATCAACATGGAGCCGTGACCATTGGAGAGGACGAATCGGTCGCGGTCGGCCCAGTCCGGGTTGGACGGGTTGTGTTTCATGTGGCTGTTCCACAGGACTTCCGCGATGTCGGCCATTCCCATGGGTGCGCCCGGGTGACCTGAATTGGCTTTTTGCACCGCATCCATACTCAGCGCACGAATGGCATTGGCAAGTTCTCTACGTGAGGACATTGACCCCTCCTGAATGTAAATGACGACTATCTGCGCCCAGGCAGACAAATTTCTAAGTGACGATCATTCGCCGGATTCTGTTTAAGCTGATACCCCATTGCAGCGATTATTTGTTCGATCCGCGTACACCGTTTGCTTGTTTCTAGTTGGCCTGCATGCGGAAAAAGGCGGTCTATTCTGACTCAAGGGGGTGCGCCGGGCAAAATAGCTGCCTTTATGGGGGCAATAAGCACGCTTGATGGAAAATTCTAATATCCTAATAAACCCTGCACTTTCAATCTGTTGGAGCATCCCGCCACTTGATTGAACAGCCCATGCTGGGGATCTGTTCCTGCGGACCCCGGCCGGTTTCCGCGATCTGTTTCATGGCCTCGAAGAGATCTCTGCGCACATCATCGGGCGCCGTCTCCTTGCGACTCGCGTCCAGCCGGCCACGATACTGCAACTCCAGGACGGCGTTATACCCAAAGAAATCAGGGGTACAGATGGCGCCGTAGGCCTTGGCCACAGACTGACTCTCGTCGAGCAGATAGGGGAAGGGGTAGCCCAGCTCCCGCGCCACCCGCTGCATGTTCTCGAAGGAGTCCTCCGGGTAGTCGGCCGGATCGTTCGACATGATCGCCACCGCATTGATACCCAGGGGCTGGAGGTCCCTCACGTCCCTTATGATCCGCTGCTGCACCGCCTTGACATAGGGGCAGTGGTTACAGATGAACATGACCAGCAAGCCACGCTCGCCGGCACACTCTTTCAGGGTCCAGGTCTTGCCGTCGACACCTGGCAGGGAGAAATCCGGCGCAGGGACGCCGAAATCGCAAACGGGGGTCTCGAGGGATACCATTATTGCTCCATTCAATACTATGCATTGATTTCGGGTGGGGCATTATGCAAAAAGCGGGGTGATGTGTAAAATCCGTTTTTCCGCGAGTCAAGGCCCCCGGCCCAAAGTCAGACGCTGCAACAAACTGATTTCACAGAGCTACCACGCGACCTCATTTACGGAACATTAATGGCAAACAACTACATTTTCACCTCCGAATCCGTCTCCGAAGGCCATCCCGACAAAGTAGCAGACCAGATCTCGGACGCCATGTTGGACTCTATTCTGAAACAGGACCCTCATCCGGAGCGGGCGCGCGTCGCCTGTGAGACGCTGATCAAGACCGGTGCCGTCATCGTCGCCGGCGAGATCACCACCGAGGCCTGGGTCGACCTGGACGAACTGGTCCGCGGGGTGGTCTGCGACATCGGCTACACCAGCTCCGACGTGGGATTCGACGGCTCCACCTGTGCGGTGATGTCGCTGATCGGCAAGCAATCCGGTGACATTGCCCAGGGTGTCGACCGCAGCGCCCCCGAGGAGCAGGGCGCCGGCGACCAGGGCATGATGTTCGGTTACGCCACCAACGAGACCGATGTGCTGATGCCCGCTCCCATCACCTATGCCCACCGACTGGTACAACGCCAGTCAGAGATCCGCAAGTCGGGCGTGCTGCCCTGGCTGCGCCCTGATGCCAAGAGCCAGGTCAGCCTGCATTATGAAGATGGCCGGGTGACCGGCATCGATGCCGTGGTCCTCTCCACCCAGCACGATCCCGACATCGACTACAACCACCTGCGCGAGGCGGTGATGGAGAACATCATCCAGCCGGTGCTGCCCAAAGCCTGGCTCGACGCCTGTCCGCAGGAGAAGATCCACATCAATCCCACCGGTAGCTTCGTTATCGGCGGTCCGGTCGGAGACTGCGGCCTGACCGGCCGCAAGATCATCGTCGACACCTACGGCGGCATGGCCCGCCACGGCGGCGGCGCCTTCTCGGGCAAGGATCCCTCCAAGGTCGACCGTTCGGCCACCTATGCGGCTCGCTATGTGGCCAAGAACATCGTCGCCGCCGGCCTGGCCGACCGCTGTGAGATCCAGGTCTCCTACGCCATCGGCATCGCCGAGCCGACCTCGATCATGGTCGAGACCTTCGGTACCGGCAAGATCGACGACGAGAAGATCGTTGAACTGGTGCGCCAACACTTCGACCTGCGGCCATATGGCATCCTGAAGATGCTCGACCTGCTCAACACGGACAAGATCCAGTACCGCAAAACAGCCGCCTATGGCCACTTCGGGCGAGAGAACGAAGGCTTCACCTGGGAACTGACCGACAAGGCGAACGCACTGCGCGACGATGCCGGACTTTGAAGTTATTTTGAATGTTGAATTATGAATTACGAATGGTCGAACGCGCTACTCCTCGCGCTTTTATAAATAACCGCATGCATAGCGCGCTCAACCATTCGTAATTCATAATTCACAATTCAAAATTCATAACTCATAATTAACACCCCCCCTGCCGAGGAGCGCTGCAACGGATCACTATCCGCCAGGCTCGGCAGGGGCCGATACGAAAAACGGCGCTCACTCACGATATTCAGGAGATGATTACCATGAGTGAGTTCAATGACTATAAAGTCGCCGATATCGCCTTGGCCGATTACGGTCGCCGTGAAATCGCCATCGCCGAGACCGAAATGCCGGGCCTGATGGCGATCCGTGAGAAGTACGCCACCGAACAGCCCCTCAAAGGCGCACGAATCACCGGCTCCCTGCACATGACCATCCAGACCGCGGTGCTGATCGAGACCCTGGTGGCCCTCGGCGCCCAGGTCCGCTGGTGTTCGTGCAACATCTTCTCCACCCAGGACCACGCCGCCGCCGCCATCGCCGCCCAGGGCATCCCCGTCTACGCCTGGAAGGGCGAGTCCCTTGAGGAGTACTGGTGGTGCACCGAGCAGGTGCTCAACTGGCCCGATGGAGAGGAGCCCAACATGATCCTCGACGACGGCGGTGACGCCACCCTGCTGGTGCACAAGGGGGTGGAGTTCGCCAATGCCGGTGCGGTGCCGGAACCCAAGGCCGAGGATCCGGAAGAGTGGCAGGTAATTCTCGGTGTGCTCAAACGCAGCATCGACGAAGATCCCCGGCGCTACCATCGCATGGCGGAATCGATCCGGGGCGTCACCGAAGAGACCACCACCGGCGTACACAGGCTCTATCAGATGATGGAACAGGGCACACTGTTGTTCCCGGCCATGAACGTCAACGACTCGGTCACCAAGTCCAAGTTCGACAACCTCTACGGTTGCCGCGAATCCCTGGTCGATGGCATCAAGCGGGCCACCGATGTGATGATCGCCGGCAAGATCGCGGTGGTCGCCGGCTACGGCGACGTGGGCAAGGGCTGCGCCCAGTCTCTGCGCGGTCTCGGCGCCACCGTCTGGGTCACCGAGATCGATCCCATCTGTGCCCTGCAGGCGGCGATGGAGGGCTATCGCGTGGTGACCATGGAGGAGGCGGCGCCCATCGGCGACATCTTCGTCACCACCACCGGTAATAAGATGATCATCACCCATGACCACATGGCGGCCATGAAGGACCAGGCCATCGTCTGCAACATCGGCCACTTCGACAATGAGATCGATATTGCCGGCATCCGTAAATATCCCTGGGAGGAGATCAAGCCCCAGGTGCACCACGTCGTCTTCCCCGACGGCAAGCGGATCATCCTGCTGGCCGAAGGGCGGCTGGTCAATCTGGGCTGCGCCACCGGTCACCCCAGCTTCGTGATGTCCAACTCCTTCTCCAACCAGGTGCTGGCGCAGATCGAGTTCTTCAACCATCGGGAGAACTACGAAAACAAGGTCTATGTGCTGCCCAAGAAGCTGGATGAGGAAGTGGCGCGACTGCATCTGGCCAAGATCGGCGCCCGCCTGACCACGCTCAGTCAGGAGCAGGCGGACTACATCGGCGTGCCGGTGGAAGGTCCTTACAAGCCCGATCACTACCGCTACTGAGCTGAGCCTTTCGCCTAGAGAGCGCAACAGTACGTAACGGCCGTTCGCAATCCGGCAGCCACGACTGCCGTCACCTATCCCCTCTGATGTGACAGGGATAGATGACGCTTGCCGAGGCCGGATTGGGGACACAAGCAGCCCATCAGATTGAGCGAAGCCATGCCAACAGAAGACCAGAACATTTTCAGCTTCGAACTCTTTCCGCCAAAGACGGAGAAGGGGTTCGCCAACTTGCAGCAGACGGTGAAGACCCTGCGCGCCCTGAACCCAGCCTTCTTTTCCGTCACCTACGGAGCCGGCGGCTCGACACACCAGCGCACCTTCGACACGGTCGACTGGCTCTGTTCCGAAGCTATCGTCACCGCACCTCACATCTCCTGTATCGGCGGAACGCGTCAGGAGATCATCGAGATTCTGGAGCATTACCGGGATAAGGGAATCGATCGCCTGGTGGCCCTGCGCGGCGATCTGCCCTCAGGAGCGGGACCCGGCGGTCTTGGCGATCTCAGCAATGCCAACCAACTGGTGCAGCTGATTCGCGACACCTTCGCCGACCACTTCCATATCGAAGTCGCCGCCTACCCTGAATTCCACCCCCAGGCGGTCAGCGCCAGGCAGGACCTGGCCTATTTCAAACAGAAAGTCGATGCGGGGGCGACCGGCGCGATTACGCAGTATTTCTACAACCCGGACGCCTACTTCCGGTTTGTCGACGACTGCCGGACGCTGGGCATCGAGATTCCCATCGTCCCCGGCATCATGCCGATCACCAACTTCACCCAGCTGGCGCGTTTCTCCGATGCCTGCGGCGCCGAGATCCCGCGCTGGCTGAGAAAACGTCTGGAGGGATTCGGCGACGATCTGGATTCGATTCGCGCCTATGGCATAGAAACGGTCACACGGCTTTGCCAGCGGCTGCTCGAGGGCGGTGCTCCCGGCCTCCATTTCTATACCATGAACCAGTCGGGTCCGAGCAAGACCATCTGGAACAACCTGGGGCTCTAGCCTGAATGTTTCATCCGGGAACGCGATGATCATGCCGGAATCGTCGCTCAGATGCGGATTTGTGATTGAGCCAATAGCCTAAGCTATTGACGATTGAGCAAATACCGCAGCTGGGCGGCGAGACCGGCACGAGAGCGCGTTCAGCGTAGGTCGGTAACTCCTTGTGCTTTCCTAATATCCCAGGAAAGCCCTATTAAATCGATGGGTTAGTATAATTTTCTAGCGACCGGGTGAAATATTCGGGCTAGCCTGCCAGTTACTCCTCGTCGATACTGTGCCACAACACAAGCCCCTCGATGCGTCGGGTCATGCGGGCGATCTGGGGCCAGTCGTGAGTGACGATATCCTGCGCATGCGCCAGGTTGTTACGCAATGACTCGAGCGCCTTGATGATGCGTTTGGCGCTGCCTTTGGTGGGAAATCCCAGACGGGCGAGGGAGTGTTCGTCCTCGATCAGAAGACGCGCCTTGTCGGAAAACTGCAGACAGTCCAGCAAACGGCTCGTCTGCCCCCTGCGCAGTCGCTCCTCCTGCAAGTCCCTCGCCTTCTGCAGGCGCTCTTCGCTGAGCAACGACTGCCAGGCGTCATCCGGAAAGCTTCGATGCAGGCTGGCGACCAGATTCATCTCCACGATGGTGATCATGCCGAACAGCCACATGCGCACCAGGGGCCGTTGGATGTGGGCACGCAGAATAAAACCAGTCACCTCGCCCATCAGGGTGACGAAGCAGCAGTCGTAACGGGTCAGCACCTGAATCACGTCGGAGAGGCTGGCGTCACCATGCAGCAGCTGTCCGCGGGCGAACTCCCGTCGATGATCGCGGCAACTGCCATCGGTCAGATCGTCCACCTGCAGGTAACCGCTGACCAGGCCTCGGTCGCGCACGCCCGCCACCACCCAGCCTCCGGCCTGCATGTCTTCGCTGGCGGCGAAGACCGAAGTCGCGGCATCGAACGAAGGCAGCGGATCGGCAATGTCGGCGGCTTTGAAGGCCTCGGTGAAGTGACGCAGGGCCCGCTGCTGTTCATAGGTCACCCCGAAATCGCCCGCCTCGCCCGACACCGTCTCATCGCTCTCCTGGTGCGCCTGCCGGGAGAGCTTCTCATGACAGCCGCGCCAGACTTTGCGGGCTCTGCGGTAGAGTCGCTCGTCACCGTCGTGCAACACGTCCAGCAGCGCCTCCATCTCGTTCAGGAAGACACGGGCAAAACGGCTGTCGTGTTGACAGATATCCCGGCAATTGTCGATCAGGTCGGCGAGCTTGATGGTCTTGGCTCGCACCGATGCTCTGGCGATATGCTGACGATCGAGCCGTTTGCGTTCGGCGCGGTTGCCGTCGCTCGGACGGCTCACATCGGTCAGTTCGTCAACCAGTTGCGCCACATCGGCACCGAAGTTCCGCTCGATATCCTGCACTGTCGCCGGCGTATCCTCCACCGTGTCGTGCAGCCATGCGGCGGCAATCATGTGGGGGTCGCCGGAGACCTCACTGACCAGCGCCGCCACCGCCTTCAGGTGTACATCGTAGGGTTGATGGGAATATTTACGGCGCTGATCGATACGCGCATGGGCCTGGGTGGCAAAGGTTGCGGCCTGCGCGATCAAGTCACTCATTTCAGTCCAGGGTATACGGCCGATAGTGATCCGTGCCGGTATGCCGCATGATGATGGCATCCAGCTGCTCGGGCTCCACGGGTTTGTTGAGGAAACCGTCCATGCCCGCATCGAGACAATGTTTCATCGCGTCCTCCGCCGTATTGGCGGTCAGGGCATAGATCGGCAGATGACGCGACGCGCTCTCTGTCGCACGATAACGGCGGGTAAATTCGATACCGTCCATACGTGGCATTCTGAGGTCGATAAAGGCCAGATGGTAGTCGATCTTTGCCACCGCCTCCAACGCCTCCTTACCGTCTTTCACCACCTGTAGCGAATGACCACGCTGAAGCAATAGGGTTGAGAGCACCTTGGCGGCGATGGCGTTGTCCTCAGCCAGCAGGATCTGGATACCGCTCGATTCCCGCACTTCATGCCCGAGCGCAGAGGAGAGCGAGGCCCGCTCCGATTCGCGCATGCGCAGCGGATCGACGACCGCTTCGTACAGGTCGTCGGCCAGAAAAGGTTTCATCAACACCCTTGAGACCGGGGACGGGATGCCGATGGTACGGCCACGGTAACCGGCCAGCAGTATGGTCGGGTTGCCCTCCAGAATTTCGATTCGACTCAGGGCCTGGTTCAACGCGATTCCGGCCAGGGTGTCACATACCAGCACCACATCGAAGATTTGATCCAGATAAGGCGTGAGCGCTTTCAGGGAGAGCACGGCAACGGCCTGCATTCCCAGCTCTTCCGCCAGTTTGAGATGCAGGTTCATATCCTGTTCGTTGCTCTCGAATATGAGGATGCGCTTGCCTTCCAACAGCGGGGCGGATACCGGTTGCGCCATTCCCTGCTGTTTGATCAGGGGCAGCCGCACGGCGAAGGTGGAGCCGACCCCGATCTGGCTGCGAACGGTGATTTCGCCACCCATGCGTCGACTCAGGTCACGCGCCACCGTGGTGCCCAGACCGGTGCCGCCGTATCGTCGACTGTTCGAGGCATCGAGTTGCCAGAACATGTCGAAGATCCGGTCCAGTTTATCCTGTGGAATGCCGATGCCCGTATCCTCGATCTCGATGAGCACATGGGGCTGGGCCAGGTTTTCATGGCTGTCGACAGCACTGATTCTCAGCATGACACTGCCACGTTCGGTAAATTTGATGGCGTTGCCGAGCAAATTGAACAGGATCTGCGAAATACGCAAATTGTCACCCTGCAACATACGTGGCAGCCGGGGATCGATCCAGCAACGCAGATCGAGCTGCTTTTCCTGCGCCTCATTCGCCAGCGCGGAGGTCACGCTGCTTACCAAGCGACGAATATCGAAGGTTTCGTCCACCAACTCCAGCTTGTTGGCGTCTATTTTGGAAAAGTCGAGGATGTCGCCGATCAGGGCGCGCAACAACTGGGCGGATGAGCGAATCGAATGCAGATACTCCTTCTGTTCAGCATCCAGTGGCGTCCCCTGCATCAATCTTGCCATGCCCAGAATACCGATCAGCGGCGTGCGCAACTCATGGGTCATGGTGGCCAGAAAGTCGCCGCGCGCCTTGTTGGCATGCTCCGCCTCCTGTCTGGCCTTGTGCAGTTTGCGCAGCAGACTGTATTGATAGAGCGGCAGCATCACCAGCAGAAACAGAAAAAAGAAGGCTTCGAAGGCATGTATGCCCCACTCGTTCAGAGCGATCAGAACCACATTGTAGGCGGCGACACTGAGGATCGAGGCCACCATCAGCACGATCTTGCCGTAGCGCGTGCCGTAGGAGACAAAAATCCAGATATAGAGCAGATAGAAGGGGCTGATCGCCTCACTGGTGAGGAAAATCGCCAGACTGACGGCACTGATGTCGATCAGCAGCGTGATATAGGGCCTGACCGGCATCACCGGCATCTGATAGACACTGATCAGGGTCACGACGAAAAAGATGAAGTAGCCGCCGAACAACAGATAGTAAAGCGGCACATTGACATCGTAGTAGGCGGTCCAGGCGCCGAGCCCGATGTAGAGGATACTGAAGAACCAGATCCCCAGACGAACCAGTGCTGATTGAAACTCCGGATTGCGCAGCATCTCATGGCTGAGGAATTTAGATCGCGGCATTTTGAATGTCCTGTTCTGTACTTCTAAACTTCCCTGAATAGGTCATGGGCTTGCATGTACTCACCATTCGTGCGAAGCATTATAGTGAATTCATTCAATCGGTGATATTCCGCTAAACAACGACCAGATCTAGCCTCATGCTCAACAGAGACAGCCTGCATCGATTCGTCTTTTCCACCCGCGGAGTGCGAGGAGAACTGGTACAACTGGATGCCAGCTACCGCGCCGTGCTGCATGAGCGTAACTATCCGTCCCCGATTGCCGAACAGCTGGGGGAGTCCCTTGCCGCCGTCAGCCTGCTCTCGGCGACGATCAAATTCCACGGCTCGCTGATTCTGCAGATACAGTCCCAGGGCCCTTTGCACACCCTGGTCGCGCAGGCGACCCATGCGGGCACCATCCGGGGCCTGAGTCGCTGGAACTCCAAACGCCCGCTGGCGGACGATGAGCCGCTCTACGGTGACGGAAGATTGGTGATCACGCTCGAACCGGAGCAGGGCGAACCCTATCAGGGCATCGTGGGATTGCGGAACCAGCGCCTTGCTGATTCGCTGGAGACTTACTTCGAAAAGTCCGAACAGCTCGACACCAGGCTCTGGCTGGCCGCCAACGGCGAGACCGCCGTCGGTCTGATGCTGCAGGTCCTGCCGGGGCAGGAGGCGGAGGTTTCCACCTGGCAGTCACTCAACCTGCTCGGCGACACGGTGACCCGCGATGAGCTGTTGACACTGGATGCGGAGAGCTTGCTCTACAGACTGTTTCACGAGCAGGGCGTGCGGCTGCTCGACTCCTCCCCCGTCGCCTTTCGCTGCCACTGCAACGAGGCGCGTATCGCCAACGCGCTGCGCGTGTTCGAACGTTCCGAACTGGATCAGATCCTGCACGAGGAGGGCCAGATCTCGGTCGATTGCGAATTCTGCAACAAGCACTATGCTTTCGATAGCGTCGACCTGGAAGCCCTGCTCTCCGACACGGTCACCGCCGCACCGCCGCTGCAGTCACAATGAAGAAGCCGCCATGTACATGAAACACCCGAGTGAACACAATCGCGACATCAGCAGCCAAAAACAGGATGACCGGCGCACCATCAAACGGCGTCACCTGATCTTCTATCTGCGGGTGTGGGAACTTGATGGCGATCGCCCCTTGGGGCATGTGGTGGATATCACCCCGGAGGGGCTGATGTTGATCAGCGAACAGCCGGTCGCGGTCGGCCAGGAGTACTCCCTCGAAGTGCGCCTACCCGATACCGAGGGCGCCCTGCAGCCGATGCGCTTTCGTGCCGTCTGCCGCTGGAGCGACAACGACATCAATCCCGCCTTCTACGATTCCGGCTTCGAGTTTCTGCAAAAGCGCAGCGAAGACATCGAGACCCTGCGCACGCTGGTCGAGGCTTACGGCTTTCACGACTGAGCCGCTTCCGACACGACCGGGCGTTCCTACTCGGGCCAGAATCCCCGGATCGCGGCGATGCCCTGCCCGCCGGCTTGCTTGGCCCGTTGCAGCAGATCATGACGCATACCGCCGAGCGCATAGACCGGCAGATTGACCTGCTCCACCCAGGCGCTGAAGCGCTCCCACCCCATGGCCGATGTCTGCGGATGGCTGGCTGTCGGCAACACTGGCGACAGCAGTACATAATCGAGCTGCAACCTGGCGGCCCGGGCCAGCTCCTGAGGCATATGGCAGGAGGCGCCGACCAGTCCACTCTCGGGTGGACGCTCTGCGAGCGCCATCAGCTGTGACGACGTGAGATGGAGACCGTCGGCCAACCCTGCCCAAGCGAGCGTGTCCCGGGGGCGATTGATCAACACTCTGGCATTATGCTTCGTGCAGTGTGCCCGCACCTCCTGCAACAATGCGCGATATTGCGGGTCGTCGAGTTCGTGGGCACGAAGCTGAACCAGCCGCAGGCCCGCTGCCAACGCCTTTTCGATTCGGTGCAGAAAGCGCTCCCGGTCCTGCGGGTCAGCGCCGGTGATCAGATAGCGATCCGGAAGTTGCAAGGCGGTGATGACGGGACGGTCGGCTGCAGGAAAGGTCTCCGGCCGCATCTCCCCTGGGATGAGCCAACGTAACGGCTGACCTTCCATGCCCTTTGCCTGCCCCCGATAGTCCTTCACGCGAAAAAAATCGAGCCGTACCAGGCGATCCTCATACTGATGGTGAATCCGGATCAGCGGCTCGGTTGCCAGCGGGTGGATGTCCAGCTCCTCCTTGAGCTCCCGCGCCAGCGCCTGTTCCGGTGTCTCCCCCGGTTCCAGCTTACCGCCCGGAAACTCCCACAGCCCCCCCTGGTGCAGATGGTCCGCCCTTTTGGTGATCAGCACCCGCCCCTCGGCATCCTGGATGGCGGCGGCAGCGACGTGGATCAGCATGCTCGAGGGAAGCCGCTGCTCAGGTACGGTATTCCGCGTTGATCTTGACGTAGTCGTAGGAGAGGTCACAGGTCAGCACCCGGGTCTCCGCCTGCCCGCGGCCGAGTCTGACCCGGATGGCGAACTCCGGCCTGTCCATGACCGCCTGCCCCGCCTCTTCCGTGTACTCGGGGGCGCGTCCACCGTCTCGCACGATACAGACGTTATCCAACCAGATCTCGACCTGCTCGATCACCAGCTTCCGCAGACCGGCGCGGCCGACGGCGGCAAGGATGCGGCCCCAGTTGGGATCGCTGGCGAAGAGTGCCGTCTTGACCAGGGGCGAGTGGGCGATGGTATAGGCCACTTCACGGGCCTCGGCCCGATCGGCCGCCTGCTCCACCACCACCTCGACCAGCTTGGTGGCCCCTTCACCGTCACGCACGATCTCCCGCGACAGTTCCATGCAGACGGCGGCAACCGCTTCGGCCAGCCGACGGTAGGCTTCGCTCTCGCGGTCATTCACCGGCGGCAGGCTGGAGGCACCGCTGGCCAGCAGCACACAGGCGTCGTTGGTCGAAGTGTCGCCGTCCACGGTAATGCTGTTGAAGGAGGGTTCGACCGCCAGGTTCAGACAGCTCTGCAATAGTACCGGTTCGACCGCCAGATCGGTGGCCAGGTAGGCCAGCATGGTCGCCATGTCGGGACGGATCATGCCGGAGCCCTTGGCGATACCGACCACACGGGCGCTGACGCCGTCGATCTCGAATTGGCGGGAGGCAAGCTTGGGCCGGGTATCGGTGGTCATGATGGCCTCTGCCGCCGCTTCCCAGCCTGCAGCACACAGGTCGCCGATGGCCGCTGGCATCGCCTGATGCATCCGTTCGAGCGGCAGATTGGCGCCGATCACGCCGGTGGAAAAGGGCAGCACCTGTTCGGCGCTGCAGCCGGCGCTCTCCGCCAGATAGCGGCAGCTGGCCTCGGCGTCACGCAGGCCCTGTTCGCCGGTACCGGCATTGGCGTTGCCGGAGTTAACCAACAGATAGCGGGGGGCAGTCCGCTGCAGATGGGCTCTCGCCACGTGCACGGGGGCGGCGCAGAAGGCGTTGCGCGTGAAGACCGCGGCGGCGCTGCCGCCGGCGGCCAGCTCGATCACCAGCAGGTCCTTGCGGTCGGTGTATTTGATACCGGCCGCGGCGACCCCCAGACGAATACCGGGGACTTCAACGCTCGCCATGGACATGCTTCAGCTCAGACGGCCGTGGCAGTGCTTGTACTTCTTACCCGAACCGCAGGGACAGGGTTCGTTGCGGCCGATCTTGCGGCCGTCGCGCACGAAGGGCTGATGTTGCTCTTCCTGCTCCGGCATCGCCTCGGCGGCGGCCTCCTCCGGCAGTCCTTCGAAAGTTTCGTGCTTGAATTCGAAGTCGCTGGTGCGCGGCTGCGGCTCCTCGACCACCATCTCCTCGGGACGCTGGACCTGGACCTTGGAGAGCACGCCGACCACTTCTCGTTTGATGCTGTCGAGCATGTTGGAGAACATGGCGAAGGCCTCGCGCTTGTACTCCTGCTTCGGATTTTTCTGCGCATAGCCGCGCAGGTGGATGCCCTGGCGCAGGTAGTCCATGGCCGCCAGATGCTCCTTCCAATGGCTGTCCAGGGTCTGCAGCATCACCGCCTTTTCGAAGTGACGCATGTTGTCGGCACCGACCAGGGCCTCCTTCGCCGCGTAGGTATCGACCAAGGTGTCGAGAATGCGCTGCAGCAGCGTCTCCTCATGCAGATCGTCATCCGCGTCGAGCCACTGCTGAATCGGCCAATCGCCGCCGAAGGTCTCGGCCAGGGCCTCGCCGAGGCCGGGTACGTCCCACTGCTCCTCGATACTCTGGGGCGGGATGTAGCTGTGGAAGACCTCGTTGAGCACGTCAATACGAAGTGCCCTGATCGACTCGGAGATGTCTTCGATCTCCATCAGCTCACTGCGTTGTTCGTAGACCACCCGGCGCTGGTCGTTGGCCACGTCGTCGAACTCGAGCAGCTGTTTGCGGATATCGAAGTTGCGGCCCTCCACCTTGCGCTGGGCGTTCTCGATGGCGCGGGAGACCCAGGGGTGCTCGATCGCCTCGCCCCGCTCCATGCCCAGCTTCTGCATCAGGGCGCCGACCTTGTCGGAGGCGAAGATGCGCATCAGGTTGTCCTGCAGCGAGAGGTAGAAGCGGCTCGAGCCGGGATCGCCCTGGCGCCCTGAGCGCCCACGCAGCTGGTTGTCGATACGCCGGGACTCGTGGCGCTCGGTGCCGATCACGTGCAGTCCGCCCGCCTCCAGCACCTGCTGATGGCGTCCCTTCCAGGCTGTTTTATGCGTGTCGATTGATGCCTCGTCCGGGGCGTCGCCCAGGGTCTCCAGCTCGGACTCGAAATTGCCGCCGAGCACGATGTCGGTACCGCGGCCGGCCATGTTGGTGGCAATGGTGACGGCACCGGGACGGCCCGCCTGGGCCACGATGCCCGCCTCCTGCTCATGGTGTTTGGCGTTCAACACCTTGTGCTCGATCTTGGCCTTGTCGAGCAGGCTAGAGATCAACTCCGAGGTCTCGATAGAGGCGGTGCCCACCAGCACCGGCTGCCCGCGTTTCACGCAGTCGCGTACATCCTCCATGATCGCCTCGTACTTCTCCTCCGGAGTCAGGTAGACCAGATCGCCCATGTCGTTGCGGACCATCGGCATGTTGGTGGGGATGACCACCACTTCGAGACCGTAGATCTGTTGGAACTCGTAGGCCTCAGTGTCGGCCGTGCCGGTCATGCCGGAGAGCTTCTGGTAGAGACGGAAGTAGTTCTGGAAGGTGATCGAGGCGAGGGTCTGGTTCTCGTTCTGGATATTGACCCCCTCCTTGGCCTCCACCGCCTGGTGCAGGCCGTCGGACCAGCGGCGGCCCGGCATGGTACGGCCGGTGAATTCGTCGACGATCACCACCTGGTCATCCTTGACGATGTAGTCTACGTTCCGCTGGAACAGCGCATGCGCGCGAAGCGCCGCCATCACATGATGCATGAGGATGATGTTGCCGGAGTCGTAGAGACTGGCCCCCTCCTCCAGCAGCCCAGCCTCGGTCAACATCTCCTCGACATGCTGATGGCCCTCTTCGCTGAGATAGGCCTGGCGCGCCTTCTCATCCACCGAGAAATCGCCCGGTCCGAAGTCGGGCTGCCCCTCTTCGTTGGTGATCGGCTGCTGCCGGGTCAGGCGTGGAATAATCTCGTTCACCGCCTTGTAGAGTTCGGAGGAGTCTTCGGTGGGACCGGAGATGATCAGCGGCGTACGCGCCTCGTCGATCAGGATCGAGTCGACCTCGTCGACAATGGCGAAGAAGGGGGGACGCTGCACCCGCTGATCGGCGCTGAAGGCCATGTTGTCGCGCAGGTAGTCGAAGCCGTATTCGTTGTTGGTGCCATAGGTGATATCGGCCGCATAGGCTTCCGCCCGGGTCACCGGCCGCAGATGGGAATACCCCCCTGCCGAACCGTCATACTCAGGATCGAACATGTATGAGGCACTGTCGGGCCCCATGCCGCCGGAAGAGTTGATGACACCGGTGGTGAGGCCGAGAAAATGGTAGACACGCCCCATCCAGGCGGCATCGCGCCGGGCCAGGTAGTCGTTCACGGTAACCACGTGCACACCCTTGGCGGGCAGGGCGTTGAGATAGGCCGCCAGGGTCGCCACCAGGGTTTTGCCCTCGCCGGTGCGCATCTCCGCGATCTTGCCCTGATGCAGCACCATGCCGCCGATCAGCTGGACATCGAAGTGGCGCATCTCCATCACCCGGCGTCCCGCCTCGCGGACCACGGCGAAGGCCTCCTGCAGCAGACTGTCGAGCGCTTCACCCTGTTCCAGGCGACGCCGAAAATCGCTCGTCTTCTCACTCAGCGCCTCGTCGGAGAGCTGCTGCAAATCGGGTTCCAGCTGGTTGATCTGAGCCACGGTTTTGAAGAGACGTTTGATCAGGCGCTCGTTTCGGCTGCCGAAGATCTTCTTGAGGATGTTACTAACCATGAATACGGGTTTCCGTCAGAGCTGCGAAATCCTGGGATCATACAGCATGCAGGGGGAATGCTGAAGAAACGGGGCGTGCAGTTTGCTGCATGCCCCGCTTTCTCGAAATAGTTTGGAGAGCGTCTGCGTCAGGCTGCGTCGCGCGCCCTTTTTGATTGGATATATTTGCCCGGATTGACCGCCTTGCCGTTCTTCAACACTTCGAAATGGACATGGGGCCCGGTGGAACGGCCGGAAGAACCCATGGTCGCGATCACCTGGCCCTGCTTGATGCGATCACCGACCTCGACCAGGAGTTTTTCGTTGTGGCCATAGCGGGTCACGATGCCCTTGCCGTGATTGATTTCGATCATCTCGCCGTAGCCGTAACGATCTCCGGCCCAGGTCACCACGCCGGCGGCCACCGCCACCACCTCGGAGCCCTCCTTGCCCGCGAAATCCATGCCCTTGTGCATCGCCCGCTTGCCGGTGAAGGGGTCGTTACGCATGCCGAAGTAGGAGGAGATCCAACCCTTGGAAATTGGGCGTCCTGCCGGGTGCAGTGACTCCTCCAGGTTGGAGTTCATGATCAGATCCTCGACCAGCGCCAACTGCTGCTGACGGTCGTCTATCATCTGTTCCAGGCTCTGCATCTCCACCAGCAGGTCAGGCAGCGCCGACTGCTGACTGGCCGACTCGATGCCTTCCGGACCACCCAGGGCGGGCGGTTCCTCGAAACTGAATTCGCCCTTGTCGAGACGTCCGATTTCGACCAGACGTTCACCCAGCGCATCGAGCCTCAGCAACTGGGACTGCAACTGGCCCATGCGCACCGCCATGGCATCGATCTCGCTCTGGGCATCGGCGCGCGCGTCATCCAACAGCTGCCGCTCTTCGGCGAAGGTTCGTTTCAGGCTGACCACCAACTGGTGCTCGGGAAACTCGGCATCGGAGAGCCCCTTCTGATAACCTGCCCACAACATTCCGAGGCCGAAGAGGCCGACGACCAATGCGATTCCTGAGGCGTACAGACAACGCATCATCGTGCTGCAAGTCTGCCCAACTCCTCGTAAGTATATGATTTTCATATCAATAAACAAACATCAACAGGCGGTAACTACATTTTGTTTCGGTCGAAAATTCATGAACTTTAACATTTAAAGCACGAAATGTGGTGTTTTTCCTCAATTTTTTCCAAAAACGTCATGCGCTCAATTCAGAAATTGCTCAATGCTCAAGGCACCCTGACCCAGCTCCACAAACAACTGGCGCAGCAAGAGAGACTGGCGCAACAGGTTCGCGCCCTGCTGCCATCCCCCCTGGATGAACAGCTTCTGGCAGCCGTACTCAACGGCAGAGTGCTGAGCCTGCTGGTCAGTTCTCCGGTCTGGGCCAGCCGACTGCGCTACCTGGCACCACAGTTGCTGCGCCAGTTGCGGCAACAGGGTCTGCCGGTCGAGCAGTTGCGGCCTCGCATCCTGCCCGCCAGGAGTGACGCGAAGCGTCCCGCGAGACACCACCGCCCCGGCCTGAGTCCGGAGAGCGCCAATGTCTTGCGTCAGGCGGCCGACGCACTCGAGGCCGGCCCCCTGCAGGAGGCGTTGCGACGTTTGAGTCGACACCACCGTAAATAGAAAAGGGCCGCAGTTTGTACGCTGCGACCCTTCAGGTCATCAGTTGAGCCGGCAGATAGTGCTCAGCTCAGTGTCACATGAGCGGGCTGCATGTAGGAGATCGGCGCATCCTCCGGCTCGTCGAAGGTGATCTCCTCCCAGGCGTCTTCCTGACTGATCAGCTCCCGCAGCAGACGGTTGTTGAGGGCATGTCCCGATTTGTGGCCGCTGAAGGCACCGATCAGGCTATGACCCAGCAGGTAGAGGTCGCCGATGGCGTCGAGGATCTTGTGCTTGACGAACTCGTCCTCATAGCGCAAGCCATCCTCGTTCATGATCCGATAGTCGTCCACCACGATGGCGTTGTCGAGGCTGCCGCCCAGGGCCAGCTCCTTCTGGCGCAACATTTCGATATCGCGCAGGAAACCGAAGGTACGGGCACGGCTGACCTCGCGCACGAAGGAGGTGGAAGAGAAATCCACGGTGGCGAACTGGGCCCGCTCCTTGAAAGCGGGATGGTCGAAATCGATGGAGAAGGTGACCTTGAACCCTTCAAAGGGCTCGAATGAGGCGCGTTTGTCACCCTCCACCACCTCGACTTTGCGCTTGATACGGATAAACCGCTTCGCCTTGTTCTGCTCCTCGACGCCGGCCGACTGCAGCAGAAAGACGAAGGGACCCGCGCTGCCGTCCATGATCGGAACCTCGGGTGCACTCACGTCCACATAGGCGTTGTCGATGCCCAGCCCGGCAAAAGCGGAGAGCAGGTGCTCCACGGTGGAGACCCGCACCCCATCCTGCACCAGGGTGCTGGAGAGGCGGGTGTCACCGACATTTTCCGCACAGGCCCGGATCTCGACCGGTGGATCGAGGTCGACGCGACGGAAAACGATGCCCGTATCCGGCGCGGCCGGCCGCAGGGTGAGGTAGACCTTTTCCCCCGTATGCAGACCCACACCGGTGGCGCGGATGACATTCTTTAACGTCCGTTGCCAAATCATCGACTATATGCTCCCAAGCAGAGACCCAACGAAGCCCAAAAAAGGTGCGTATGCTATCACATGCGTTTATCCGACAAAACAGTGGGTCTATGGTTCCCTGAGAACAATTGACCTCAACTTCTGTCATCGCTCGGTAAAGTATCTAGCAGAGTTTGTACCAAACGCACCTATTACTGGGCGATCTCCTGGATTTGTTCACATATCGATAGGAATTAATCGGCCTGTCGACGCAAAAAGGCCGGAATATCGAGATAATCCAGGTTTCCCTCCGCCGCAGTTGCACTGCTTTGTCGAGCGGCCGCACCATTTCTGAGCACGGTCGGCCGATCCAGCTCCCGATAGTCGTCGGGTTCCGCCTCGACCACATCGGAATTCACCAGCTTCACCGGCTTGATCTCCTCCACCGCGGCCGGCTTGGGGATCTGCGCCCTGGCCGTCTCGCCCAGACCGGTGGCGACCACGGTGACCCGCATGTCGTTCTGCATATCGGGATCGATTACGGTGCCGACCACCACAGTGGCGTCGTCGTCAGCGAACTCGCGCACCGTGTTGCCCACCTCGTCGAACTCGCCGATGGCCAGGTTGAGACCGGCGGTGATGTTGACCAGGATGCCCTTGGCGCCGGCCAGATTCACGTCCTCCAGCAGCGGACTGCGGATCGCCCGTTCGGCCGCTTCGCGGGCCCGGTTGTCGCCGGAGGCCTCGCCGGAGCCCATCATGGCGGCGCCCATCTCTGACATCACCGTTTTGACGTCGGCGAAGTCCACATTGATCAGGCCGGGACGGGTGATCAGCTCGGCGATACCCTGCACCGCGTGCAGCAGCACGTCGTTGGCCGACTTGAAGGCGTTCAGCAGGCTCATCTCCTTGCCCAGCACCGCCAACAGCTTCTCGTTGGGAATGGTGATCAGAGAGTCGACGCATTTACCCAGTTCGGCCATCCCCGCTTCGGCGATCTTCATGCGCTTACCGCCCTCGAAACCGAAGGGCTTGGTCACCACCGCCACGGTCAGGATGCCGAGATCCTTGGCCACCTCGGCCACCACAGGCGCCGCACCGGTACCCGTGCCTCCGCCCATGCCGGCGGTGATGAAGACCATATCGGCCCCCGCCAGCACCTCCTCGATACGGTCCCGGTCCTCCATCGCCGCCTGGCGACCGATGTCCGGGTTGGCCCCGGCACCCAAGCCCTTGGTGATATCCGAGCCGAGCTGCAGCAGGGTCCGTACCTCGCTGTTGCGCAGGGCCTGAGCATCGGTGTTGGCACAGATGAAATCCACGCCTTCGATGTCACCGGTCAGCATGTGATTGACCGCGTTGCCGCCGCCTCCGCCTACACCGATTACCTTGATCACAGCGTTCTGACTGTGTGTATCCAATAATTCAAACATGGTCTACCTCCTCGAGTTCTGTCGCGCCTGTACAGAAAAAAATATTCAGAAATTACCCTGGAACCAGTGCTTCATGCGGTCCCAAACTGCCTTCAATCCGCCTTCATTCGCCAGCTCATGGCCGCTCTGGGCCCGGTTGCGCTGGCCAAACAACAACAATCCCACGCCGGTGGAGTAGATCGGATTGCGCACCACGTCGGACAATCCGCTGACGTACTGCGGTACACCGAGCCGTACCGGCATGTGAAAGACCTCCTCCGCCAGGTCGATGACCCCCTCCATCTTGGAACTGCCGCCGGTCAGCACCACGCCGCCGGCGATGACGTCCTCGAATCCGCTCCGACGCAGCTCGGCCTGGATCAAGGTCATCAGCTCTTCGTAGCGGGGCTCCACCACCTCCGCCAGGGTCTGGCGGGAGAGCCTGCGCGGCGGCCGCTCACCGATGCTGGGCACCTCGATGGTCTCGTCGCTGGTGGCGAGTTGGGTCAGGGCGCAGGCGTATTTGATCTTGATCTCTTCCGCGTGCTGAGTCGGTGTGCGCAGGGCCACCGCAATGTCATTGGTGACCTGGTCGCCGGCGATGGGGATCACCGCGGTGTGACGGATCGCGCCGCCGGTAAAGACCGCGATGTCGGTGGTGCCGCCGCCGATGTCGACCAGACAGACTCCCAGCTCCTTCTCGTCGTCGCTCAGCACCGAGTAGCTGGAGGCGAGCTGCTCCAGGATCAGGTCGTCCGCCTCCAGGCCGCAGCGGCGGATGCACTTGACGATGTTCTGCGCAGCGCTGACCGCGCCGGTCACCATGTGCACGCGGGACTCGAGCCGTACCCCGGACATACCGGTCGGCTCTCGAATACCTTCCTGCTCGTCGATGATGAACTCCTGGGGCAGGATGTGGAGAATCTTCTGATCCGCCGGGATCGCCACCGCACGCGCCGCGTCGATTACCCGCTCCACGTCGCCATGGGTCACCTCCTTGTCCTTGATGGCGACGATGCCGTGGGAGTTGAGGCTGCGGATATGGCTGCCGGCGATGCCTGCGTAGACCGAATGGATCTCGCAGCCGGCCATCAGCTCAGCCTCCTCCACCGCCCGCTGGATCGACTGCACGGTGGACTCGATGTTGACCACCACGCCCTTCTTCAATCCACGGGAGGGGTGGGAGCCGATACCGATGATCTCGATGCCGCCATCGCTTCTGACCTCGCCCACGATCGCCACCACCTTCGAGGTACCGATATCGAGCCCGATGATCAGGTTCTTCTCACTTCGCTTTGTCATTCAGATACCCGCAATCCTCGCCGCCGCACGCGCTGGTGCGCGGCTCTCTAAATTGACCTGTGCCTCGGCGTCCTCACGCCAGCGCACGGTAAATCCGTTGGTGTAGCGCAGATCCACCGTCTCCGGCTGCCGCTTCACCTGCCCGTGCAGATAGGGATAGAGCTGCACGAAGCGGGTCAGCCGCTGCATCACATCACGCCGCCCCAGGTTCAGCATCACGCCGTCGTCAGTCTGCAGTCGCCAGGCCTGGCGGGCGTCTACCCAGACATGCACCAGCTGCAGCCCGGCCGTCTCCAGCAGGGTGCGCATACTCAGATACTCCCGCACGATTCGGGGTGCGCTCTCGTCCGCACCCTCCAGCACCGCCAGCCCGCCCAGCTCGGGCAGATTCTCGGGACGGAAGACCACCCCGCGCTGACTCACCAGTCCGTCTTCCCCCCAGTAGGCCAGGGGCACCTGCTCCACCACTCTCACTCTCAGGGTGTCGGGCCATACCCGGCGCACGCTGGCGCTCTCGATCCAGGGCAACCGTTCCAGGCGGTCGCGTATCCGCTCCAGGTCGACACTGAAGAAGCTGCCGTCCACGGCCTCCGCCACCGCGGTCTCGAGCCGCTGCCGGTCCAGATGCGCGATCTCGCCATCCACGCCGACCACCTTCACTGGTAATACCCTGGGGTCCCGGGCCTGCTGGATCAGCAGAATCAATCCCGCCAGCAGCAGGCCACCGATCATCGCCGGCATCGCGAATTGGCGAACCCGGCTCCACCAGGTCATCAGCACGCTCGGTTTCGGTTGCGGCCGTCTGCGGCTCATGGCTCACCCCGTTGCAGACTGGTGGCCAGAATGCGCAGCACCAGCTCTTCAAAATCGATTCCCGCCACCCTTGCCGACATGGGCACCAGGCTGTGGTCGGTCATTCCCGGCACCGTGTTGACCTCGATCAGCCAGGGCCGCTGCTGTTGGTCCAGCATCAGATCGACCCGTCCCCAGCCATCGGCGCCGACCGCTTCGAAGGCGCGCAGACAAAGGTCTTGCAGTTCTGCTTCCTGCGCCTCCGGCAGACCGCAGGGGCAGTGATAGCGAGTGGTGTCGGCGTGGTACTTGGCCTCGTAGTCGTAGAAGGTATGCGGCGTCTCCAGCCGGATCAGCGGCAATGCCCGCCGCTGCAGGATCGAGGCGGTGTATTCGCGACCGACGATCCAGCGCTCCGCCAGCACACAGGCGTCATAGCGCCGCGCCGACTCCCAGGCCTGGCGCAGCTGCTGCGCATCCTCGACTTTGGCCATGCCGATACTGGAGCCCTCCCGGCTCGGCTTGACGATCAGTGGATATCCCAGCTTCCCGGCGCTCTCCAGGGCAGCCTCATCGACGATCAGCACCGATTCCGGCGTCGGCAGGCCGAGCCCGCGCCAGAGCGCCTTGGTGCGGTGCTTGTCCATGCCCAGGGCCGAACCCAGCACACCGCTGCCGGTATAGGGCAGACCGAGGCGCTCCAACGCGCCCTGGATCACACCGTCCTCGCCACCCCGGCCGTGCAGGATGATGAAGGCACGATCGAAGCGACCCGTCTCCAGCTGTCGCAACACATCGGTTCCGGCATCGATACCGTGAGCATCGACACCCCGCTGCTGCAGGGCCGCCAACACCGCGGCGCCACTGCGCAGGGAGATCTCCCGCTCCGCCGAGTCGCCGCCCATGAGGACCGCCACCCGACCGAAATCCTGTGCCGCAACCGATGGGCTCATTGCTCCTCTCCGATGCGGTGGACCTCGGTCACCAGCTTGACCCCGGTCTTTTGCTCGACCACTTCCTGGATCAGTGCGATCAGGGCCTCGATATCGGCGGCACTGGCGTCGCCGGTATTGATGATGAAATTGGCATGCTTCTCCGAGACCTGGGCACCGCCCATCTGCCAACCCTTGAGACCGACCGACTCGATCAGCCGCGCCGCATGATCACCGGGCGGATTGCGGAACACCGAGCCGCAACTCGGCTGTCTGGTGGGCTGGGTCGCGGCACGGCGCTCGAGCAACCGCTTGATCTCCTGCTGGGTCGTCTCCACGTCACCCTTCTCCAGCGCCAGCTCCGCCGACAGGAACCACTCTCCGGCCGGACCGGCCACATGCCGGTAGCCGATCTCGAAATCCGCCGGCTCGCGCCGTCTCACTTCACCGAAACGATCCACCGTCTCGACCCGCAACACCTGCCGCCAGGTCTCGCCGCCGAAGGCCCCCGCGTTCATGGCCAGGGCGCCGCCGAGGGTACCGGGAATACCGGCCAGAAACTCGACCCCGACGCGCCCGCCCCGGGCCGCGGTGCGGGCGATCTTGGCGCAGGCCACGCCGACCTCGGCCGAGAGCCGGTACGGATCCAGCCACCACATCCGGCTGAGGCATCCCTGGGTGGCGATCACGGTGCCGGCGAATCCGCCGTCGCGCACCAGCAGATTGCTGCCGAGACCGAGCCAGAACAGCGGCTCATCCGGCTCCAGCCCACGCAGAAAGGTCAACAGATCATCCCGGTCGGCCGGACGGTAGAAGCGACGCGCTGGCCCCCCCACCCGCCAGGTGGTGTGGCGGGAGAGCGGCTCGTCGTAGCGCATCTCACCACGCAGTCTGTCTTGATCTATTGCAGGCATCATTACTCGGCGCTCTCGCCCCGTTGTGGTTTTCTGCTACCCGTGTCCGGACTCCCGTTGCGGTCGATGCCGCTCTGCGGCGATGGCAGCTGCGGCCGTTTGCTGTAGACCAGCTGCGGCAGATCCCTGCGCAGGGATTCGCCGCAACCCATATGCAGTCGTCTCATGTCGAACGCCTGTGTCATCACTCCGCCTCCGCACAAAGTTTGAGGGGCATCTCCGCAGCCACAGCACCGATGCTTCCGGCCCCCAGGGTGAGTACGATGTCGCCGTCCATGAGCAGGCCCTGCAACAACGCCGGCAGATCCTCCACCGGCTCGACAAAAATGGGGTCCACCTGTCCCCGGGTGCGGATGGCGCGACTCAGGTCGCGTCCCGTCGCGCCCTGGATCGGCTCCTCGCCCGCCGCGTAGACCTCGCCCAGAATCAACAGATCGACCGTGGAGAGCACCTGCACGAAGTCATCGAACTGCTCCTGGGTGCGGGTGTAGCGATGGGGCTGGAAGGCCAGCACCAGGCGGCGCTCCGGCCAGCCGTCGCGTACCGCCCGCAGGGTGGCGGCGATCTCGCTCGGATGGTGGGCGTAGTCGTCCACCAGCATCACCCGCTTGCCGTCGATGAGACAGTCACCCCGGGTCTGGAAACGGCGACCGATGCCCTCGAAGCTTTCCAGCGCGCGCCGGATGCTGTCGCTGTCGATATTCAGCTCCAGGGCGATGGCGATGGCCGCCAGCGCATTGAGTACGTTGTGGCGCCCCGGCAGATTGAGCACGATCTCCAGTGGCGCATCCAGGGCTTCGGCATGCACGGTGAATCGGGTCTGCATGCCGCTCTGGCTGACATCGCTGGCGCGCACGTCGGCCTCCTCGCCAAAGCCGTAGGTGGTGACCGGCCGGGTGATCTCAGGCAGCAAGTCCCGCACCTCCCCGTCATCGATGCAGAGCACGGCCATGCCGTAGAAGGGCAGATGGTGGAGAAACTCCAGAAAGGTCCCGCGTAGGCGATTGAAGTCGCCACCATAGGTGGTCATGTGGTCGGCATCGATATTGGTCACCACCGCCAGCATCGGCTGCAGGTAGAGGAAGGAAGCGTCACTCTCGTCGGCCTCGGCCACCAGATACTCCCCGCCGCCGAGTCGGGCGTTGGCGCCGGCGCTGTTGAGACGGCCACCAATGACGAAGGTGGGATCGAGTCCCGCCTCCGCCAGCACGCTGGTGACCAGGCTGGTGGTGGTGGTCTTGCCGTGGGTGCCGGCCACCGCGATGCCGTAGTGAAAGCGCATGATCTCGGCCAGCATCTCCGCCCGCGGTACCACCGGAATGCGCAGCTCGCGGGCCGCCGCCACCTCAGGGTTGCTCTCCTTCACGGCGCTTGAGATCACCACCGCGTCGCTGTCCTGCACATGTTCCGCCGCATGGCCCAGGTGAATCTCCGCTCCCAGACGCGCCAGACGCAGGGTCACCCCGCTCTCCCGCTGGTCGGATCCGGAGACCTGGTAGCCGAGATTCAGCATCACCTCGGCGATACCGCTCATGCCGGCGCCGCCGATGCCGACGAAATGGATGCGGCGCATGCGGCCCATGCTGTTGGGTGCGTGACGTCGGCGTTGCTGTTCACTCATCGCTTCAGGCTCTCCAGACAGGCGCGTCCCACTACACCGGCGGCGTCGGGAACCGCAACCGCGCGGGCGGCATCGGCCATGTGCAACAGCTCCGTTCTGTTGCGGCAGAGTTCATTTAACCAATCCGCCAGGTCCTCGGCGGTCAAGCTGTCCTGGGGCGCCAGCCGCGCCGCTCCCGCCTCGACCAGGAAGCGGGCATTGTGCGTCTGATGGTCGTCGACGGCATGGGGATAAGGCACCAGGACGGCACCCACACCGGCCGCCGCCAGTTCGGAGACGGTCAGCGCCCCCGCCCGGCAGATCACCAGGTCGGCCCAGCCGTAAGCGTCCGCCATATCCCTTTCGAATGCTTTCACCTGCGCCGAAACCCCCGCCGAGCGGTAGGCCTCGACAGCCTCGTCATAGAGTTTCTCGCCGGCCTGGTGGCGCACCTGTGGGCGCTGCTCGGCAGGCAGCCTGGCCAGCGCCTGCGGTACCACCTGGTTCAGCGCCCGGGCACCCAGGGAACCGCCCAGCACCAACAGTCGGATCGGACCACTGCGATCGCTGAAGCGCACGGCCGGCGGTGGCAGATCGACGATCTCCCGCCGCACCGGATTGCCGGAGGTCTCGGCCCCCAGATCGGCGCCGAAGCTGCCGGGAAAGGCCTCGAAGACCCGGCTGGCGAGTCGCGCCAGCAAGCGGTTGGTCAGACCGGGGATGGCGTTCTGCTCCTGGATCACCAGCGGAATGCGCAGCACCCTGGCCATCAGGCCGCCGGGGCCGCTGACGAAACCCCCCATACCCAACACTAGGTTGGGCCGGGTACGGCGCAGCACCGCCAGCGCCTGCCACAGGGCACGGCCGATCTCGAACGGCGCCAGCAGTCGACGTTTCAGCCCCACGCCGCGGATGCCGCGCACCGCGATCTGCTCCAGGGGGATGCCGTAGTCCGGGATCAGCCGCGATTCCATACTGTGGGCGCTGCCGAGCCAGGTGATGCGACAGCCCTGACCGCTCAGCCACTGAGCCACCGCCAACGCCGGAAAGACGTGGCCGCCGGTGCCGCCCGCCATCACCATCACATGAGGCTCCATGAGCGACCTCCCTGTGAATCCGGTGCGGCGGACTGTCGGTTTTCGTAATCGACACGCAGCAGCAGCGCCATCAGCAGGCAGACCACGATGATGCTGTTGCCGCCATAACTCATGAAGGGCAGGGTCAACCCCTTGGTCGGCAGCATGCCCACGTTGACGCCAATGTTGATGAAGGCCTGCATGCCGATCCACAGACCCAGCCCGTAAGCCGTGTAGGCGGAGAAGCGTTCGCCCCGCGCCTCGGCCCGGCTGCCGATCTGAAACGCGCGCCAGGCGATGAAGGCGAACAGCAGGATGACGCCGAGGGTGCCGATGAGCCCGAACTCCTCACCCACCACCGCCATGATGAAGTCGGTGTGGGCCTCGGGCAGGTAGAACTGCTTCTGAATACCGTTGCCCAGTCCCACCCCGGTGACCTCGCCGCGACCGAAGGCGATCAACGCCTGGGAGAGCTGAAAGTCGGTGTTGAAGGGATCGTCCCAGGGATTGAGGAAAGTGGTCATGCGCTGCCAGCGATAGGGGGAGAAATAGATCAGGGCCCAGCCGGCGGCACCGGCCAGTCCGATCAGCATGGCGAACTGATAGAGCACCACGCCGCCCAGAAAGAGCATGCCCAGGGCGGTGGCGAAGAGCACCACGGTGGTGCCGAAATCGGGTTGCAGCAGAATCAGGGAGCTGGTTATCACCAGCAGCAGCATCGGCTTGGCGAAACCCCAGAAGGAACGCGCCACCTCGTCCTGCCGCCGTACCAGGTAACCGGCGATATAGAGCACCATGAAGAGCTTCATGAACTCGGAACTCTGCAGATTGAAGAAGCCGAGCGGGATCCAGCGGGTGGCCCCATTGACGGTCTTGCCCACCCCCGGCACCAGCAGCAGCAGCAACAGCAGCAGGCCGAAAAAGACCAACAGGGGCCCCGCTTTCTGCCACTGCACCATGGGCGCCTGGAAGATCACCAGGGCGCTGGCGATTCCGAGCGCCATGGCAAACAGGTGACGATAGACATAGAAAAAGGAATCGCCGGCCAGACGGTCGCCAACGGTCATGGAGGCCGAGGAGACCATCACCAGCCCAAAGCAGAACAGCGACACCGCCGCACCGAACAGCCACCAGTCGATCACCGCCGGGGCGGTACGCGCGCTGCGCGCATCGGTTGCCTGTGGACGCGTCATGGTAGTCATGCCGGCAGTGCCTCCACCGCGCGGACAAAGGCGTCGCCGCGCTCCTCGAAGTTGCGGTACATGTCGAAACTGGCACAGGCCGGCGACAGTAGTACCCGGTCACCGACTCGTCCCACCTCGGCCGCCTTGCTCACCGCATCCTCCAGGCTGGCGGCATGCAGCAGGTGGCAGCTGTCGCCGAGCACCTCATCCAACAGGGGGGCATCGCGACCGATCAGGATCACGGCCCGGGTGGTCAGCGCCGCCACCGGCGCCAGCTCGGTGAAATCGGCCCCTTTGCAATCCCCACCGGCGATCAGTACCGTGCGGCTCGCATCCGACGCGGAGTAGAATCCCCTGAGCGCCGCCATGGTGGCCCCCGGATTGGTCCCCTTGGAGTCGTTGTACCAGTGCAGGCCCCGCTTCTCAGCCACCCACTGGGTGCGGTGCGGCAATCCGGCAAAGGTGCGCAAGGCGGTCAGCATGGCCTTCATGGGCAACCCGACCAGACTCCCCAGTGCCAGCGCCGCGAGGGCATTGGCCAGATTGTGGTGCCCCTTGATGCGCAGCTCGTTGGCCGAAATCAGGGTCTCGCGACCTCGCGCCAACCAGGTCTCGCCCGCATGCGCCATCAATCCGAAGTCGTCCTCTTCAGGTTCGCCCAGGGTGAAACCCACCTGCTGCGCCACACTACCCGCCATGGTGGCCACCAACCGATCGTCCCGATTGATCACCGCGGCCGTCGCATGCCGATAGACGGCCGCCTTGGTGGCGGCATAGTCATCGAGACCGGGATAGCGGTCCATATGGTCGGCGGAGACATTGAGCACCACCGCGGCGGCAGGCTTAAGGGACCAGGTGCTCTCGAGCTGAAAACTGGAGAGCTCCAGCACATAGAGATCCATTTCATCGTCGAGCAGATCCAGCGCCGGCTCGCCCAGGTTGCCGCCGATCGCCACTTTGATTCCCGCCATGCGCGCCATCTCACCCAGCAGTGTGGTCACGGTGCTCTTGCCGTTGGAACCGGTGATCGCCACCACCGGGGCCTTGGCGGCGCGGGCGAACAGCTCGATGTCGCCCATCACTTCGGCGCCCTCGTCGCGGGCGGCCTGGATCAGCGGTTCGCTGAGCGGCACGCCGGGGCTCACCACCAGATGGTTGGCGGCCTGAAACACCTCCGGCAGGAATCCGCCGATGAAGATCGCCAGGTCGGGATAGAGGGACTGCAGTTGCTCCAGTCCCGGCGGATGCTCCCGGCTGTCTGTCACCGCCAGCTCCACACCTTGAGCCGCCAGATAGCGTGCGCAGGAAAGCCCGGTCTTGCCGAGACCGACGATCAGGGTCTTGTTCTTTGCTGTCGCGCTGTTTGCCATCAACGTATCTTCAGACTCGCCAGACCGACCAGCACCAGAATCACGGTAATGATCCAGAAACGTACGATGACCCGGGGTTCGGGCCAGCCCTTGAGTTCGAAATGGTGGTGCAATGGCGCCATGCGGAAGATGCGCCTGCCGGTGAGCTTGTAGGAGGCCACCTGCAGCACCACCGAGACCGTCTCCACCACGAACACCCCGCCCATGATGAAGAGCACGATCTCCTGGCGTACCGCCACCGCCACCACGCCGAGCGCGGCGCCCAGCGCCAGCGCCCCCACGTCGCCCATGAAGACCTGGGCCGGGTAGGTGTTGAACCAGAGAAAGCCAAGCCCGGCGCCCACCAATGCAGCACAGAAGACGATCAGTTCGCCGACGCCGGGCAGAAACGGGATCTTCAGATAGGTGGCGAAATCGGCGTGTCCGGTGACATAGGCCATGACCCCAAGCGCGCCGCCCACCATCACCGTCGGCAGGATCGCCAGACCATCGAGACCGTCGGTGAGATTGACTGCGTTAGAGGAACCCACGATCACCAGATAGCTGAAGAGGATGAAGACCGGCCCCCAGTCGAGAGAGACGTCCTTCAGATAGGGGATCAGCAGTGCCGTCTCCATCGGCGAGCTGGCCGTGAAGTAGAAGACCAGCGCCGCGCCCAGCCCCGCCACCGATTGCCAGAAATATTTCCAGCGTGCGACCAGTCCTTTGGGATCGTTGAGTACCAGTTTCTTGTAGTCGTCGATCAGACCGATAAGTCCGAAGATCATGGTGACGATGAGCACGATCCAAACATAACGGTTGCTCAGGTCGGCCCACAACAGGGTGGAGATGGCGATCGCCACCAGAATCAGGGCGCCGCCCATGGTCGGGGTTCCGGCCTTGGAGAAGTGGGTCTCCGGCCCGTCGTCGCGCACGGTCTGTCCAATCTGGTGAAAGCTCAGCCGCCGGATCATCATCGGCCCCAGCAGCAACGAGATGATCAATGCCGTCAGCACGCCGAGAATGGTCCGCAGCGTGAGGTATTGGAAGACACTGAAACCGGTGTCGAACTGGGTCAGCCATTCGGTCAGATAGAGCAGCATGGTCAGGCTTCCTCCCCACCCATCAACAACTTCACCACGCGCTCCATGCCTGCACTGCGCGACCCCTTGATCAACAGGGTGTCGCCGCTGGCCGCCCGCTCCTTCAGGACGGATACCAGATCTTCGATACGCTCGAACGCCTCGCCCCCCTCGCCGAAGGCCTTTGCCGCCCTGCGGCTCAACTTTCCCAGGGTGTAGAGATGGGGCAGCCCCGCCGCCTTGGCGTGGCGTCCGATCTCGACATGCAGGTTCTCGGCTTCCTCGCCCAGCTCGGCGAGATCGCCCAGCACCAGCCAGTGGTCGCCAGGCGCCTGTTGCAATACGGCCATGGCGGCGGCGACCGAGTCGGGATTGGCGTTGTAGGTGTCGTCGATCAGGCGCAGGCCGCTGGCGGACTGCAGGGACCTGAGGCGGCCGGCGACCGGCTGTACCGAGGCGAGCCCCCGCTGGATCTGCTCGATGGAGCAGCCCATGGCCAGAGCGGCGGCGATCGCCGCCAAGGCGTTCATCAGATTGTGGCGTCCGACCAGCGCCAGTTCCACCTCAAATGCGCTCTCCCGGTAGTTGACCTGCATGGCACTGTGATAGCCGTTCTCGGACCAACGGGTCTGCGCCCGATCCAGATCGCCGCGCACATGGGCCCGGGACGAACTGCCGAAGGAGATCAGGCGGCGCTCGCCCAGCAGACCGCACCAGTAACTGAAGAAATCGTCGTCCGCGTTGAGCACCGCAACACCGTCCGGGGCCAGACCGCCGAGAATCTCGCCCTTGGCCCGGGCCACGCCCTGCAGGTCGCCGAAACCCTCCAGGTGCGCCGCACCGGCATTGGTGATCACGGCCACGTCCGGTCGCGCGATATGCGTCAGGTAGCCGATCTCTCCGGGATGGTTGGCTCCCATCTCGACCACCGCATAGGCCTCGTCCTGCAGACGCAGCAGGGTCAGGGGCAGGCCGATGTCGTTGTTCAGATTGCCGAGGGTCGCCAGCACCTCACCGCGCTGATGCAGAATCGCCGCCACCAGCTCCTTGACCGTGGTCTTGCCGTTGCTGCCGGTGATGCCCACCAACGGCACCGGAAAGCTGTCGCGCCAGAGCGCGGCCAGGCGTCCCAGTCCCAGGTGGGTGTTGTCGACCCGGATCTGCGGCATCGGCTCCAATCGCTCCTCGCTGACCAGCAGAGCGCAGGCTCCGGCCGAAATCGCCTGCGGAATAAAGTCGTGACCGTTGAAATGGGGACCTTTGAGGGCCACGAAAAGGGCTTGCTCGGTGAGCGTGCGGGTATCGGTGCTGACGCTGCTGAAACTGATGTCATCCCCCACCAGCTCACCCTCGAGACGCTCAGCCACTTGCGATAGGCGCAAGGCGTTCATTGCGCGCCTCCCTGCCATTCGGCCAGGGCCTGGGCCACCTGTTCGCGATCGTCGAAATGGAGGGTCTCTCCCGCCACCAGCTGATAGTCCTCATGCCCCTTGCCCGCCACCAGCACCAGATCGCCGACCGCAGCCTCTGCGATGGCCCGCCGGATGGCCCGTCCCCGATCGGCCTCGACCACCGCACGCTGCGGCTGCTGGATGCCGGCAAGGATCTCCTTGATGATCCCCGCACTGGGCTCGCTGCGTGGATTGTCATCGGTGACATAGACCCGGTCGGCCAGACGTTCAGCCAGACCGCCCATCAGGGGTCGCTTGCCCCGATCCCGATCACCGCCGCAGCCGAACACCACCGACAGCCGGCCGGCGCAATGCACCCTGACCGCCAGCAGCGCCTTTTCCAGCGCGTCGGGGGTGTGCGCGTAATCGACCACCACCGTGGGTTGAGCCTGGCCGCCGAACAGCTGCATGCGTCCCGGTACCGTCTGCAGACGCTCCATTACGCGCAACGCCCGTTCCAGGTCCCAGCCACGCAGCAGCAGCACCAGCAGCACGGCCAACAGATTGGAGGCGTTGAAACGACCCAGCAGGCGGCTCTTCAGAACCCCTTCGCCGCGGTGACAGGCCAGTGCGATCTCCATGCCGCTGCCGGTAGGCGTGATGTTATGCGCACAGACCCAGCCGCTCAGACCGTCCGGCAGCTTCGCCTGAGGATCCAGGGTGTAGAGCATGGGCTCGACCTCGGCGGGGAGTTCCGCATACAGCCGATGACCCTCTTCATCGTCATAATTGATCACCGCGAAACCGAGCCCCGGCATGCGGAACAGCCGCTGCTTGGCCGCCGCGTAGTTTTCCCGACTGCCGTGGTAGTCGTAGTGATCCCGGCTCAGATTGGTGAAGATGGCGCCGTCGAAGCTGACCGCTTCCGCGCGTCCCTGATCAAGCGCATGGGAGGAGACCTCCATCGTCATCGCCAGCGCCCCCTGCTGTCGCATCTCGGCCAACAGCCGTTGCACACTGACCGCGTCGGGGGTGGTGAGACCGGTCGCTCGCAGGGCGCCGGGAAAACCGTAACCGAGCGTGCCCATAATGCCGCAAGGAACCTCGTCCGACAGCGCCTGGGCCAACAGCTGACTGATACTGGTCTTGCCGTTGGTGCCGGTGATGCCATAGACGCACATGCGTTGACTGGGATTGTTGTAGAAGCGGCCGGCAATGGCGCTGACCTGCATGGAGAGTCCGGCGATCGACAGCAGCGGCACCGGCGCATCGAACCATTCGGCGGCCAGCCGCTCGCCTTCGCCCCGGTCGGGCTCCCAGAGAATGGCCGCGGCGCCCTGTTCGATCGCCTGCGCGGCATGAATCAGGCCATGCTGACGACTGCCGGCACAGGCCAGGAAGAGGTGACCGGGCTTGACCTGTCGGCTGTCCAGGGTCAGACCGAGGATCTCCCGGTCGAGCGCCGGATCCAGCTCCAGCAGGCCGGCAAGGAGACCGGCCAGGGTGGGATGATCTGTCAACTGCTCCGCCGCCATCATCCCTTCTCTCCCAGCCGCGCCATCAGCGTATTCTCCTGCCAGGGTTTGTCCGGCGGGATGTTGAGCAGACGCAGGGCACCACTCATAACTTTGGCGAAGACCGGTGCCGCCACCAATCCACCGTAGTACTCCTCCCCCCGGGGCTCGTCGATGATCACCGCCATCACCAGACGGGGATTGCTGGCCGGAGCCATACCGACAAACAGGGAGAGGTACTTATCCTCGGCGTAGCCCCCCGCCACCGCCTTTTTCGCGGTACCGGTCTTGCCCGCCACGCGGTAACCCGGGATCGCCGCCAGCGGGGCCGAGCCTTCATTGCTGACCACGGTTTCGAGCATCTTCACCAATGCCCGGGCGGTGCTTTGGCGCAACACCCGTTCACCCTTGGGCGGTTGCTCGATTTTGAGCAGGGAGACCGGCAGACGAATACCGTCGTTGGCCAATACCGCATAGGCGCGCGCCAGTTGCAGTGGGGTGACCGAGAGGCCATAGCCGAAAGAGAGCGTCGCCTGCTCGAAGGGAGACCAGTCGGAAAAGTGGGGTAACCGGCCACTCGACTCGCCGGGAAATTGACTGCCCGTGGCCTCACCGAAACCCAACCGTGAATAGACCTTCCACAGGGTCTCGGGCTCCATCGAGAGGGCGATCTTGCTGGCCCCTACGTTGCTCGACTTTCGCAGCACGGTGGCGACGTCGATCATGCCGTAGTTACGATGATCCCGCACCAGATAGCGGCCCACCTTCATCTGCCCGGGACTGACATCGATGGGGGTATCGGGCTTGATGCGTCCGTTCTCCAACGCGGCCGCCACGGTAAAGGGCTTCATGGTGGAGCCGGCCTCGAAGACATCGGTCACTGCGCGATTGCGCAGGCTGCCGCGGCGGCTGTTGCGGGGCGCATTGGGATTGTAGGAAGGGCTGTTGACCATGGCCAGGATCTCGCCCGTGCGGGCGTCCAGGATCACGGCGGAACCCGAACGGGCGCGATGCTTGTTCACTGCCGCCTTCAGCTCCCGATAGGCGAGGAATTGCAGCCTTCGGTCCAGGCTGGTGACCAGATCCTTGCCGGGAGAGGGACTGCGGATGTTCTCCACCTGCTCCACCACACGCCCCTTGCCGTCCTTGATCACCCGCTTTGAGCCAGGAGTTCCGCTGAGCCAGTCGTCGTAGAGCAGTTCCAGCCCCTCCTGGCCGCGGTCATCGATATTGGTGAAACCCACCATGTGGGCCATCACCTCGCCACTGGGGTAGAAGCGCCGATACTCAGTGAGCAGATCGATCCCCTCCAGATCGATCCGGCGCACCGCATCGGCCAGATCGGGATTGATGCGGCGACGCAGATAGACAAAGGCGCGGTCGCTGGAGAGCATGCGGCGCAGCCGGTCGGGATCGAGATCGAGGGCGGCGGAGAGCGCACCGATGGTCTGGGCGTCCACCTGCATCTGGCGTGGATTGGCAGCCACGCTCTTGACTGGAGTGCTGATGGCCAGCGGTTCGCCGTTGCGATCGGTGATCATACCGCGGCTGGCATCGACCTCCATCACACGCAGGTAGCGACGCTCGCCCTGCTCCTGCAGGAACGCAGTCTGCAACACCTGGCGATCGATCGACTGCCAGACCAGCGAGGCGCAGGCCAGCCCCAACACCGCGAGCACGGTGTTGCGACGCGCCCGGTAGCTCGGCACCCGCTTGATCTCCGCCTGTTGACCTTTTTTACGTTTCGCGCCCGTCATGTTCAGCGCCTGATCACAACCACTTCATCCACTGCGGGCAGATGCATCTGCAAACTGTCCCGCGCCCTCTGCTCCACTTCGGAGTGGGTCGCCAGCGTGCTCTCCTCGAGCTGCAGGCGTCCCCATTCGATACCCAGTCTCTCGCGTTCCCCCTGCAACTCCTGCAACGCCACGAAATGGCGCCGGCTGGAGTACTTGCTGTAGACCACGCCGATCGCCGACATCACCACCGCTGCCAGCAGCAGCACCAACAGCCAGTTGCGCGCCGGACTCATGCCACCCGCTCCGCCAGCCGCAACACCGCGCTGCGGGCGCGGGGGTTGGCCTCGAGCTCTGCGGCATCCGGGCGGATCGCCTTGCCCACCAGGCGCAGCCGGGGCTGCAGCTGGTCCTGGCGCACCGGAACCCCGGGAGGAAAGCGGTCTCCCTTGGCCTGGTCGCGCATGAAGCGCTTGACCAGGCGATCCTCCAGCGAGTGGAAGCTGATCACCGCCAGACGCCCACCCAGCGCCAGCACATCGATAACCTGGGCGAGACAGGCCCTGATGGCCTCCAGCTCGCCATTGATGTGGATGCGTATGGCCTGAAAACTCCGTGTCGCCGGATGCTTGCCCTTCTCCCATGAGGGGTTGGCTTCACTCACCACTTCCGCCAGACGCTCGGTGGTACTGATCGGTGCCTGCGCCCGCGCCGCCACGATGGCCCGCGCGATACGCTTGGCATGGCGCTCCTCGCCGTACTCCTTGAGCACATCGGCGATCTCATGCGCTTCCGCCCGGGCCAGCCACTGCGCGGCCGACTCCCCCTGCGAGGGGTCCATGCGCATGTCCAGGGGTCCGGATTTGCCGAAGCTGAAACCGCGCTCCGCCTGATCCAGCTGGGGCGACGAGACCCCCAGGTCGAGCAGGATGCCGTCGACCCGACCCATCACTCCCGCCTGTTGCGCCACTTCAGCCAGCATGGCAAAGCTCCCATGAACAATGCTGAATCGTGAATCGTCGGCAAAATGCGCCCGCCCGTAAGCCACTGCCTCGGGATCCCGGTCGATGGCGATCAGTCGCCCGTTCTCTCCCAGCGCCGCCAGGATCAACCGGCTGTGTCCGCCTCGGCCGAAGGTGCCATCCATGTAGACACCGGCGGGGTCGACCCGAAGCGCCTCCAGCGAAGGCCGCAGCAAGACTGAATGATGCTCGGCCTGCATCAGATCGAGATCGACTTGAAATCGTCTGGCAGTTCGAGCGCGTTCAGATCGATCTTCTGCAGCCAGGCATCCTGACGCGCGTTCCAGGTCTCCTCGTCCCAAAGCTCGAATTTGTTGATCTGCCCCACCAGGGCGACCTTCTTGTCGAGATTGGCAAACTTACGTAACTCCTGTGGAAGCAGGACCCGGCCCTGACCGTCCATGTCGATGTCGTGCGCATTACCGATATAGAGTCGTTGCAGATTGCGCGCGGCCTCGTCGAATGACGGCAGCTTCTTGAGTTTTTCTTCGATATCGAGCCAGATGGGTTTGGGATAGATCAGCAGGCAGCGATCCTTGTCGACGGTGATCACCAATTCGGAGGCGCAGGTCTCCACCAACCGTTCGCGGTAACGCGTCGGTATGGCGATGCGACCCTTCGCATCCAGATTGAGTGACGAAACCCCTCGAAACAAGTGTGACCCCCGGAGGAAATACTCTCCCTAATTTTCCACATTCTTCCACTTCCCACCATATTAGGTCCCGTTTTCCCCACTTGTCAAGGAACGGGTCACAAAATTTCTTTTGGGCTCAGTAGCTTACGCACACTTGCATCACACCGGACTGAGGGGTTACATCCACTTTAAATACAGCCATATGACAGCAGAACCTAAAGTGAATTATTAAGTTCGAGAAGCGATCGCCCTGAAGGGTGGAGGAGAGTGGAGGAAAATTGGAGTTGGGAGCCGGCCTGTAAGCCGGGTTCTGTCGAGGACAGTCATTCATCTGGGATGTGCGTCGCCGCACACCTCATGCAACCTACCCGGGAACCACGCGGGCCACGTGAGGTTCCCCTATTTGGTCTTGCTCCGGATGGGGTTTACCCTGCCACGTCTGTTGCCAGGCGCGCGGTGCGCTCTTACCGCACCATTTCACCCTTACCCCGGCCGAAGCCGAGGCGGTATATTTTCTGTGGCACTTTCCGTAGGCTCTCGCCCCCCAGGCGTTACCTGGCACCCTGCCCTATGGAGCCCGGACTTTCCTCCACCGCCCGCAGGCGGCAGCGACTGTCCGGCCGACTCCCACCCCGACTCTAGGCCCATTTGTCTTGCCAGGCAAGCGCTTGGCAGGCCAGGCCTTTACATCCCGCTCACCTCCAGCAGATAGATCGCGAACAACCCCCGAGGATCCAACCAGTGACAGCAGGGACGAAACCCGGACGCCCCGGCAAGCGAGAGAAACTCCTGAGGCGTGTACTTGTATGAGCTTTCGGTATGCAGTCGCTCCCCTGCCTCGAAGCGGAAATTATGGCCGTCTACCCTCACCTGCTGAGCATGACAGCTGACCAGGTGCATCTCGATGCGTCCGGCGTCCGCGTTGTAGCCGGCCTCATGGGCAAAGGCATCGGGGTCGACCTCGGCACTCAGCTCCCGGCGTATGCGGTGGAGCAGATTGAGATTGAAGGCGGCAGTGACTCCGGCGGCGTCGTTGTAAGCGGCATCCAGGATCGCCGGGGATTTCTTGGTATCCACGCCGATCAGCAGCATCCCCTCCCGGCCCAGCATGCGGCAGAACATGCTCAGAAACGCCTGCGCCTCCTCCGGTTCGAAATTGCCCAGGCTCGATCCGGGAAAGAAACCCAGTCGACGACCGTCCGGAATCATCTCTGGCAAGGGCAGCGAGTGAGTGTAATCGACACAGACCGCATGTACGGCGAGCCCGGGATAGTCGTCCGCCAGGGCCTGCGCCGACTGCTTGAGATACCTGCATGAGATATCCATCGGCACATAAGCCGCTGGAGCCAGAGTCTCCAGCAGCAACCTGACCTTGGCGGCACTACCCGCTCCCGGTTCGATCACCACCCGTCGGGTACCGGTGTGACGCGCAATCTCATCTGCCAGATCACGCAGCATGGCCCGCTCCACGTCGGGCAGATAATACTCCGGCTGGCGGCAGATCTCGTCGAACAGGGCCGATCCCCGGGCGTCGTAGAAGAACTTGGGCGGCAGCCGTTTCTGCTCGAGGGAGAAGCCATGAACCACCGCTTCGTGCAGGCTCAAACCATCGGGTTTCAGATCATGAAAACGGATCGGTACGCCCATCAGAGATCCCCGGCCAGGCGCAGTCCGGTAAAGGGCCAACGGTCGTGTGGATAGTAGAAATTCCGGTAACTGGCGCGGATGTGGTCGGCGGGGGTCACACAGCAACCGCCGCGCAACACCATCTGGTTCGACATGAACTTGCCGTTGTACTCGCCCATGGCTCCGTTCAGCGGCCGGAATCCGGGGTAGGCGCTATAGGGGGAGGCGGTCCAGTTCCAGAGATCGCCGTACCACTGCCCCGCCGCAGCGGCCGGCTGCGGATGCAGCAGATCCGACTCGAGATAGTGGCCCTTCTCCGGCGAGCGCGATGCCAGGGCCAGTTCCAGCTCCGCCTCCTGCGGCAGCCGTCTGCCCGACCAGCGGGCATAAGCGTCGGCTTCGTAGTAACTGAGGTGGCAGACGGGTTGATGCGGATTCAGCGGCCGCAGGCCACCCAGGGTGAACTCCTGCCAACCGTCTTCACTCGGCTCCCAATAGAGCGGGTGCTTCCAGCCCCGTTCGTTGATCATGGCCCAGCCATCGGACAGCCACAAACCTGGCTCCCGATAGCCACCGTCCTGCATGAACTCCAGGTATTCCGCATTGGTGACCAGGCGCGATCCCAGGCAGTGATCCTGCAGCAGTTGCCGGTGGCGGGGTCGTTCGTTGTCGAATGCGAATCCCGCATCGCCGGCACCGATCTCGTACAGACCACCTGGGCATTCGAGCCATTCGATCGGCGGCGCCCCGCTGCTGCCGGCAGCGAGGTCTTCACGGTAGGCCGGGCGCAGCGGATTGACGAAGAAATTGTGCTTGATGTCCATCAGCAGCAGCTCCTGATGCTGCTGCTCATGGTTGAGCCCGAGTGTCACCCGACGCACCAGCTCCGGCCACAGACGCTTGTCAGTGGTGGCCAGCAATTCGCGCATCCAGTGGTCCACGTGACGACGGTAGTCGAACACCTGCTCGAGGCTGGGCCGTGAGAGCAGACCGCGTTTGGGTCTGGGGTGCATCACCCCGACGCCATAGTAGTAACTGTTGAAGAGGTAGCCGAATCTGGGATGGAAAGCGCGGTAACCGGGGATGAACTCGGCAAGCAGAAAGGTCTCGAAGAACCAGCTGACATGGGCCAGATGCCACTTCGGCGGGCTGGTCTCTGGGATCGACTGGATTTGGTAGTCATCCACCTCCAGCGGACGGCAGATCAACTCGCTGAGCGAGCGTACCGCTTCATAACGTCCCAACAGGATTTCGTCATTGCTTATCGGCGCCGTGACCGCTTCAGCATGCCCTTCAGTCTCCATGAACTCCCCCCCTCTTTTCTCACACTGACTGCAAACCGAGTTCACAGTTCAATGTGAAAATCTCGCAACACCCTGGGCGATTGCGATTTCTCAATGCCTGCGCCGCCCGAATGAAAATATTCTCCACATACAGTCGGACTGTTCCGAGCTTTGTCGGCTGAGGCTGAATACCTGAAGCAGTTAAGAGGTAATGCCATGAAACTTGAGAAACAAAAATACCCGTCAATCGACACCCTGATCCTGGCGGTCGCTGGTATCTGGTTTGTATCCGTGTTTTTCAACCTGATCATCTGACGCGAAACAGGACCAGGGTCTCTTCCAGGGACCCTGTATCTCCTTAAATAGTGTAATCCGCCTCCTCGAGTCACTCGACTAGCCGGCATCTGTCATCCGACGCGATGCTTTTCGGCGTCATCCGCCCAATCCAATCCCGCCAAAAGTTAGACCTCAGTCACTTTGTTGACAGCTGATACATAGAGTGTGACGAAGTACCCCATGAAGGTGTGAACTCAGGACTCATGCCTGAAGCGCTATCACCGATAAGGTTGATGTCAGTGTTACATCAGAGCATCAATCATGAATACATTCCGTACCTTCACATCGAGCCTAATCCTGATCGCCATTTTCGGATTAATGAGCACGGAAGCACTGGCCAAACGGCACTATCACGACGGATCTTCCAGTAACGGCACTACGTCCACACTCTCCTGGAGAAGCACGCGCTATCTGGCCAAGCGTTATCTGGATGATTTTCAAACCGTGGATCCCTCGATCTCATACCGGGACCTGATCCACTACATCGACTCTCTCAACGCCAGTTCGGTAACCGAAGCCGAGGCCGCCCTCCAGGACTATCTGGCCTCCCTCCAGGGTACGAACGGCGCCACCAACCAAGCGCCCACCATCAGCGGAGAGCCGGCAGTCAGCGTGGACGAAGGCGCAACCTATGTGTTTTCGCCCTCCTCCAGTGATCCTGAAGGTGACAGCCTGAACTTCACCATCGTGAACTGCCCCAACTGGGCAAGTTTCGATAGCCAGAGCGGCACCCTCAGTGGAACACCGGACTACAGCGCTGCAGGCAGTTACGACAACATCCAGATCAGCGTCGATGACGGTGAACTGAGCGCCGCCCTGCCCTCATTCTCCATCGCCGTCAACGATGTTTCCCAGGATCCGGTCGACCCGACCCCCGACCCGGTCACCGGTCCCCCGACGATGCTTTCGGCCACCATCAACGGTGACAGCGTCGACCTCACCTGGACACCTCAGGAGAATGACGTTCCTGACGGTGGTTATGACATCATACTTGACGGTTACGACACCAACACCACGTACCGCACCACCGCGACCTCGACAAGCATCGATGGCCTGGACCTCAGTCAGTCACACTGCTTTGCTGTACAGGCACGCTACGTGAGCACCAACGAGTTCTACGACTCCGTTGCGCTTTGCACCACTGCCATGGCGAGCCCCAACCAGCCGCCTGAGATCAGCGGCAGTCCCCAGACCACGGTCCAGGTGGGTGAGGCGTATACCTTTACTCCTGCCAGCAGCGATGCCGATGGCGATACGCTCAGCTTCACAGCGGTCAACCTGCCGACATGGGCCAGCTTCGACAATCAGTCAGGCACCCTCTCAGGTACCCCTGACACCCAGGACGTGGGAAGCTATTCGGGTATCGAGATCCTGGTCTCCGACGGAGAAGCCAGCACCTCCCTGACGCCCTTCACGCTGGTCGTTGAAGCCACCCAGTCGACTCCCCCCTCCACGACTCTGACCTGGACCGCCCCCTCCACCCGGTCCGATGGCACCCCCATCTCGCTCAGTGAGATCAGTGGATATCGCATCTACGTTGGAGACACGGAGACATCGATGACCGCCGTAGTGGACATCAATGACCATACAGTCACCGAGTACACCCTGACCGACCTTTCGGCGGGTGACCACTACTTCAGTATCACGGCATACGATATCGATGGTAATGAGAGCGGTCTCTCAAACGTCATCTTCTTATCCACGCTGTAAGCGCCAACCAGTGTACCGGCCGTTCAGGCCGGTACACTCCCCCCACGTCAACGCACAAATCGGCTACACTGGAGAAAGATTCCGGCCTTTGCCGGTCACGTTACTCTGAACTCCCCTGATTCCCATGCCGGACACACCCCAAGCCGAAAAGCCTACAAAGCGAAAAGCCTCGACCCCCAGACAACCGCCCAAAGAGTTGCCGCAAGACTATTCGTCACTGCCGCAAAAGCCTATCAAGCTGAAATCGGATGTTTCCCTTCCTCCGGTACTCAAACGCAGTGCGGACAAACAGCAAACGACCAAGTCTTCAACCCCGTCACCGACGAAGCCGAAGAAGCGGAAACCGACTCAACGCCCAACCAAGGTGCTCGCAGACCTCTCCCCGCAGGCCCGAGAGATCGTCATCGCGGCAGCTGCAGAACAGAAAATGGAACCGATAACCTGGCTCGAACAGCTGATCATGGAGAGCCAACAGCACGAAGCGCCCGTGATTGAAACTGATACCATCGCCAACTCACTGCAAATGATCGAACAACGCCTGGCGCGCCTTGAGGACCAGCGTGGTTTCTGGAGCCGCTTCTGGGAACAGTTCATGGAACCCTACCGCCGGCAGCAATAAAACAGGCCAGTCGATTCAATCGACAGCCCTCCTGCCGGTAATTCATGCAGGATGACTCGGCTGTCGAACCTGACCTGTTTGAAGTCGTAGGTTCGAATGCTCTCCGTAGAAACAAAAAACCCGAGCTCAAGGGCTCGGGCTTTTTGCTGGATTTGGTGGGCCATGTAGGATTCGAACCTACGACCAATGGATTAAGAGTCCACTGCTCTACCAGCTGAGCTAATGGCCCGGTCTAGAACTTGGGGTGGACGATGGGTCTCGAACCCACGACCGCCGGAACCACAATCCGGAGCTCTACCAACTGAGCTACGTCCACCATTAACCTTTTTTATCGTCCTGATCCGGCTCTTCCCTCTGAGAACCGTCCCGCGAACTTGGCACGCCCGGCAGGACTCGAACCTGCTACCCTCGGCTTAGCTTACCCGCTACGCCTTTCGACGCCTCCCGAGGATCGGGAGTTTGGGGTCTGGACTATCTCTTCACCGTCTCAGGTGTCGCACGTATAGTCTCTACGGATCCCCTCGGTCCGCGGTCGCCGATGTCGGCCGGGGCCGCGCATCATAGCCGCTCGCCATTGGTCGGATCAACCAAAGGTTTCCTCGGGATTGCCATCAGCGTGACCTGTTAAGGTTTCCCCGATACAGTGCGATCCACTTTATGAGTTCCTGTTCCTCATAAAGGCTCCTTCTCTGCACACCCAGGGTGTGCGCTCAAAGGCCGATGCTCTATCCAGATGAGCTACGGGCGCAGATAAATTGGTCGGGGTAGAGAGATTCGAACTCCCGACATCCTGCTCCCAAAGCAGGCGCGCTACCAGACTGCGCTATACCCCGATAACCAACCCGGAAACGAAGTCACGTCACCCGGTTGCGCGAAGGGCGGAATCATACTGTCCATACCCCCCAAGGTCAATGGTAGCAGGCTCTGCGGACTGACACATCCGACCCGTTCCGGTATCATGCGCCCTTCATTTTTCATAGACCCCGGACTACCCCATGAGTGCGAAGATTTTGGACGGAAAGGCCATTGCGGCCGACCTCAGGCAGCAGATCAAATCCCGTGTCGACGAGCGGGTCGCAACCGGTCTGCGCCGACCCGGATTGGCGGTGGTATTGGTGGGGGAGAACCCGGCCTCCCAGGTTTACGTGCGCAATAAGCGCAAATCCTGCGAGGAGGTGGGCTTCCACTCCGTCTCCCACGATCTTCCCACCACCACCACCCAGGACGAGCTGCTGGCCCTGATCGACCTGCTCAACGCCGACGAGACGATCGACGGCATCCTGGTGCAGCTACCCCTGCCGGAACAGATCGACGAGGAATCGGTCATCGAGCGTATCCTGCCGACCAAGGACGTGGACGGCTTCCACCCCTACAACGTCGGACGCCTGGCCCTGCGCATGCCGCTGCTGCGCTCCTGCACACCGAAAGGGGTGATGACCCTGCTGGAGCACACCGGCCAGAAGCTGGAAGGACTCGACGCCGTGATCATCGGCCAGTCCAACATCGTCGGTCGCCCCATGGCCCTGGAGCTGCTGGCGGCCCGCTGCACCATCACCGTCTGCCACAGCCGCACCAAGGACCTGGCGGAGAAGGCGCGCAATGCCGATGTGCTGGTGGTTGCCATCGGCCGCGGTGAGTATGTGCCGGGAGACTGGATCAAAGAGGGCGCCATCGTCATCGATGTGGGCATGAACCGCAACGACGCGGGCAAACTGGTGGGCGACGTGCATTTTGAAAGCGCCAAGGAGCGGGCCAGCTGGATCACGCCGGTGCCGGGAGGCGTCGGGCCCATGACCATCGTCACCCTGCTGGAGAACACCCTGCAGGCGGCTGAGCTGCACAGCGCGACAAAGTAGATTTTTCGGAGCGGCAAGCCGCACCGATCATTGGCCAATGTCACCCGTGACCAGCGCGGCTTCGAACGAGTGATTTCCGCAGGAAGAGCAAACATGGGCAAACAACAGGCAAGACAACTGCTGGAGTGGGTCGAAGACCTTGGACTGGTGGTGATCGCCATCGCCACCCTGGTCGCCACCGGCGCCGAGATCATGGTCATGGTGAGGGCTCAGACGGTTACCCTGGCCGACCTGTTGCTGCTGTTCATCTACCTGGAGGTCTTCACCATGGTGAAGGTCTACCTGGATTCCGGCAAACTCCCGGTGCGCATCCCGCTCTATATTGCCATCGTTGCCCTGGCCCGATATCTCATCCTCGACATGAAGGCGATGGACAACTGGCGCATGCTGGCCGCCTCCGGCGCGGCGCTGGTACTGGCGCTGACCATTCTGGCCATCCGCTACGGGCATACCCGCTTTCCGTACGGCAAGGACGATTGAGTGTATCGGTCGAAGCTCACCTGACAGACGGTGGGGCAGGGCCCCTGCCCTACCCGGTTACCGTAGGGTGGGACCCTGCCCCACAAAATCACTCGCCGACGGTTGCGAGATTCATCCGTCCCGGCACTGAGCCACCCCAATCCGCCGGATAGACCCCCTCCCGAACATGGCGGTGAAAACTCGACCATGGCCAATCCACCACGGCACCGACACAGCCATGCTTGACCGGATTGAAATACAGGTAGTCCAGGTGGTTCCTGTAATCATCGGCGTTCTGAATCAGATGCTCCCAGAAACGGCGTTGCCAGAAGTTCGTCTCACCTTTCGATTGTCGAGACAATGAGAGTCTGTCCTTAATGCCGGTATCGTCCCGGAACAATTTCGCGCAGATTCCTTTGATCTCATTCCAGCGTTGGGAATAGTCGCGGTCGCCCGCGGGCAGTTGCCATATCGTGTGGAGATGATCCGGCAATAGACAGATTGCCTCCACCTCGAAGGGGTGTCTCGCCTTCACCTCCGCCATGGCGTGACGCAGACAGGATCGCGCATGCTTGCTGGCAAAGAGCGGTTTCCTGTGGTGCGTGACGACGGTGAAAAAGTAGATGCCGCCCGGCATGCGGGCCCTGCGGTAGTTGGACATATCACCCTCCTTGGCGATGTCTTGGTCTTGATACGAAAGTCTTTGGTGGGGCAGGGCCCCACCCTACACTTCGAGCCGTAGGGTGGGGCCCTGCCCCACCGAATACTTTATCCCCGCCGCCAGGTGGTGCCCTGGGGACCGTCCTCGAGGATGATGCCGGCGGCCTGCAGTTCGTCGCGGATGCGGTCGGCTTCGGACCAGTTTTTTGATTTACGAGCTACTTCTCTCTGTGTGATCAAACCGTCGATCACGTCGTCTGAAAGAGCGAACGAAACTTCAGGAACGTGGCCCTCTAACGTTAAATGCCCGGTTTCTGGTTGGAAAGTGATACTCCCTTTGAACCATCTTTCTGGGTCGTCCTGCAGGATTCCGAGGATTTCGCCCAGTTCCCGCAGCACACCGCCCAGGCCCGCGGCGGCCTCCGTGTCGGTCTCCTTGAGCCGGTTGATCTCGCGGGTCAGATCGAACAGCACCGCCAGGGCCTCGGGGGTGTTGAAGTCGTCGTCCATCGACTCGCGGAAGCGGCTCTCGAAAGTTTCGCCGCCGGCCGCGTCGGCCACCGGAAGTCCGCGCAGCGCGGTATAGAAGCGGGTCAGCGCGGCGCGGGCATTGTCCAGGTGTTCGGTGTCGTAGTTGAGCGGTGAGCGGTACTGGCTGGTGAGGATGAAGTAACGCACCTCCTCCGCCCGATAGCGCTCGAGGATCTCGCGCACGGTGAAGAAGTTGCCCAGGGATTTGGACATCTTCTCGTCGTTGATGCGCACGAAACCGTTGTGCATCCAGTACTTGACGAAGGGATGGCCGGTGGCCCCTTCCGACTGGGCGATCTCGTTCTCGTGGTGGGGAAAGGTCAGGTCGGCGCCGCCGCCGTGGATATCGAAGGTGTCGCCCAGCGCCTTGGTCGACATGGCGGAGCACTCGATATGCCAGCCGGGACGGCCGCGGCCCCAGGGGGAGTCCCAGGCCGGCTCTTCAGGCTTGGCGGCTTTCCAGAGAGCGAAGTCGAGGGGGTCGCGCTTGATCTCGCCCACTTCGACGCGGGCGCCCGACTGCAGATCCTCGATCGACTTGCCGGAGAGCTTGCCGTAGTCGGGAAAGCTGCGCACGTCGTAGTAGACGTCGCCGTTGTCCACCGCGTAGGCGTGCCCCCTTTCGATCAACTTGGCGATCATGGCCAGGATCTCCTCCATGTGCTCGGTCGCCTTGGGCTCGCTGTCGGGGCGCAGCACACCCAGGGCATCGGCGTCTTCGTGCATGGCCTGGATGAACTCGGCGGTCAGTTCGGTAAAGGGCAGCCCCCGCTCATTGGCCCGGTTGATGATCTTGTCGTCGATGTCGGTGATGTTGCGGATGTAGGTGACGTCAAATCCGCAGGCCTTGAGATAGCGATAGACCACATCGAACACCACCATCACCCGGGCATGCCCCAGATGGCAGAGGTCATACACCGTCATGCCACAGACATACATGCGTACTCGCCCTGCTTCCAGGGGTTGAAAGGTCTCTTTCTGGCGGGTCAGGTCATTGTAGAGCTTGAGCATGGTCGAGGGTCATCCCTGCATGGTTAGAATGCCGCGCATCTTATCTAAATCATTCACGCGCCACAAAGCGATTGATGACCGTAAATGACCTATCTTGAACGGTTTTTCCACTTTCATAGCCAATACGAAAAGTCTTTTGGCTTCAATTTGGTGGGGCAGGGCCCCACCGGTCTCGGTGCAAACCTTATTACCAGTAAGGTTATTTATCGGAAAGTTACCTTACAGAATGTAATGTAATTTCTGACCATCGTTTTTCGATAACCGTCTGTTTCAAATAAATAAAAAAATACCGGCACAAAAATTGCGGTTTTCTAGAGATTTTGTCCACGATTGTTTGGACCCGGCACCGCCCATTGATACCCGGAGATTGACAGATGGCAGAGAAAGCATTCGATTTTACAGCAGTGGAGAAACGCCTGGGGGTCTCCCGCCGAACCTTCCTCAAGTTCTGCAGCGGTGTGGCGGCCTCGCTCGGGCTACCCTCCGGCGCCGCCATGGCCATGGCCGAGGCGGTGGCCGATCCCAAGCGCCGTCCACCGGTGATCTGGCTCCATGGCCAGGAGTGCACCGGCCCCAGCGAGTCCCTGCTGCGTTCGGAGCAACCCTCTCTCGAACACCTGATCCTCGATCTCATCTCCCTCGACTACCACCAGACCCTCGATACCGGCGCCGGTCATCAGGTGGAGAGCATTAAAAAGAAGGTGATGGAAGAGAACAAAGGCAAATACCTGCTGGTGGTGGAAGGGGCCATCCCGCTGGCCAACGACGGCATCTTCTGCAAGATCGGCGGCGAGACCATGGTCGACATCACGCGCGAAGCGGCGGAGCACGCCGCCGCCATCGTCGCCTTCGGCTCATGCGCCAGCTGGGGCGGCGTGCAGTCCGCCTCCCCCAATCCCACCGGCGCGGTGGGCGCGCCCCAACTGCTGGCCGGCAAGACGGTGGTGACCATCCCCGGCTGTCCGCCCAATCCGGCCAACTTCATCGGTACCGTGCTCTATTTCGTCACCTACGGCAAGCTGCCGCCGATCGACGAGAAGGGTCGCCCAAAGTGGGCCTATGGCCGCCTCATCCACGAGAACTGTTACCGCCGCCCCCATTTCGACGCCGGCCGCTTCGCCAAGGAGTTCGGTGACGAGGGCCACCGCAAGGGCTGGTGTCTTTACAAGCTCGGCTGCAAGGGTCCCGAGACCTACAACAACTGCCCCAGCCTGGAGTTCAACAACGTGGGCGGCGGTGTCTGGCCCATCGGTGTCGGCCACCCCTGCTTCGGCTGCTCCGAGGGCGGCGTCGGTTTCAGCAAGCCCCTGTTCAGTCTGGCCGATGTGAAGACCCACACCCCACCCAACATGTTCCCCTCCATCACCGATCGCGAGGGCAACGTGTCGATCTCTCCCGGCGCGGCGGCCATCGCCGGCGCCGCGGTCGGCCTGGCGGTGGGCGCCACTGCCATGGCGGCGAAGAAGCTCGACGGCAAAGAGAACGACGGGGAGTGAGGGGGACAGCATGAAACGCAGAGATTTTCTCAAGGCCTCCCTCGGTGGTGGCGCGGCCCTGCTGGGTGCCGGCACCGCCGAGGCACGGGGCAACCTGGAGCCGGCGGCAGAGGCCGTCGGCATGCTCTACGACTCAACCCTCTGCATCGGCTGCAAGGCCTGCGTCAGCAAGTGCAAGGAGGTCAACGACATGCCGCCGGTGCCGCTGGGCGAGGAGATCCAGTGGGATTCGGCCTACAGCCTATCTCCCCAGACCCTCAACGTCATCAAGGTCTACAGCGACGGCAAGGGCGACATGAAGGACCGGGAGAAAGACGGCTACGCCTTCGAGAAGCGCAGCTGCATGCATTGCGTGGATCCGGGCTGCGTCTCGGTCTGCCCGGTGACCGCCATGCGGCGCAATCCGAAGACCGGTATCGTCACCCACCACCCGGACGCCTGTATCGGCTGCCGCACCTGCATGGTGGGCTGCCCCTACAACGTGCCCCAGTTCGACTATGACAACCCCTTCGGCCAGATCCACAAGTGCCAGATGTGCAACCAGGCCGGGGTGGAACGTATCGACAACGGCCAGATGACCGGTTGCGCCGAGGTCTGCCCCACCGGCGCCACCCTGTTCGGCTCGCGCACGGCGCTGCTGGAAGAGGCCCAGCGCCGCATGGCGCTGAAGCCCGGCGAAATCTACAACTACCCGCGCGGCGACGTGCGCAATCCCGACAGCCACCACGAGAAGGCGGTGCCCGAGTACCAGCACCACATCTGGGGTGAGAAAGAAGCAGGCGGCACCAATGTCATGCACATCTCCTCCATCCCCTTCGACAAGCTGGGCATGCCGCCGCTGGGTGAACGCTCCTACGCTTCCATTTCGGAGACGGTGCAGCACACCCTCTACAGCTACATGGCTCTGCCGGCGGTGGCGCTGGCCGGCCTGACCTATGTGGTGCGTCGCAACAAAGATGACGACGAAGGAGACGACTCATGAGCGCTCATCAACCTCTGCAGCGGCCGCTCGTCACCCTGCCCTTCCTCACCCTCGGCGTGGTGGCCCTGATCGGCACCTACTACCTGGTCCAGCGCTTTCTCCACGGCATGGGACCGGTGACTAACATCAACGGCGGCTACGCCTGGGGCGTGTGGGTGGTCTACGACGTGGTGGTGGGCACCGCCCTGGCCTGCGGCGGCTACGCCCTGGCCATCACCGTCTACATCATGAACAAGGGCAGGTACCATCCGCTGATGCGCCCAGCCCTGCTGGCCAGCCTGCTCGGCTACGGCCTGGGCGGTGTCGGCGCCATGATCGACATGGGCCGCTGGTGGCAGTTCTACAACATCTTCACCCCCTGGCACATGAACTTCAATTCAGTGATGCTGGAGGTCGGCCTCTGTGTCGCCACCTATATCCTGGTACTGTTCATCGAGTTCGCCCCCACCCTGCTGGAGAAGATCGGCGCCAAGGGAACTGTGAAGGCCCTGAACAAGGTGCTGTTCTTTTTCATCGCCCTCGGCGTGCTGCTGCCGACCATGCACCAATCCTCCCTCGGTTCCATGCTGATCGCGATGGGCTGGAAAGTGCATCCTCTCTGGCAATCGCTCCATCTGCAGCCACTGCTGGCCATTCTCACCGCCCTGACCATGGGCTTCGCGGTGGTGGTGTTCGAGGCCTCCTTCAGCAGCGTCGGCTTCCAGCGTCCCTCCGAAACGCCGCTGCTGGCCGGCCTGGGCAAGGGCATCATGGGTCTGATCGCCGTTTACCTAGTGGTCCGTTTCGGCGAGATCATCCTGCGCGGCAAACTGGGGCTGATCTTCGCCGGCGATCTGGGCAGCCTGATGTTCCTGCTCGAGACGGCCCTGTTCGTGTTTCCGCTGGTGGTGTTGAGTTCGGTCAGGTTCCGCGGTCACGGTCCGATGCTGCTGTGGGCCTCGGTCTCCATGCTGTTCGCCGGATCGCTCTACCGCTTCAACGCTTTTCTCATCACCTACAACCCGGGCCCCGGCTACAGCTACTTCCCCTCTGTGCCGGAGATCATGGTCACCGCCGGTATGGTGGCCCTGGAGATCATGGCTTTCCTGTTCGTAGTGAAGAAATTCCCCGTGCTACACGACGCGAAACACGCGTGACCTTTGAGGAGATTGCATTGTGACGACAAGAATTACTGTTGACCCGATAACCCGCATCGAAGGCCATCTGCGTATCGATGTGGAGGTGGATGACGGCAAGGTGAGCAAGGCCTGGTCGTCCGGTCAGATGTGGCGCGGCATCGAAAAGATCCTGGTCGGCCGCGACCCGCGCGAGGCCTGGACCTACACCCAGCGCTTCTGCGGCGTCTGCACCACGGTGCATGCCATCACCTCGGTACGCGCGGTGGAGAACGCCCTCGACCTGGAGATCCCGGTCAATGCCCAGCTGATCCGCAACATCATCCAGACGGCGCATGCGATCCAGGACCACATCGTCCACTTCTATCACCTCTCGGCGGTGGACTGGGTGGATGTGGTCTCGGCCCTGGACGCCGATCCGGTGGCCACCGCCAAGCTGGCGGAGAGCCTGTCGGACTGGCCGCTCAACGGTCCACACGAGATGAAGGCGGTACAGGAGCGGCTGAAGACCTTCGTCGGCAGCGGCCAGCTCGGTCCCTTCGCCAGCGGCTACTGGGGTCACCCGGCGATGAAGCTGCCGCCGGAGGTCAACCTGCTGGCAGTGGCCCACTACCTGCAGGCGCTGGACGTGCAGAACTACGCCAACAAGATCGTCGCCATCCTCGGCGGCAAGAGCCCGCATATCCAGAACGTGGCGGTCGGCGGAGTGAGCAACTCCATCGGCTTCGACGCCCCTTCGGTGCTGAACCTGGAACGGCTGATGCTGATCAAGGGCTTCATCGACAAGCTGGAGCCCTTCGTCAAATCGACCTACCTGGTCGACGTGCCGGCAGTGGGCGCCTTCTATCTCGACTGGGCCGGCATCGGCGGCGGCGTCACCAACTACCTGACCGTGCCCGACTGTCCGCAGGACCCGAAGGGCACCGTCTTCGACCTGCCCGGCGGCTATATCGCGGACGGAGACATCAACAGCCTGAAACCGATCACCACCTTCGGCGACCCCTACTTCCGCGACGGCGTAGCGGAGAGCTCCAAGCACTCCTGGTACACCGGCGGCGACGCGCTCCATCCCTGGGAGGGCGAGACCGAACCCGAGTACACCGACTTCCAGGATGAAGGCAAGTACTCCTGGGTCAAGTCACCCACCTTCTACGGCAAGCGTGCCGAGGTGGGCCCCCTGGCCGACGTACTGGTGGGCGTGGCCAGCGGCCATGAGGGTTATACGAAATATCTCAACCAGGCCATGGACACCCTCAAGACAGTGGCTCGGAATCCGGACATCCCGCTGTCGGCGGTCAACTCCACCATCGGCCGCCACGCCGCCCGCGCGGTGCGCTGCGCGGTGATGATCGACACCCTCAAGGATCAGTGGCAGAAGCTGGTCGACAACGTGGGCACCGGCGACATGGACACCTTCAACGCCCCGGTCTTCCCCAAGGGCGGGATCAAGGGCGTCGGCTTCCATCAGGCCCCGCGCGGCACCCTGTCGCACTGGGTGGTGATCGAGGACGGCAAGATCAAGAACTACCAGGCGGTGGTGCCCAGCACCTGGAACGCCGGTCCACGCGACGCCGACGATCAGATCGGACCCTACGAGTCCTCACTGATGGATAACCCGGTGGCCGATCCGGAGAAGCCGCTGGAGGTGCTGCGCACCGTCCACTCCTTCGACCCCTGTATCGCCTGCGCCATCCATATGGTCGACACCGAGCAGCAGGAGATCGTGCGGGTCAAGGCGCTGTGAGCATGAGCAACGGCAAAGACGGCAGGATTCTGGTCATCGGCATGGGCAACGTACTGATGCAGGATGAGGGCGTCGGCGTACGCGCCGTGGAGGAGCTGGAGCAGCGCTACCACATCCCCGAGGGCGTGAAGCTGGTCGACGGCGGCACCACCGGTATGGAGCTGTTCGAGCCCATGCGCGGGGCCAGGAGCCTGATCATCGCCGACGCGGTCAACACCGGCGCCCCCTACGGCACCCTGGTGCGTATCGCCAATGAGGAAATCCCGGCCTTCTTCCAGACCAAGCTCTCCAACCACCAGCTCGGCGTCTCCGACCTGCTGGCCCTGCTCGCCCTCAAGGGAGAGACGCCGGAGCAGGTCACCATCGTCGGCATGGTGCCCCACTCGCTGGAGAACCGCCTCGGACTCACCCCCGAGGCGGAAGCGGGCCTGGAGGGCATGGTGCGCATGCTGGTGGACGAGCTGGCCTCCCTGGGCGTGCAACTCCAACCCCGAGACCGGGCCGGCAACGGCCACTGGAAGCGGGAGGCCGAGTACGAACTGGCAGCGGGATTGCGTTGAACGTTCAGCAATCCGACAGGAGGCAAAGCGCATGTGCGTAGGCATCCCGGCCCTGGTGCTCGAAGCGGGGGATTTCGTCGCCCGCTGCCGCACCCGCAACGGCGAGGAACAGATCAACCTGATGCTGACCGGCCCGCAGCCGGCCGGCACCTGGCTGCTGACCTTTCTCGGCTCCGCCCGCGAAGTGATCAGCGAGCAGGATGCCCGCCACATCGACCAGGCTCTGGACGGGCTCAGCGCCATCATGAGCGGTGAGGACAAGATCGACGTGGCGCGCTATTTTCCCGGCCTGGACCAATCCGAGTCCGCGTAAGGGCTGTACGTAAAAGTCGTTCTTCGCCGCGAACGAATGGCAGAGTTTGATTGATATGTCGGGTGGGGGCCCTGCCCCACCCAGTCTGCTCACGAAGCGTAGGGTGCGGCTTGCCGCACCCTACACAGGAATCGACTCTTGCGCATGTGGCTGTTCATGTGCGGGTAAATGCCTTTCACAACATGCCAGAAACAGATTGCCCACCTGACACACAACGGGAGCCGACATGACCGACCTGAAAGCACTGAGCCACAAGATCGAAGCCGTCTTCCGGCGCATCGAACAGGAGACGATGCAGGGCATTCCCCTGCTCAACCCGGCGCTGCAGGTGCAGACCATCGGCTTTCAATCCTACGAGGGGCGCACCCTCGGCGTCGTCATCACCCCCTGGATGATGAGCCTGATGCTGCTGCCCGCCGAAGGGGAGGACTGGAGTGCGCTGAAGCTCGGAGACAAGCAGCACCACCGCCTTCCCGCCAACGCGTTCCGCTTCATGGTCAACGAGATCGACGACATCGGGATCTGCCAGACCCACTCCCTCTACTCGCCCATGAACGAGTTCATGAACCAGGAGCATGCGGTGGCCGCCGCCGAGAGCTTCATGCAGACCCTGATGGTGGAGGTCGAGCATCCCGACACAGATCCCCACGACGAGGAGCTGTTGGGACGTATCCTGCGTGGCGAGGAGACGCCCGAAGTGGAGCTGAACGGGTTTGCCCTGGCAGAGAGCCATGCGGACAGCGACTGTCCGGCTGCGGGTGACCAGCCGGGGCTCACCCGACGGGAGTTTCTGCGCGGAAGAGAGGTGTAATCTTTCGCCAGTGTAGGGTGGGGCCCTGCCCCACCGAAACACTGCTTATCCGTGTTGAGTTGGTGGAGCAGGGCCCCACCCTTACCTGCACCGAAAGTCGGCGCTTGTCCGCGGTGCTACCGATCCTCGAATGTTTGTCGCTGTTGCCCGCTATACCTTGAACTGATTGACCATACGGTCGAGGTCGGCCGAGATCTTGGCCACTTCCTCGCTTTCGCGAAGTGTTTCGTTGGTGCCGTTCGCGGTCTGGTGGGAAACCTCGTTGATGGCGATGATGTTCTTGTTGATTTCGCTGACCACCGAGGTCTGCTCGGAAGCCGCCGTGGCGATCACCGAGTTCATTTCACTGATCGATTCCACCGCGTTGGCGATGTCGGTCAGGGCCTGGCCGGCACGGCTCGAGTCGCTGACGCTCTGATCGGCCTCTTTCTTGCTGGTATCCATAACCTTCACCGCCTGATCCGAGGCATTGACCAGTTGCTCGATGATCTCCTGGATCTGCTGCGTCGCCTCCTGGGTACGCTGCGCCAGGTTACGCACCTCATCCGCCACCACGGCAAATCCCCGCCCCTGCTCACCGGCCCGCGCCGCCTCGATGGCGGCGTTGAGCGCCAGCAGATTGGTCTGCTCAGCAATCGCCGTGATCGTCTCGGAGACCTGACCGATGTCCTGCGTGCCCTCGGCCAGCTGGCGCACCACCACCGCCGCGTCATCGACCCGCGATGCCAGCCGGGTGATGGAGTTGGCGACATCGGCCACGACACTGCTGCCCGCGTCCGCGTTCGAGCGCGCCTCAATGGCCGCCTGCTCGGCATTGGAGGCGTTTCGCGCCACCTCTTCCGCGGCTACGGAGAGCTCGCCGATGGCCACCGTCAACTGTCCGGTCTCGCGCTCCTGCTCCGCAACACCGTCCTGGGTCTTCTTGGTCACATCCGCCAGCTGCTTGGCCGAATTGGCCAATCCGTCCATGGTCTTCGCCAGATCCTTGATGGTCGGCTGGAACCTATCCAGCATCTGATTGACCGCCAGGCCGACCTGGCGAAACTCGTCGTTGGCGCCGAGTGCGACTCGTGGCCGCAGATCGGAATCGCTACCGATTTGATTCATCGTCTCCTTCAGCCCTTTGAGCGGCTTGATCACCACCTTGCGCATGATGAAGTTGATGATGAAGAGCCCCAGCAGCAGAACCACGAAATTGATCACGCCGCTGATCAGCAGCTCCTGGTGGATCGCCTTGTCCCGCTCTTCCATGGAAAAGGTCAGGCGCCCGGCGCCCAGGATGGTGCCTTCCGGTAGCGCATGACAGGTCAGACAATTGGTGCCGTTACGATCAGAGACCGCGGCGAAGGGTTCGATTACCGTAACCATCCGTTTGCCATCGACCCGCTCCACCTTCACGATCTGTTCGCCATTCAGTGCCCGCCGGTCCAGGTCGTCCAGCGGTTTTTCGTGATCGAAGCCGGGACCGAACATCTTGTTCACCGCCTCGCCGCGCAGCATGCGCACCTCGACCACGCCGTCGCGTTTCTCGATCTTCTGCTTCAACATCTCCCTGTTGCTCATGGTGCCGGTAAACATCATGGCGTTCATGCTGTCGAGATAGCCGTGCAGCACATCAAAGATCTGGTGTTCGCTCAGTCTCAACAGACGATCTTTCTGCTGCTCTGCTGAATAGATGGTCACTACCGTCATGATGAGGACGAAAATCAATGCCATTGGAGTGAGAATCTTCCACTGTACTGAGATGTACTTGTTCATTCTTGCAACCCGATTCAAGCTTATAAACTGTTGCCGACAAACGTTTTATCGGCAACCGGTCATAACACTTGAATAAAATCAAAAATCCCAAAATCGCTAAAGAATCGCTGCCCACACCCGATAACCTGGATAACCGATTGGCCGAGCCGACCGCACGGCTATCGCCAACCTGGCTTTCGTTCACACTCAGAGGCCTAGCCGGACCACCGGCAGGCCAGATCGGCGGAGTCTGTAAGATGGATAAGCTACTCGTTTTCGCCCTGCTGCTGCTCGCCCTGATCAGCGGCTCAGTCCAAGCCAATCAGATGCTGGCCATGCAATCGGGTTGCCTTGGCTGTCACAAGACCGACGCCAAGCTGGTCGGCCCGGCATTCAAGGATATTGCCGCCAAATATGCGGGTGATCCGTCCGAAATCGAGCGTCTGACCAGCAAGGTAAAAGCAGGCAGCACCCCCGGTGAACCGCTGATCTGGGGCACGATCGCCATGCCCCCGAACCAGGCTGCACCGGAAAAAATCAGGCAGGTCATCGAGTGGATCATGACCTTGAAATAGATCCAGTTCACAACAGACTGACATCGATTGAGGATTTGCTGTCACCCCGCAACGGAGGTGACGATCACAGACACCACTCACCGCCACCTTGATGTGATGTAAAGGGTCTATGCTTGGAGCAGCAGCTCTGCGAGCGGGCCCTCAGGAAATAATGACAAATCAAAGGAGCACATTCATGTTCATCAAGAGAACAGCAATCTTGGCTTCGGCACTCTCGACCTCACTGCTGGTCGGTTGCAGCAACGGACCGACTGCGGTCAGCTTCAAGAACGATGTCAAGCCGTTGCTTGACAAATATTGCGCCGAATGTCACGTCAAGGGTGGAGACGGCGCCAATGCAAGTGGCTTTGTTACAGAGAGTTATGACAGCATCATGAAAGGCACCAAGTTCGGCCCGGTGGTGGTGGCACAGGATCCGCTCTCAAGCTCGCTCTATCGACTGGTGGCGGGCAAGGTCGATCCCACGATCCGCATGCCGCACGGTAAAGAGGCGCTGACCCAGAACGAGATCCAGAAGATCGAGCAGTGGATCGAACAGGGCGCTAAAAACAACTGACATTTCAAAACTGCCCAGCCCATCCCCGTTCAGCCGGGCCATTGCCGACGGAATGGCAGGGTTTCAGATGCGATTTTCCGCGGAACCCCGAATTCCCGTACTGCAGCGCTAGAGGCATTGCCCATACCCCCTTTTTATGCCCCTCCCTAACGGCTATGATGTGGCCTCTCGTGCAGCCATATCCGATTGAGGGAAGACCATGAAAAGAGACGTGACAAAAGTGCTGTTTGCCCTGCTGCTGTTCGGCCTCTGCACCGGTAACGCCTGGGCGGAGAAGGTAAAGGTAAAAATGAAGACATCCCTCGGCGACATCACCCTGGAACTGGACAGGGACAAAGCACCGAAGTCCGTGGACAACTTTCTACAATACGCACGTGACGGCTTCTACGACGGGACCATCTTCCACCGTGTGATCAAGGATTTCATGATTCAGGGCGGCGGCTTCACCCCTGATATGGTGAAAAAACAGGCCCATGAACCGATCGAGAACGAAGCCAAGAACGGTCTCAAGAACAAACGCGGCACCATCGCCATGGCCCGCACCTCAGCCCCGCATTCCGCCACGGCTCAATTTTTCATCAATCACAAGGACAACGATTTCCTCGATTACCCCAGCCGTGACGGTTGGGGCTACGCCGTCTTCGGCAAAGTCACGCAAGGCATGTCGGTAGTCGACGCCATTGCCGATCAAGCCACGGGAATCGTCGGCCACATGCGCGACGTGCCGAAGCAGCCGGTAGTGATCGAATCCGTCAACGTCGTCGAGTGAAGACCCTGCAACCGCTGAAAATCTCTATCATTCATAACAACAGGAAACCTCATGATCACATTGACCACGAACCTGGGCCCCATCGTCATCGAACTGGACGAGCAGAACGCCCCCAAGACCTGTGAAAACTTCAAGCAATACGTCAAGGACGGCTTTTTCGACGGCACCATCTTTCATCGGGTGATCGACAACTTCATGATCCAGGGCGGCGGCTTCATGCCGGGCATGATCCAGAAACAGACCCGAGACCCGATCGAGAACGAAGCCAAGAACAAGCTCTCCAATGAAATCGGCACCATCGCCATGGCGCGCACCATGGAGCCCCACTCCGCCACCGCGCAGTTCTTCATCAACGTGTCCAACAACAAGTTTCTCGACCATCCGGGACAGGACGGCTGGGGCTACTGTGTCTTCGGCAAGGTGATCAGCGGTATGGAAGTGGTCAACCAGATCAAGGGGGTCGACACCACCACGCGCGCCGGACACCAGGACGTGCCGGTGGATGACATCGTCATCGAAAAGGCCGAAATCAGCGAAGACTAGTCCCCTCAGCCACGCCTACCCTGAACATCGTTGACATGACATCAGGCTCGGGCGTACATCTCTTCATCTCCGATCTTCACCTCTCCGGCGAGCGGCCGGAGACGGTGCGGATGTTTCTCGATTTCCTCCAGCAGCAGGCCACTGAAGCCACTCATCTCTACATCCTGGGTGACCTCTTCGATGCCTGGATCGGCGACGATGACGAACAGCCGCCGATTCCGCAAGTCATCGACGCCTTGCGCAGGCTTACCGACTCAGGAGTCTGGCTTGGCGTGATGCACGGAAACCGCGACTTCCTGCTCGGCGAGCGATTCTGCCACGCCACCGGCGCCGAGCTGCTGAGCGACCCGACCCGCTGCATGCTGTTCGGCATCCCCACCCTGCTCATGCACGGCGACCTGCTCTGCACAGACGATAGCGACTACCTGGCCTTTCGACGGCAGGTCCGGGAGCCCGCTTTTCAGCAGCAGTTTCTCAGTCTGCCGCTATCGGCGCGACGGCAGAAAGCCCGCGAATATCGGGCCATGAGCGGTGAAGCCAATGCGCTCAAAGCGGAGGCGATCATGGACGTCAATTCGCAGACCGTCATCGACACCCTGACGCAGCACGATGCACAACGCCTGATCCATGGCCACACGCATCGACCCGGCGATCATAATCTGCGCATCGACGGCCGACTGGTCACACGGCACGTGTTGGGTGACTGGCGTCCAGAGGGTGCTGAAATTCTGCGTCTGGACGAGGTCGGACTGCGGCGGGAGATTTACACTGCTTGAGACGAACCGGCAACGGGCATGGTTGCTTTGAACGCGCTCCGAACGGCAGGGGGATACCTGCCCTCAGAAACCGCTTCGCATCGGAACGCGCGAATAGCTGCTAGGTAGGCTGAAGGCACTCTCGGGCACGGTGAACGCCTCACGGAAATCGATCAGCGACTCCCGGTAGTCTCCGCCACCCCAGATATCCAAGGGCAATCCCTTCTTCAGCAGCGCATCCGCGGCGAAGATGTGCAGCGCATTGTCGCAGGGGTCCTGATACTCGGCCGGAATGGCGGAGAGGGCCTGGGCCTGCTGTCGCGAGAGCACCCGTAGATACGCGCCATAGGCCGCCACGGCACGCGGCATCATCCCCGGCAGCACGAAGGCCTCCCTGCAGGATGCATCCGCCACCAGCAACCGCCAACGCTGAGGTTTGATCCCGCCGACCTCGGGTGCCTCTGCCGGGGTCACCTGCTGCAGAGCGATCGCCGGTGCCTTGGCGTCGAAATCCGCCGGCAGCGCGGGCGGATCGATCACCAGAATCGACTGATCGTCGTGATTGACGCTGTAGATGATCTGTTCCCGGCGATCGAACAGGATATAACCGCGATCCTCTCCTCCACCGTCCAGCCGGAGGAAATCCGGACTCACCAAAAGTCGGTTGAAAGCGGGTTCCTCGTTCGCGGATTGCACACGATAGAGCAGCAATTCGACCTCTTCGTCGGCGCTAAATGCCGGCCATGGCGTCAGGCCAAAGCTCACCGCGGACAGTAACAGCAAGCATCTTGCAATCAGTGTTGAGCGCACAGGGCCTCCAGTCGTTCCAGTTCGGCTTCGCTGAAACCCGCCTGTCTGCGCGCCTGCCGGTGCAGGGGACAGCGGATCTCGCCTTCCACGAAGCGTTGCAGCAGTTCGAAATAGGTCGCTTCCGGTTCCAGTCCCCGTTGCATGCAGAGATGGTTGAACCAGCGGCTGCCGAACTGCACGTGCCCCACCTCCTCGTCCAGGATCACCTGCAGGGCCGCCACCGTCTCCCGATCGCCGATCTCCTCGAAGCGACGCATGATGCCGGGGGTCACGTCGAGCCCCCGCGCCTCCAGCATGCGCGGCACCAGGGCCATGCGCACCAGCGGATCGTATGCCGTGCGCAGGGCCATTTCCCAGAGACCGTTGTGAGCGGGAAAATCTCCGTAATCGACCCCGCCGGCGCGCAATCGTTCACGCACCAGGCGAAAGTGGTGGGCCTCCTCCTGCGCCACCTGGATCCAGTCACGGTAGAAACCATCCGGCAGCCCCGGGAAGCGCTGTACCGCATCCCAGGCCAGGTTGATGGCGTTGAACTCGATATGGGCGATGGCGTGGATCAGGGCCAGGCGACCCTGTTCGCTGCCGAGACGGCGTCGCGGCAGGCGCTGCGGATGGACCAGCTCGGGCCGTGCCGGTCTGCCGGGCTCGGTGATCGCATCGGCCCCGCTCCAGCCTTCGAGCCTCAGCGCGCCCGCCCGCCAGGCCGCCGCGGTTCGATCCGTCAGGCTCAGCTTGGTCTCCAGGTCCGCTTCCAGGAGGCAGGCCCGGGCGGCCGGATAGAGGCTTCCCGACACTTCAGCTTCCAGCGTCATGAGATCTTCAGCCCGATCACCAGGTCCATCACATTGGTACCGGTCGGGCCGGTGGTGATCAGGTCCCCGCTCGCTTCCAGGAAGCGACCCGCGTCGGCGGCGGCCAGGGCTCGTGCGGCATCCTGTCCCTCCAGCTCTCCCCGACTCAGGGTCTGACCGTCGACCAGGGCGCCGGCATCATCGGTGGGGCCATCCGTACCGTCGGTACCCGCCGCCAGCAGGTAGCAGTGGTGATTGCCGGCGAGCACGCTGGCGGCGGCCAGGGCCAGGTGCTGGTTGCGCCCACCCTGTCCCGGCTGCGGCGGCAGCTCGACAGTGGTCTCGCCACCCCATATCGAGACCCCGGGTGGCCCATCCAGCAACTCCCGGGCCAGTCGTCGTCCCGCCTCGGCGGCATCCCCCTCGAGGAACTCGTCATGCAGACGGACCCTGAAACCCAGTTCGCGCGCCCGGGCGGCGGCGGCCTGCCGGGCCAGATCCAGATTGGCCACGATCTGCACGGCCGGTGGATGCGGCGGCGGAGCCTGACGCTGCTCCAGGCCCTCCTGCAGCCGCTCACGCAGCCACTCCGGCAGCGCCATCTCGGCAAGCTGCCGCGCCAGTTCGGGCTCGGGCACCAGCAGACCGGAACCGATGGCCGCGGGGCGGTCACCCGGCACGTCCGAAATGGCCAGGGCGTGCACCTCCCGCCCGGCCAGGTGGGCCAGCAGACCACCCCCCTTGATGCGGGAGAGCCCCTTGCGGATCAGATTCATCTGCACGATATCGAGCCCGCTGGCCAGTAACCAACGATTGCAGCGGGCGATAAACTCGAGATCGACCCCGGCCACCTGGGCCTCCACCAGGCTGGAAGCGCCGCCGGAGAGGAGAAACAGCAAGGGGCGCTCATCAGGCTCGTCCAGAAATTCCAGCAGACGCTCGCCCGCATACAGGCTGTTGGCGTCGGGTACCGGATGGGCGGCCTCGATACACTCCCAACCACGCCGGTCACAGACCGCCTGGTCGAGATGGCCCTGTTTGCTGATGATCAGCCCCTGAACGATGAGATCACCCAGCACCCGAGCCGCGCCGTCGGCCATCGACTGGGCCGCCTTGCCGATGGCCACCAATCGCCGTTCCCCCTCGAGCGGATGCACCCGCAGCCAGGCGGCGATCGCCGCCGCTCCCTCCACCCGGGCCAGGGCGGCCTGGAAAATCTCGGCTAGGCCAGAGCGATGTTGTGCACTGTTGCTTTCTTGTTTCATTTGGGCTGAGTTACACTGTCAGCGTTTTATACCGTTTCTAAATTGGCTATATACCGTCTATCGCCCCAGGAGCACAGCGTTGGGAAGCATACAGCTACGCCGCAATTTCAGCCGCAACGTGCTGATCCGGATGATCGTCCTCTCCGCCATCATCGCCGCTCTGATGGTGTGGCGATTCGAATTCATCAACCAGGTCTACTTCCGAGATCAGCTGACCCCCACGGGACTGATCATCAACGGTGCCATCGTCGGCCTGTTCGCCATCGGCATCCTACGCATGATCACCATCTTTCTCCACTACGCCCAGGAGGAGAATGCGCTGATCCGCTTCCTGCGCAATCTGCGCGAGGGCGAGCAGGATCCCCTGAACCGGATCCACAAGAAGGCCATCATCGCCAACCGCTACCGCACCATGCAGGGGCTCTACAAGGCCAACTGCCCGATCAACCACGGCTCGCTGGCCTCCACCCTGGTGGCCAACGAGAGCACCCGTAACAGCCTGCCGAAGTTCATCAACAACATCCTCATACTGACCGGCGTCTTCGGCACCATCGTCTCCCTCTCCATCGCCCTCATCGGCGCCTCGGACCTGCTCGCCACCTCGGTCAACGTGGGCGGCATGGGCATGGTGGTGCACGGCATGTCGACCGCGCTATCCACCACCATTACCGCCATCGTCTGCTTCATCTTCTTCGGCTACTTCAATCTCAAGCTGAGTGATGTACAGACCAACCTGATCAGCGCCGTGGAACAGGTCACCGTCAACGAGCTGCTGCCCCGTTTCCAGGTGCAGACCGACAGCGCGCTGTACGAATTCACCGGCCTGGTGCGCTCGCTGCAGGGCCTGGTGAGCCAGATGAAAACCTCCCAGGAGGGCCTGGAGACGGTCGAGCAGCGGGTACAGGAGACCCTGCAAAGCTACCAGGAGCGGAGCGAAGCGATGCATGAGGACATGGCCGAGATCAAGCATATCCTCAAGGCCGGCTTCCGCCTGCACGAGGACGATTGATGGACGGCGGATTCATCGATCTGCGGCTCAACCAGCGGGACGGTCAGGGGGAGGACAGCTTCTGGCCCTCCTTCACCGACATCATGACCGTGATCGTGATGATCTTCATGCTCGCCATGGTGATCCTGCTGCTGCGCAACATGGAGCTGCTGAGCCAGTTGCGCGCCACCATGGAGGCGGAACAGCAGGCGGCGGAGCTGGCACGCACCACCGGCGAGGAGAACGCCACCCTGGAGGAGAAGCTGATCGCCCGGGAGTATGAGCTCTCCATGCTGCGCATGCAGATGATGCGCATGGAAGAGAACGCCGAACAGCAGGAGGCGGCGATCGCCAGCCAGCGCCATCAGATCACCAGTCTCAATCGCGAGAAGGACACACTGAACACCCAGATCTCCAGTCTCAACCGCGAGCAGGAGGCACTGAACAGCCAGATCACCCGCCTCACCCGGGAGAGCGAACAGCTGACCTCCCAACTGACCCAGGCCGACCGCAATGTCGAACGCCTGAGCGGCGACCTCGACCAGGCCCGGCAGCAGCAGGCGATGACCCAGGCCGACCTGGAGGCCCTGCGTAGCTCCTTCAGCGAACAGGAGGCGGCCCTGATCGCGGCCCTGGCCGACAGCGAGGCCACCTCCCAGGAGCTGACCGAGCTGAAAACCGATTTCTCCGATCTGAAGATCAAATACGACAAGCTGGTGCGCCCGGCCCGCACGCCCAAGGGCAAGACCTTGGTGGAGGTGCGCTACGCCAAGGTCGGGGGCAACTATCGAATCGACTACAAAGGGCCGGGCGACAGCGCGTTTCAACGCATTTCGCGCAAGAATCTCGACCGCAAACTGACGGCGCTGAAGAAACAGGATAACAATCTCTACATCAAGGTTATTCTGCCCAAGGACAGCGGTCTCTCCTACAGCGAAGCCTGGTCGTTCACCAATCACCTGCACAAGAATTACGACTATTATTTCCAGGAGGAGGCGCAAAAAGAGCGCATCATCCGGTAGCCGTGCCTGCTCCCCACTACGGGGAATTTATAGGGCACTGTCGGGTCGAATGGAGTGTTCGTTCTGCTAAGAGCGGGCATCCTCATGGAGCAGGTGGCAGACGACATGAACAAGCCCTACACCTTTTGCAATACACTCGTAACGCTGCTGGCGCTGATGTTGGCCGGTTGCGCCTCCAATATCCCCGAGCTGATTCGCACCGCTCCCGCCGGCGATGTGCGGGTGGAAGAGGTGCAACAGCAGAGTGACGCGAAATTCGCCGGCAGCGAGGTCCGCTGGGGTGGTAACATCATCTCGGTCCGAAACGAGACGGAGCAGACCCTCATCGAGGTCCTCTCGCGGGAACTGAGCACGGACGGCAAACCGATCGCGGACAGCAAGAGTCGCGGACGCTTCATCGCGCGCATCCCGGGCTTCCTGGAACCCGAGGAGTATCCGAAGGACCGCCTCTTGACCGTCAGCGGCACCGTCAAGAATGTCGTCGAACAGCCGGTGGGCAACTACCCCTATCCCTACCCGGTGGTCGACGTGAAAGCCTACCACCTATGGCCCGAGGTCAAGAACTATCCACCCCACTACTACTACGATCCCTTTTACGACCCCTTCTTCTACCCCTACCCCTACTGGCGTAGGTATCCCTACTACTGGTGATCCACGATGCGACGACTGATTGCGCTGACTGCCTCTCTGATGCCACTGCTTCTGATCGGATGCGCCACCTCACCCAAGGTCGCCGAAAACGCAGAGCGCGCCATCACCCCGACCCAGGCCGCCTCGACCGAGGTAACGACCCAAAAGCCGATTCAGTGGGGAGGCGTGATCGTGGAGACCAGCAATCTGGCCGAGACCACCGAACTGCAGATCCTCGCCTATCCGTTGAAATCGAACGGACGGCCCGATGTGTCCGCCTCCCCCACGGGCCGTTTCATCGCCCAAAAGACCGGCTACCTGGAGAGTGTGGACTATCGCAAGGGCAGACAGGTGACGGCAACCGGCAGGCTTGCGGAAAGACGCGAGGGCCAGGTCGGCGAAGCCACCTACACCTTCCCCGTCCTGCAAGCCGACGAACTGGTGCTGTGGCCGGAACAGAGCGAGCGCCAGGCATCGCCGCGGGTCAACTTCGGTCTCGGCGTCGGCTCCGGGGGGCGCTCCTGGGGTGGCGTCGGCATCGGCATCGGATTCTGACCAGGGCCACGTCACTCCTTTGCCTGCGACCAGGCACACTCCCTACCGACTACGAATTTCAGGAAAATGTAAAGATTCAAAAATTCCAGCCGATAGCAGAGTTAGGATCGGCGCGCGGACAGCCCTGTCCTGAGTAGACACCCAGCATACCGGCTCATAGGAGCATCGGCCCGTATGCCCGCATGCAACCGCCTGTATGGACAATCCGCCTATAAACGAGATTCACCGTGCGTCATAGTCAAGCTAATGGCTACTCGCTCGTGGAGCTGATGCTTGCCGCCGCCGTTCTCAGCATCATAACGGCCATCGCCATACCCGCCTACCAGGGTTATGTGGAGACCACTCAGGTGGGTCGGGTGGTTCATGAGATGAAACAGATCGAGCTCACCATCGAGAACTACAAGCTGGATACGGGCTCCTACCCCGACACACTCGAGGAACTGGGCATCGAATTACTCGATCCCTGGGGCAATCCCTATCAATATCTGCGCATCGAAGGCGCTGTAAATAAGGCACAAGGGCAACAACGAAAAGACCACAGCCTGGTACCGATCAATTCCGATTTCGATCTCTACAGCATGGGCGAAGACGGCGCCTCGGCTCCGCCATTGACCGCCGCTTCCAGCCGGGACGACATTGTGCGCGCCAATAACGGCACCTATTACGGATACGGCAGGGAATACTGAGCATGCCGCTGACCCGGAACATACTCACCAACCGCGTCTCCAGACGTATCGCCCTGCTCTTCATCAGTGCCGCGATCATTCCTCTGCTGCTGCTCGCCGGTCTCACTCTTTATCAGATCAGAAGCCAGCTGGTGACGCAGAACAGCGAAGAGATCCGCCTCTCAGCGAAAATGATCGGCATGGACATCTTCCAGCGCCTGCAGTACACAAAGGATCAGCTGGAGCTGATCGCGGAAAATCTACATGCCGGCTTTCGCCCGACGCTGAAGTCACTCACCACAGACGACGGCATCGCAGAGGCGAAGACATTCGATGCCCTGTTTCTGCTGGGCAATCAGGGCGAAATATCGACCTTGAGTGGAAAACTGGAAGTCGATGGCCGGTCTTTGATCCGGCGGGTGCATGAACAACGTATCCCGGGCAAGGCCATGTTGCTGCTTCTGGCCGGCAGGGAAAGCGGACCGCCCCCCAATCTGTTCCTGTTCATCCCCATCAACGGCAAGGACCCGACGGGCAGTCTGCTCGGCGCCCGCCTCGACATCGCAAACCTGATCGACAAAACCCAGCTCCAGGAACGCCGGGAGCTGATCTGCGTACTCCATGAAACCGGCGTTCCCCTCTATTGCAACAAACCCTATGAGATGCCCTGGCTGGCCGACCTGGTCGGCCGTATCGCCATCCATAACACCCAACAGTTCGTCTGGTCCCAGGGAGACGATGACGGGCAGTTCTTCACCGCCTATTGGTCCCTGTTTCTCGCCCCTCACTACCAGATCCAGAAATGGACTGTGGCGGTGGCGCTGCCGAGCCGGGTGGTGATGGCCTCGGCTTACGATTACCAAAAGATTTTCATCCAGGTCGGTGTCATCACACTGTCCCTGGTGATCCTGCTGAGTATCTTCGCCATAAGGCGCAACCTGGTACCGCTCGAACGCCTGCTGGAAGGCACCCGGCGTCTGGCCAAAGGGGCCTTCAACACCCGGGTCGAGATCCACTCCAACGACGAGTTCGAAGAACTCGGTAACGCCTTCAACGAAATGACCGTGAAGCTTGGCAACAGCTTCGATCAACAGGCCGGGCTGATCGACTTCAGCTACAAACTCCAGCATGCCGGGATTCTGCACAAGGCACTGCATGTCACTCTCGACACGCTGCCTCAGTTCTCCAAGGCCAGAGGCATGGCCGTTATCCACATCGAGAGTTCCGGCGAACTGATACACACCGAGTGCGTCTGTCGCCAGGGCAACCGCAACAGTGAACAGAGCATATCCTATCCCGTCGAAGAGATTCGTCTCCCCACCACACCCTGGAAAGGCAGTGTCGCCGAAGCCATACGGGTGTTGCCGTTGCTCGGCGAACTGGGATTCGTCGAGGAATCGGAGCTGCAACTGTTACCGGCGATGATCAAGGACAGCGTGATCGCCTACGTAGCGCTCTACCAGCGGGAGCTGATCGGCAGCGGCATGGACCGACTTTTCATCATGACTCAGTTCTGTGACATTCTCGCCACCTCGCTGTCCAACATCCGACTGCGTCAGAGTCTCGAATACCAGGCGTTCCATGATCCGTTGACGCGTCTGCCAAACCGCACACTGATCAAGCGGGAAACGGAAAAGGCGCTGGTGCGCGCCGGTGAAAATCATCACCAGCTGGCCATCATGATCATGGATATCGATCGTTTCAAGATGATCAACGACTCCATGGGACACGCAGCCGGAGATGAACTGCTGGTGGAACTGGCGGCTCGCCTCAAACAGTTCACCAGTCGACGTGACATACTGAGCCGCTTCGCCGGTGATGAATTCGTCTTCCTCTTCGCTTCCAACGGACATGTGTTGAATGAACAGTTGCCGTCGATCATCGAACGCCTCGACCGGGTGTTTCTCGACCCCTTCATTCTGGGCAATCGACGTGTTCGCATCAGCGCCAGCAAAGGCATCGCGCTGTTCCCGCAGGATGGCGAAAATTTCCTCGACCTGCTGAAGAACGCCGATGCCGCCATGTACCAGGCGAAACATCACAAACCGGGCAGCTATGCCTTCTTCAACAAAGCGCTGCAATTAAGCCTGATGGAAGAACTGGAGACCGAACAGCACCTGATAGATGCCCTCACGCAGAAGGCCTTCGAGATCCACTATCAACCCTGCTTCGACCTGATAAGCGGACAGATCCTGGGGGCGGAGGCCTTGATCCGCTGGAAGCATCCATCCAAGGGACTGCTGCTGCCGAACGAATTCATTCCGATTGCGGAACAGACAGGCCTGATCGAACCCTTGGGCAACTGGGTGCTGAAACACTCCTGTGAAGACTTCCTGCGCTGGCGACAGGCCGGGATCGAGCTCGACTACGTCTCGATCAATGTTTCCAGCGTACAATTGAAAGATCCCGCCTTCGTCAGCACGATAAGCCAAATGCTAAGACAGGTCGACATGCCAACCGAGCGGCTCCTGCTGGAGATCACGGAAACCGCCTTCATCGAGGATTTCGACGACTGTCTGAATAAACTGCAGCAGATCCGCGAACTGGGGGTGAAGGTGGCGGTGGATGACTTCGGCACCGGCTATGCCTCGCTCAAATACATCAAGCAGTTACCGGCCGACATCATCAAGATCGACCGGCTCTTCGTCAAGGATCTGCCGGAGAGCCGCAACGATATTGCCATCATCTCCTCGCTGATCACGCTGACCGATCAGCTCGGACTCGACCTCATCGCCGAGGGTATCGAGACAGAGGCGCAGAAACGCCATCTGATGGACGCCGGTATTCGCAGCGCCCAGGGATTTCTCATGAGCCGGCCGATTCCGGAGTCGCAACTGCGCGCACTCTGCCAGGCTCAGGCTGCACCGACCGCGCGGGTGTCGCAGCGCCCCTCGTAGGGCTGCAGCATCACCCGCCATGCCCGCCCACGGGAAGTCAGGCTTCGGGTTATGGAAACAATCGTAAAATAAGTTATGAGTTTTTAGTGTTGAGTTTTGAGTTGTCGGAACCGCAATACGGTTCCTGTGCGCTCATGTTCGTCTCTTCGCCACAAGAGCACAGGGTGAGACATACATAAAAGCGCCGTGAGCGAAGCGAATACATCCACTCAAAACTAAAAACTCAACACTCAACACTTTAAAAAATGCGCTTGCCGCTCACCCTGCCGTTTTCTTTGCCACCTGATTGCGCAGATAGACCGGCAGCGCCTGTTCAGGAGGCACCGCCAGTCCCTGTGCGTAGGCCGCTGCCGCCAGCTGGGCCACATCGTGGGCGCTGCAGAACATCTCCGCCTGAAAGCCCAACAGGTCATCGCCGAGACGCTCTGCCAGCACCTCGCCAGCAACTCCCCAACCGGAGCCCACACCATACCAGTCGCTGTCCAACGGCATCCTGACCGATTCTGCCGTCGCCACCTCCTCCTCGATCACCAGCCGCACCAGACCGTCTTCACCCACACGGTAAGCGGCCCAGTAGAGCTCACCCATGCGCGCATCGTAGGCCGGCAGCAGATTGGGTTCGCCCTTCTGACGATAGGCCCGCTGAGCCAGGGCGGCCAGTGTGGAGACCGGTACCACAGGCAGATCGGCGCCGAAGGCCGCCCCTTGCACGATGCCGGTAGCGATACGCACACCGGTGAATGAACCGGGGCCGCGCCCGAAGGCCATGGCATCCAGCTGAGCCGGCTTCAGCTCCGCCTCCGCCAACAGCTCGTCCATCATCGATAGAATCAGTTCACTGTGACCGCGCGGTTTGATGGCATAGCGCAATTCGATCCGATCGCCGATGAGCAGGGCGGCGGAGCAGGCTTCGGTCGCGGTTTCGATGGCGAGTAGCTTCATGGGTCCGATTCAAGAGTAACGAAAAGCGACAAGGGTAGCAGATTCTGCAATTCGGTCAGGCACCGGAATTATGCCGATATTGACGATATCTGTCAGAAACAACCCTACTTTCGGAAGATTTAACAACAGAAGGTAGGGTTAGTGTGTAGTTGACCCGGGACAAATCCCGAACTAAAGGATTACCACATCCGTAAGTTTTTGTTTCCGCAATCTATTTCACAAATACCCCTACACTGTTGAATAGTTTTACAGTCACTCGCCAGCGTCCGCTAGACCATCGGGAGCTGGCATCTACCCTATTGTTTTATAACGTATTTTAATTCTTGGCACGTTGCCTGCTTTTTACTCGACCAAGTCAAATGGAAACAATGGAGGAATTTCAAACGACTTTTACTCGGCATCGGCATACTCGCAAGCTGCACCCTCGGTGCCTCGGCACAGGCCGGTATCCTGACCACCGGCGACTCGGCCTCTTTCAGTTTTGCCAGTCTCGATCGCCTTTACGACCGCAACTCTGGCCTGGATCAGAATGACAAGCCCATCTTCACCAGCAATACTCAGCGCCAGAAACTCGCGCTGGATCGCTTTGACGCCAGCCTGGGCACCCTTCTGGATGTGGACATCTGGTTCGAATCGGATTGGTCACTGGGTTCGCGCGTCAACTCCGTCGATCCCAGATATAACAAGACCGCATCGGCGAGAGGCCGCTCCGCCAGCAAACAGCGCATTCGCCTGCTCGACCCGAACAAAGAGGTGGCCGCCAACAACGAAGTGCTCTGGTCGAGCTGTAATGACAAATCGAGCTGTTCCGCCACCACGCTGACCAGCGGCCTGTTCAACGACAGCTTCGACCTCGGCACCTTCACCCTGGCGGACTTCATCGGCAGCGATGCGCTCGATTTTCGTGTCGTGCGTATCCTCGAGTCCGATCTGAGACGTTGTGGCCCCTTCGACTTCTGCTCGCATGAAAACTTTAACAATGCCTGGTCCGGAACCGTCCACGTGAACTACACCTACAGCGTACCCGAGCCAACCACACTGGCGCTGATGGGACTGGGACTGGTCGCACTCGGCGCCGGTCGCCTGCGTCGATTCAAGGCCTAATCGTATTCTTTACGTTCGATCTCCTCACTTGAACACCCGCCACGGCGGGTGTTTTTTTGTCCGCCAAGCGGGATACGCGGCCAACCTTGCACCGCCACAAGATTACTCTTCAACCATCCTCGACCGTTCACGTCTGCGCTGCAACCGCTCCTGCAGGCCCTGCAGCAGATCCCACAACACGGGGATGATGAACAGGGTCAGGGTGGTGGCGGTGGCCAGACCGGTGACGAAGGTGGAGGCCATGGTGCCCCAGATCAACGAGTAGCTGGGAAAGCCGATCGCCATCGGCAGCAGACCCAGGGTGGTGGTCAACGTGGTCAACAGGATCGGCCGCAGGCGCACGTGCACCCCTTCCAGAATCGCCTCGCGCCGCGACATGCCGCCCCGGTAGCGCTTGTTGATGAAGTCGATCAGCACCAGGGCGTCGTTGACCACCACCCCGGCCACACCGACCACGGCGATAAAGCTGTTGATGGTGAACAGCGACTGGGTGACCAGTTTGCCGAAGACCACGCCGATGAGGGCGAAGACGATGGCGGAGAGGATGATCAACGGCTGTAAGTAGGACTGGAACTGAGTCGCCAGGATGACGTACATCACCAGCACCGCGATGATGAAGGCGTAGGCGAGCGACTCGAAGGAGCGCTGGGTGTCCTCATGCTCGCCGCCGAAGGTGACGGTGGCACCGGGATAGTCGTCGCGGATGGTCTCGTAGTAGCTTTGCACCGCGTTGACCACCGCCGGTGTCGAGGTCGGCGCGCCCTCCCGGATGTCGGCCTTGAGACTGATCGCCCGCTGCCCCTGGTAGCGCTTGATCTCGCCGGTCTCGCTGTAGGTGCGCACGTCCACCAGATCGGCCAGGTAGACCGGTCGTCCCGCATCCTCCACCAGCGGGATGTAGAGGGCCTGCTCCGGAGACTCCAGGCCCGCGGGATCGATCGCCAGTTTGAGATCGATCTCCTCGTCCACGTGGCGGTACTTGCCCACGTAGCGGCCGTCCAGCACGCTGGCCGCGAGCAGCGCCACCTGGCCGTTGTCGAGACCGTACTCCGCCACCCGCGGCTGGTTCACCACGAAGCGAAACACCCGCTTCGGCTCGCCCCGGTCGTCTTTCAGGTCGATCAGGTGGGGACCGATGTCTGAATTCCCGCGCATGTAGCTCAGCAGGGCCTGGGCCAGACGCGAGACCGACTCCACATTGGCGCCCACCACCCGCACGTTGATGTCCTTGCCGCTGGGGGGACCATCCTTCTGCGCATGAATGGAGAGGCGATAGCCGTCGGTCTCGTAGAGCGGCGCCAGCTTCTCGCGCATGCGCTCCAGGTGGGCCAGCGGATCGTCGAAGCTCTGGTCCTCCAAAGCCGGCAGGGTCACCATCACCGAGCCGTAGTTGTTGCCGTAGACCGGCTCGTAGTCCTCGTTGAAATAGAAGCCGGCGTAGCCGGTGGCGGCGCTGACCATGCCCGGGCCGTCCTCCATCACGCTCTGTGCGATGCGTTTCACCCGTTCATTCACCTCCTCGATGGGCGTGCTGCTGGGACCGGCGATATCGACATAGTAGATCTTGTAGTCGTCGGGAAAGAACTGGATGCGGATCAGCGGCGCCTTGCCGGTGAACGACAGCACGAGGATGACCAGCGAGGCCAGGAACAACCCCAGCACCGTGGAGACCGAGAGCAGGCGGTGGCGCAGGGTGCGCCTGAGCAGCCAGTCGGTGAAGCGGCGGGCCAGTCGCATGAGGGCGTTGTCCCCCTCCATCAGGGAGACCGTCTGCTGGGGGCGCGGGCCGAAGTCGAAGTAGTGGATCGGCAGGATCAGCAGACACTCGACCAGGGAGGCGAGGATGGCGAAGGTGACCGCCTTCGGCACCAGGGCGAAGAAGTCGCCCACGTAGCCGGTCATGATCAGCATCGGCAGGAAGGCCGCCACCGTGGTCATGGTGGCGGAGATCACCGGCACCGCCACCTCGGCGGTGCCGCCGATGATCGCCTCGCGCAGGGGACGCCCCTCCTGCACGTGGCGGTAGATGTTCTCGGTCACCACGATGGCATCGTCGACCACGATGCCGGTCACCAGCACGAAGGAGAACAGGGTGATCTCGTTCAGGCTGTTGCCGGTCAGGTACATGATCAGCATGGTGATCATGAAGGAGAAGGGGATGCCGATGGTCACCAGGCCGGCGTTGCGCACCCCCATGAAGTACCAGATGATCAGCGACACCAGCAGGATACCCGCCAGCATGTTCATGCCCAGCGTGGTGAGGCCATCCTTGATGTAGACGGTCGAGTCCTGGGTCAGCGCCAGTTCCACCCCCTGCGCGGCCAGTCCGGAGCGGAACGCGTCGGCCACCGCCAGCACCTGGTCGCGAATGCGCAGGGCATTGCCGGCGTCCGACTTGAGCACCTTGAGGCCGATCGAAGGTTTGCCGTTGACCGAGGCGATGACGATCGGATCGCGGTAGCCGAGACCGATATGACTGGCCAGCGCCTGCAGCCGCAGCAGGCTGCCGTCGGCATCGCGTCGCACCACGGTCTGCTGCACCTGCTCCAGGCTGCGGAAACGCTCGTCGAGCTTGACCAGGAACTCACCGCTGTCGTTGGTGTATTTGCCGGCGGGGATGATGCGGTTGGTGCTGCCCAGAGCGGCCGCCACCTGATCGAAGGTGACGCCGTAGAGGCGCAGCCTGGCCGGATCGAGTTCGACGTGGAACTCCTGGGTCTGTTCGCCGGTGATGTCCACCTGCTTGATGCCGGGGATCTTCAGTAGCCGGATCTTGATCTCGTCGGCCATCAGCGCCAGGGCCCGGTTGCCGTGCTCGCCGGCGAGACTGAGGGTGAGCACCGGCAGCCAGTCCTGCACCTTGGCGTTGAGCAGACTGGGCGGATCGACCCCCTCGGGCAGTTCGCCGAGAATGTTCAGCACCTCGAAGCGGACCTCGTCGAAGAGGGTGTCGTAGTCGCTGTCGTCGACGAACTTGAGACGGATGTTGGAGCGCCCGCTGTAGGAGGTGGCGTTGATCCACTCCACATCGTCGACCCGCTCCAACGCCTCCTCGATCTTGCGCGTGACCAGGCTCTCCACCTCCACCGGGGAGGCGCCTGGATAGACGGTGGAGATGATCACCTCGCCGAAGCCGAAGTTGGGGTAGCGCTCGGCCGGCAGGGCGAACAGGGTGATGAAGCCCACCACCATCAACACCACGAACATCAGATTGTAGAAGACGCGCTGTTTGAGAGAGAAGGCGACGACCTCACGCACGGGATGCTACTCCGGATGGCGCTGAAAACGGTCGCCGGCCTTGACCTCGGGTGAGGCCACCCGTACCACAGCGCCCTCGGTCCCCTCCTCGCGCCCCAGATAGACCACCCGAACCTCCTCACTGTCGGGTCGCCGCAACCAGTACTGTTCGTAGCGCTTCACCAGTGCCGACTCCGGCACCACCACCGCTCCGCTATTGAGCGGTATAGTCAGGACGAGTTCAGTGCGCAGGCCGCCGCGCGGATCGGTGATCCCCTCGCTGATCTGCAGCTCGACCTGGATCTTGCGTGACGTCTGATCAAAGGCGGGGGAGACTCGCAACAGTCGGGCGGGCACCGTCACGCCCTGCTGCGGCAGATGGAGGGAGAGGTTTTCACCCAAACCTTGCATGGCCTGGTACTCGGTCATGCTCAAGGCGAACGGCACCAGCAGACTGCGATAGTCGCCGATCTCCACCACCGGCTGCCCGGTATTGATCCACTCCCCGGGCTCCACCTGGCGACTGATGACACGCCAACCGGCTGGCGTGTGAATACAGTGACGCGCCTTGCGCTCCCTCAGGGTCTGTGCGGCGATCTGCAGCGCCTCCAGCTGCACTTCGGTCTTGTTCTGGTTGCGCACGGCAGCATCGAGCTGGCTCTCGGATGAGCTCTTCTGCGCCAGCAACTGACGGATACGCTTCACCTCCTTGCGGAAGTAGTCCAGATCCACCCGCAAAGCCTCCTGCTCCGCCCGGTTGGCCGCCAGCTCAAGGTCGATGAAAGTGGGATCGAGACAGGCAAAGGGCGGTTCCGAGCGGGTGACGTCTCCGACGTCGCCAGTGACCTCGGTGATACGCCCGCTGGTCTCCGCGGAGAGCAGCACCCGTGTGCGCTCGCGGGTGAACCCGGTCAGTGTCTCCTGCCGATAGGCAGGCTCGGCCGTGACTAGACCCTCCTCCGCCCAGGCGAGACCGGTGATCATCGACCATCCAAGAAGCATGCATCCGGCACGATAGAACATGAAGGGTTAGCGTCCTGTCTAGAAAATCCCGGCATCAGGATAACCCATTCGGGGCTGCAGGGATAAACAGACCGGCCCGAGTATGGGCCAGGGCTGCTGACCCGTTCAAACTCGACTACATCCCCGCCTGCCGCGCCGTTGACAGTTTATGGAGCGATGTGGCTGCCCGGTAACAAGCGACCAGGCTAGCGCCTGAACTGCACCACCAGGTGCTCGAGACGGTCGATGGCGGCCACCATCTGCCCGCCGGCCTCGACACTGCGGTGGGCCCCCTCCGAGGTGTGCTCGGCCACCTGGTTGACGTTGATGATGTTCTGATTGATCTCTTCTGCCACCGCACTCTGCTCCTCCGAAGCGGTGGCGATCTGGTGGTTCATGTCGTTGATGTTGTCGATCACTCCGGAGATACTCTCCAATGCACTTCCCGCCCGGGCCGCCAGATCGACGCTGTTGCCGGCCTCGAGCCGGCTCTGCTCCATCACCTCTACCGCCTGCCTGCTGCCGGTCTGCAGGCGCTCGATCATCTCCTCGATCTCCCGCGCCGAGTCGGTGGTGCGGCTGGCCAGGGTGCGCACTTCGTCGGCCACCACGGCAAAGCCGCGTCCGTTCTCTCCGGCCCGCGCCGCCTCGATCGCCGCATTCAGCGCCAACAGGTTGGTCTGTTCAGCGATCTCCTTGATCACATCGAGCACCTTGACGATATCGGTACTCTGTTGGGAGAGCCGGGCGATCACCTCCGCCGCCCGCTGCACATCATCGGAGAGGGCGTTGATCGAGCCGATGCTCCGTTCCACCACCTCACGGCCCGCGGCGCACTCCTGCTGGCCCGCGACTGTCGCCTCCGCGGCCAGCACCGTATTGCGTGCGATCTCGCGCACGGTGGCGACCATCTCGGTCATGGCGGTCGCCACCATGGTCAGCTCCGACTGCTGCTTCTCCACCCCTGCGTTGGCCTGTTCCGAGGTAGTGCGGGTCACTCCGGCGAGCTCGGAGAGTTTGTGCGTGGTATCCGAGAGACGCCCGACGATGGCGTTGACCTGGGAATCCTGCATCTGCAACGCCAGCCGGATCTGCCCGATCTCGTCATCGCGCCCCGTGTAGATGCGACGCATGGCCGGTTGATCGTAGACTTCACGGGCTTCGGACACGACCCTGCGGAACGGCCTCATCAATCCGCTATTGACCGCTACGATCAACAGGGCGGTGAGCGCAAAACCGAGACCGCTCATCGGTGCGAACAGGGGCAGCATGTCAAACAGCACTGCCGGCGACATCGACAACAGATTGCCCGCAATCAGTTTCTGGCCGAGGCTGAACCGGCCCGCCAGACCGAGTTTGAAGTCCTTGCCCTCGAGCAGCCGCTTGTAGATCGCTTCGGCCCGTTCGATCCACTCCCGCCTGGGTTTGGTGCGGACAGACTGATACTCGACGGTTTCGCCCCCCTTCTGAATCGGCATGACAAAGGCATCGACCCAGTAGTGGTCACCATTCTTGCAGCGGTTCTTGACGATGCCCATCCACGGACGACGCGACTTCACGGTTGACCACAGGTTCCCGAAGGCCGCCTGCGGCATGTCGGGATGGCGCACGATATTATGGTTCTTGCCGCACAACTCCTCAGCGGTGAAGCCGCTGATCTCCAGGAAATCCGGATTGATGTAGCTGATGGCGCCCTTCAGGTCTGTAGTGGAAAGTATGTTGTGGGTTTCGAGAACGTCCCGTTCCCGGTTCGATACAGGTTGGTTGATTTTCATTCGCGCGCTGCCTTTATTGTCGGACTTCGTTATGAATCGGGCGGAAACAATTGCTCCGATTTGGCGACGCGGGAATCGATATCTTTAGGGAAGTTTGCGCGTAACTGCCTATTTTTATTCAATTTTTCAAAATCGAACAGAAAGCGAACCAAAGGCAAATTGGGTCAGAAAATAACATGCGGCCATTGGGAGACAAATACCCAATGGGTGGTATCAACCTGCAGGATAGGCCTGCTCCAGACGTCGATAGACCTCTTCGCTGAAACCTGGGCTGTCGGCATCGAGACTGGTGAGAATATCGGCCAGGTATTCATTGTCCTCGCGACCGTTCCAGAGTTTGATGTAGCTCCCCTCCTTGTAGCCGTGATCCTGGCGGAAGAAGTTGAGCACGTTCTTGCCCACGTAGGTCTTGAAGAGTTCATCGAAACCCAGATCAGCCGCTTTCATCACCTCGGCAAAGCGACCGATGTCGGCTGACTGGTGCTGGATGCTGGCCATAGCCAGGTGTTCGATCGAGCTTCTGAAATCGATGTCGCCGACCTGCCGATTCAAGCCTTCGAGCGCCAGTTCCGCCGCCTTCTCCATGGAGTCGTTGTGCAGGATCAGATCACTCAGGGCGAAGTGCCAGATATCGACGATCTCCAGATGCACCTGCGCCATGTCGGGCTTCTGGTGCTTCCACCACTTCCAACCGTAGTGGTCGAGCATCTCGGCGCACTCGGTCCAGATCGCCCGGTACCAGGGGTAGCCTGCATCGCGCCAGTCGGGATTGACCTTGCGGTTCATGGCGTCCTGCAATTCGAGCATGGTGAGGATTTTCTGTTTCATGTTGGCTTGTTTCTCTGCGAACGATTCGTCGAGCAGGGTCACCACCGTCGCCACGTAATTCGGGCAACGGCTCTTGAACAATCCCAGCTCACGGGCCTGTTGGTACTCTTCGTCGATGCTCAGATCCTTCTCCAGCAGTTCCCGGCATTGGTTGCTGCCGTGGCGTTCGATGAAACGCTGCTGCAGTTGTCGCGTGGCGGCATAGGTCGCCTCCTTGGCATTCTGGCCACCCTGGATGTGAGGGCCGTGTTCCAACCCCAATACCAGCGCGGCGCCGGTCAGGGTACCACAAACCCCGCCCATGCGGCCCACACCGCCGCCGAGTCCGGTGGCGATGCGCATGGCCAGCGACTCGTCGAGTCCGTAGCGCTCCGCATAGACCATGAGGATGGACTGGGAGCAGTTGCAGCCGTCGCAGAAGCGCTCTACGGCCTGCTGAGGCGCGGGAAGATCGGATTGAATCGTTTTGTCGTCAGCCATCGGCGGTCAGTCCAGGAGGCAGAAGAAGTGAAAGCTGAATGATTCGAGTAGCGAGGTCAAGTTCTTGGGGGCGGTTTGGCGAGACCACGAAGCAACAGTGCGGCAAGACGCACCAGTCGGTTTGTCTGTCGTCGTTTGATGTTTGGTGGGACCCTGCCCCACCATTCGGCTCAGTGAATTACACTCCGTCCAACAACTCCACCAAAAGCTTGCCATCAGCCGGCTGCAAGGCGTGACTCACCGGCATGGTGACGACACGTGACTTATCCTTCAATGCTGCTACGTTATTCATATCCTGGCTGAAGGCTGGCACCAGTTCGTCGCCGGCGCCGATGGGACCCGGACGCACCACCGAGACATAGGTGATGTCGGGATGCGGCTGGCGGTTGAGCCAGAATAGCAGGTTGCCCGGTTCTTCGGGGGTGAGGTCGAGCAGCACCTCCCAGGAGTCGCGCACCACGCCGTAGAGTTCGCCGGCGAAGAACTCCTTTACCACGCTGATCGGGAAGGGATCGTCGGTCTCTTCCAGTGCCTCCACCGCCCGCAGGGTGCCGAGATGGGGTGCGGCGATGGTGATCAGGGCCTTGGGCTGCCTCACCCCGCCCCGCACCAGCAGCAGGCGCGCCACCACGCCGCCGGCGGAGTGGCCGACCAGAGTCACGGGCTCGCCTGGATGACGCTGTTCGATCGTCGCGACCATGCGACCCAGCAGATCGGCCTGCACCGCCACCGGGGCCATGGAGGGGAGTTCCACGGTGTAGAATTTGTCGCCCCGGGCCTGTTCCCTGACGGGGATCAGTCCACGGGGCGTGAGCACCCCGGCGCGCTGCCAGCCGTTACGCTCCAGGGCCGGGGTGACGCCGCTGACATCCCAGGATGCCGCGCTGCCCAGGTAACCGTGGACGAGCACCGCCACATCGGCACGGACAGCGGAGGAGAGGAACAGCATCACGATGATCAGGTAGCGGTTCATGGTGAGCTCCTTGGGCAAACCAATTGATGAATCAGTTTTGAGTTTTTAGTGGAGGAGTGCGCTATGCGCAGGCTTTTTTGATCGCCCTCACCCTGGCGCTCTCCTCTCGCGGGAGAGGGCCAGGGTGTGGGGGAATAGGCTGTGAGCGCAGCGAACACCTCTACCTCAAAACTCAACACTAAAAACTCAAAACTCTTCAGCCTCACGCCATGCTCTGGTAATAGAGATTCTGCGGATGCTTCGCCTCGGTGAAGAAGTGGTAGCGCTCCAGCACCAGACCCAAGTACTGGATTACAAAGGCGGCAATGGGCAGCCGGGTCGACTCCAGGCCGTAGGCCAGCAGGATCAACACCACCGGCAGAATGAACACCATCAGCAAGAAGCCGTAACGCACCATCAGCAGGAAGCCTTCCGACTTGTGGTGGAAAAACTCCCGGGTGTTGAAGGAGCCTCCCATGAAGCCCTGCGCCTTCTGATGCAGCTGGCTGTGATGCACACCGATGGCCGATTGTAGATCGACCTTGCAGCGAACACTGGTGTTGCGGTAGAGCGAGAAGCCGCGGGTGACGGCCCCGAGCAGAGTCGCGATCACCGCCCAGGTGCCGTAGAAGGCCACTAACTCGGTGCCCAGGTAGGCGGAGAAAGCAGCCGCCAGCATGAAGCCTGAGGCAACGCCGAGAAAGAGAAAATTGGCCACTGTCAACGGCGAGTGCCAGGCCTTGATGAAGCGCAGACTGGCATAGATCATGGCCGTGCAGAGAAACAGCACGAAGCTGGCGACGGTACCCAATGCGCCAATGATCAAGGTGATATCCACCGGCAGGGTTTCGGAGATCACGAACAGGGGATCGGTCCAGCCCAGGTAGTGCAGCAGACCGTAGAGAAAGGTCAGCCCCATGGCGGCGGGCAGGGCGATAACCTCCCGCGAGAGCCAGGAGGTGCGCCACTGCGTGGCGGCGCGCCAGGCGCGCTCGGGACGCCCCAGGTGGAAGACCGAGGCGACCAGCCCACCGACCAGCAACGCCAGGGCGGTAAGACTCCCCAAGGCGTAAAAGTGCTCGCTCTGCACCGGCAACAGGTTGGCCAGGGAGTAGAGCTGACCGGTGTACAGGGCCAGGAAGAGACCCTGGCCGGCGCCGATCAGGGTCGTTAAGAAGATTACCGAGAATGCAGGATGCATCTATTTTTTCTCCGAAAAAATAACTTTTGAGTTTTTAGTTGTGAGTTTTGAGTTGAGACTTGTCGCTTCGCTCCAAACTTCATCGAAGCATCCTGTCTAGTGCCACAACCCCATCTCAATACTCATAACCTCAAAACAACCGTGCGCGAAGCGCACACATCAACTCAAAACTAAAAACTCATAACTAAAAACTCATCACTACCAGGCCACGTCGTCCAACGTCTCCCCCGCCTCCGGTGTCGGCAGCTGCTCTTTCTTGAGCGGGTTGTCGGCGCGCACCAGTTCGTCCTCGTGGATCTGGATGCGGGTCTTGCGACGCGGCAGGTAGTGGTTGGCCGGCTTGGTGCCCCACTCCGGCTGCAGCGGATAGCCGCCCTCCTCCCGGATCGCCACCGACACCACCGAGTTCGGGTCGTGCACGTCGCCGAACAGGCGGGCGTTGGTCGGGCAAGCCAGCACGCAGGCCGGCTTGCGCTGGGACTCGGGCAGGCTCATGTCCGTGATGCGATCGATGCAGAGCGTGCACTTCTTCATCACCCGCTGCTTCTCATCGACCTCGCGGGCGCCGTAAGGGCAGGCCCAGGAGCAATACTTGCAGCCGATGCACTTATCGTAGTCGACCAGCACCACGCCATTGTCCTCCCGCTTGTAGGAGGCCCCGGTGGGACACACAGGCACGCAGGGCGGATCCTCGCAGTGCAGGCACGACTTGGGAAAGTGATAGGTCTCGGTGTGGGGGAAGACCCCTGCCTCATAGGTCTGCACCCGGTTGAAGAAGGTCCCGGTGGGATCCTCGTCGTAGGGGCGCTGGTCGGTCAGCGGACCGGCCCAGCCGGAGGTGTTCCACTCCTTGCAGCTGGTTACGCAGGCGTGGCAGCCGACGCAGACATTCAAATCGATTACTAATGCTAGCTGTGTCATCTTTCTCTCTTCGAGAACTGAATCAGTTTTGAGTTTTCAGTGTTGAGTTTTGAGTTGTTGTGTTCGCTTCGCTCACGTTATTGATCTCCCCCCTCTCCCCAACCCCTCTCCCGCAAGGGGAGAGGGGCTTTCAGGAGGCACTTGCGGGAGAGGGCCAGGGAGAGGGGGATAAAAATACCGTGCGCAAAGCGCACACATCCAATTCAAAATTCAACATTCAAAATTCATAGTTAATCAGCTCCCAATATTGCTCTTGCGCCGAAACGTCCCCGCAAAGAACGCCTGCCATTTCCCCCGCCGCCCATCCTGCCCCGGTAGCCGCTTCATGGTCGCGAATTGGGGCGATGTAACTTTGGGTTCTTCAGGCCCCGCCGGGTAGAGGCGCACCCGCACATCGAACCAGGCGGCCTGGCCGGTGACCGGGTCGGAGTTGGACATGTGGTCGCCCGCCTCACAGGGAGGCAGCTCCTCGGAGATCACATGGTTCAACAGGAAGCCCTTCTGCGACTCGTTGGCCTTGGGCGACAGGCCCCAGGCGCCGGAGGCCTTGCCGATGGCGTTCCAGGTCCACACCGTGCCCGGCTCCACCGCCTCGGAGAAACGCGCCATGCAACGTACCTTGTTGGTGGGCGACTCGACCCAGATCCAGTCCCCGTCGCCGAAGCCGCAGGCCTCGCCCAGCTTGGGATTGACGAACAGGTAGTTGTGGGTGTGGATCTGGCGCAACCAGGCGTTCTGGGAGTCCCAGGAGTGGTACATGGCCATCGGCCGCTGGGTCAGGGCGTTGATCGGATAGTGATGGGTATCGACCAGTTTGTGCTCCAGCGGCGCGGTATAGAAGGGCAGCGGATCAAAGTGCTCCGCCACTCGCTTGCGCAGGCGATCCGGCGGCTGCTTGCCCGGCAGTTTGCCCTGGGCGGCCAGACGGAAGCGCTGCAGCACCTCGGAGTAGAGGTGCAGCGTGATCGGCTCCACGTAGCGGGTCATGCCATGGTAGCGGGCCCATTCGAGATAGCCCTGGTTCCAGTTGCGCATGTACTGGTAGGACTTGGGCAGTTCATAGTGATAGACGCAGCCGTTCTCCTTGTACATCTCCCACTGGCGCGGGTTGGGCTCGCCCTTGAGGAACTTCTCGCCCCCCTTGCCGCGCCAGCCTGCGAGAAAGCCGATGCCGGAGCCCGGCGAGGTCTCGTAGTTGGTGACGAAGTCGGGGTAGTTGCGGAACTTGCGGCTGCCGTCCTCCTTCACGAAGGCGGGCAGGCCGAGACGGCTGCCCATTTCAATCAGCACCTCCTGGAAGGGCTTGCACTCGCCGCGCGGTTCCACCACCGGGATACGCACCGAGTCGACCGGACCGTCGAACTCTGAGATCGGCCGATCCAGCATCGACATGGCGTCGTGACGCTCCAGATAGGTGGTGTCGGGCAGCACCAGATCGGCGAAGGCCACCGTCTCCGACTGGAAGGCGTCGGCGACGATGAGGAAGGGGATCTTGTACTCCCCGTTCTCGTCCTTGTCCCGCAGCATGTCGCGCACGTTCTCCGTGTTCATCGACGAGTTCCAGGCCATGTTGGCCATGAACAGCAGCAGGGTGTCGATCGGGTAGGGATCGCCGCGCCAGGCGTTGGTGATGACATTGTGCATCAGGCCGTGCACCGAGAGCGGATACTCCCAGGAGAAGGCCTTATCGAGGCGCACCGCCTCGCCATTCTCATCCACGAACAGATCATCCGGCTTGGCCGGCCAGCCCAGGGGCATGCCGTCGAGCGGGGTGTTGGGCTGCACGCCCTCGGGCCCCTTGGGTGGTTTGGGACAGGGCGGGATCGGCCGGGGGAAGGGCGCTTTGTGGCGAAAGCCGCCAGGACGGTCGATGGTGCCCAGGATGGTCATCAGGATACCCAGGGCGCGGATGGTCTGAAAGCCATTGGAGTGGGCCGCCAGGCCGCGCATGGCGTGAAACGAGACCGGGTTGCCGGTGACGCTGTCGTGCTCGTTGCCCCAGCTGTCGGTCCACTGGATCGGCAGCTCGATCTTCTGATCGCGGGCCACCACGCCCATCTCGTGGGCCAGGCGACGGATGGTCTCGGCGGGGATGCCGGTGATGTCTTCGGCCCACTCCACCGTGTACTCCTCGACCCGCTCCTTGAGCAGCTGCATGGCAGGCTTCACCGGGGTGCCATCCTCCAGGGTGAAACTGCCCAGCAGTCGGGGATCGGTGCCGGGGGTGTGGGTGGAGATCTCCCGGTCCAGCTCCCGGTCCCACCAGAGCTTGTTCTCGGGATCAAAGCAACCCTCCTCCACGTGCATTTCGAAGCGGCGGAACAGGCCGTGGTCGTCCCGCTGGGGATCGTCCACCACCAGCTCGGCGGCATTGGTGTACTTGATCAGGAACTCCCGGTCGTAGAGACCGGTATGGATAAGCTCGCGGATGATCGCCAGTAGCAGAGCGCCATCGGTGCCGGGCTTGATCGGCACCCATTCATCGGCGATGGCCGAATAGCCGGTACGTATCGGATTGATGGAGATGAAGCGGCCACCGCGGCGCTTGAAGTCGGACAGCGCGATCTTCATCGGGTTGGAGTGGTGGTCCTCGGCGGTGCCGATCATGATGAAGAGCTTGGAGCGCTCCAGGTCGGGGCCGCCGAACTCCCAGAAGGAGCCACCGATGGTATAGATCAGCCCGGCTGCCATATTCACCGAGCAGAAGCCGCCATGGGCCGCATAGTTGGGGGTGCCGAACTGCTTGGCGAACATGCCGGTCAGGGCCTGCATCTGATCGCGGCCGGTGAACAGGGCGAACCGCTTCGGATCCTCGGCGCGAATCTTACCCAACCGCTCCTGCATGATCTCGAAGGCCTTGTCCCAGGAGATCTCCTCGAAGTCGGACTCGCCCCGTTCCGCCCCCGGTTTGCGCAGCAGCGGTTTTGTCAGGCGCGCCGGCGAATACTGTTTCATGATGCCCGAGGAACCCTTGGCGCAGATCACGCCCTTGTTCAACGGGTGGTCGGGATTGCCTTCGATATAGCGCACCTCGCCGTCACGCAGGGTGACGCGGATGCCGCAGCGGCAGGCGCACATGTAGCACGTGGTCTCCTTGACCTCGACGCGCCCCATGTCGCTGTCTGAGTGGGTAACGGGATCCTGCATGAAAAATAACCCTTATAAAACTGAGCGTTACAAAAGTCGCTCGATAATCTGGTTATATTAGACTTTTCTGAATTTCCATGCCATACCTGGGGCCATCACAATCCTTTGGGGGTGGAATATCTGGGTTAATGGAATCGTGGACAGATTCGATCCAAGTCGCAACGAGCGCCGGTTCGGGGGGTAAACCGAGTGTCGGCCAGGTCAGGCATTACTCCTGGTCTGCGTCAGGTCGTCGGAAAGTGGCGCAGGTCGAGTGGGGGAGCGGCCTTCAGGTGGGACTCAATCCGAAATCCCAGCCTCCAGCCAGGCGACGGCCTGTGCCTCGTCATAAAACAGCCGAACCGAGTAGCCGGCATTCTTGAACAGTGTTTCCATGAAATCGTGAGACTTGTCATCCGGTGCGGCAAGCAGGGCCGAACGCGAGTCCCGGGGAAAACCCAGTGATTCGAGCCCCTCGTAGGCGAACTGATAATTTACCGTGACGGATTGCACATTGGATGACATCCGGGAATCGAACAGAAAACGGTTGAGGTTATGGCGTTTTGCCAATTCGGTGGCGGCCACTCCACAACGATACCCCACATCGCTGTCCATCGGGGCATAGATCTTCACCTCGATATAGGTACCGCCGGGCGACACGGAAACCTCGAAATCCTTCTTATCCCTCATAGCCAGCCTCCCCTTCATACTGGGTTTCTACAAGCCGAGGACAAGCATCCCGAGTGCCCCTGAATATTGTGTGGAAAGTCTAAAGAGTGAGCCAAATGTGTGTCAATAGATGGAGGGAAAGGTTGTCTGTTGGCAAGTCAAACCCAGTGTTCACGGTGTGGCGTAAACACCGGCAAATGGTTTGGGAATGTTCCGATTATTCACCCAAATGTAGCGAATGTATTTCAACATGCCATGGTTGCAAGCAGGCGCAACACAAGAGTTGATTTCAGTAAAGCGAGTCACAGGGCGAGCAGAAGCAGCAGCAGAGCAAACAATGCAGATGCGCCATACAGCATGCCTTTGCCCAGACTCAGGTGAAACCGTCTTCGCTCATTGAGCAGCCGCCTCAAGGCCACATCCGACAAACTGTCGCAATGCGGACAGGAAGCCTCACTTTTCGCATACAACAGACCGCAACGATCGCACAGCACCTGCTCGCTGCGGCGAAGCAGCATCTGTTCCAGGGTTCTATACAGCGGGATCATCTGATATCACTCCCATCCAGTGCAGTGCCATCGCATCATGGAAGACTGTCCGTACAATATCAGTTCAGTTCATTAGGTCGCTACCGACCACATTTGGCAATCAGTGTCGATCTGTTCGAAACCTAAAGGTTCATGCCCCTCGGTGTTCCATTTTTCGGCACCCACCATTACCCATTGGTGATACGCCGTCGCCAAAGGAATTGTATCGACTCGGTCTTGGCGATGGGGAGCGCTTATCCCCTCGCTCATTCCGTTGCCGGTCACACGTTCAATTGGCGATGAGTCTCTCGACTCTTGTTGCCATAGCCTCGCCCAAGACCTGATGTTCACGTTTATCGAGATGGATACCGTCGACCTGACTCGATTGAATCACCTCATTCGAATCAAAATAGTGAACACCCTGGTGCGTGCACACATTCGACAATGCTTGAGGCAGACCGACATAGCGCTTCTCCGCATTCTTGAACTTATCAGCCATTGCTCCCCTTGGCTGTGTGATCGTTGGCGGACAGACAATCAATATATCTGCTGCAGGCATGCCCGGTTCGATGGGCGCCGACTTGATAATATCAATCAATGTTGATGTGCCCTGGGCGGACATCCAGGCACTGTTGGCATGCGTTGCCTGAAAATCATTCGTGCCCAGCATCAGAATGACCAAATCCAGGGGAGCGTTCATTTCGACAACCTGAGACAAGTCCCTTGAGGCGTCTCTCCCCTGCTTGAACGGATCCGACCAAACCGTACGCCTGCCATTGAGGCAATTTTCGATGACTCTTACCTTCATATCACGTGCATTCAAGACACACTCCATCACCCCCGGCCAGCGCTCTCCAAAACTCAACCGCTTACGGGTATCCGGAATGATCCCCCAACTTAAACTGTCGGCATAGATCAGGACGTTTTTCATTCGTTTTGTCATCTCATGGCAATGACGCATGCGAGAAGCGAGGCGAACACCGGCAACTGGCGGTGAACTCCCTTCACACACACCCCCTAATGTAAACAACGGATATCGATCGCGTCGGCGATGAGACATGCACGGCTCACTTCGATATTGCGATTACTGGCTTGAAAAAGCAAACCCGAGACAACGGTCTGGCGAAATTCATCAAACGTTTTGAACCTTTTGCTACGCCACCCCGATGTTTTCATGCTCATTACGCATGCCATGAAAAGCTTTCAATAAAAGAGACCTCAAGATATTGAGGCCTCTTCGTTCATGACAGGCAAACAGTTAAGGGTTGAGAAACGACAAAGCCCGTTCCCTGGCCTCACCAGCCTGCCGCGCAACATCTCCAAGTTCCGAACCGAACATCTGTGCCAGCAGTTTGACATTCATGTAGGCAATGTAAGTCTTACCATCCGATTTTGTATAGACGGCGGTTGCGCATGGCATCAACGTACTGACAAACCGAAGGTGATCGTGTTTGAGAATTTGCGCTGCATATTCTGCCTTGCAGAGGTCGTACATATTGAAAGGCCCGACATCCACATCTGCTGATCTGGTGATAGCCCTCCAATCGTATACTTTGGGCACTTTCCAACCCTCGGTCTTAACCCCCTCCTGAATGAGACGATTGGTGTGCTCAAAGTCGTAGGGACTAACCACCTCAATAATCATAGGCTCGCTTTGGGGCGCACTGTGAGAGTCGATAGTCGCATCCTGCGCACCCACACATAGAGCGATGACCAAGAGAGCCATCCCAGATAGAAATGAAAAAAGCTTACTGAACATTTCATATCCTCCTACAGGATGCATCTCTATTAGTATATTAGGAATTGCTTGATAGCCACACAATCCCCAGCGACACTTCCATTGCCCCTGATCAAGAGGACTGTCAAAAGTGGTTGAATGGCAGGGTTCGGAGATCAATTGTCATGGAGGACGGCGCACTGATTTGATATAAATAAATGACTTCGACAACCAGACCTGATCGAAGAGATCCAGATCATGTCTTTCACGTATCGAAATTATAAATTTCTGGCCCCGCAGAATTCAGCAATCTAAAACGATAACATCACCGCAGGGCCACCACCTGATCGATATAGTTCTTGATGGCCGCCTGGCCCTCGTCGTCGATGCGGGTGAACTCCATGCGGCAGAGCCAGCCGTCCCGCTCCTTTTTCGCGCCCAGTACCTTGGCATAGATATATCTGCTCTGCTGGCTCATGAGCGAGGTCGAAAGCGTGATGCGTATATCCGACAGCTTTCGCAGCTTCATGGGCAGATAGGCGTACAGGCCATAGTAGCTCAGGTCAACAGCCCGGCCCTGGTGCCGAGTGCGCACTACAGCCTTGTCCCTCACTGTCTGGAAGCTGATCGGAAAATCGACCGACACACGCGGACTGCGACGCGCCTCCACCCTCGGCACCTCCATGTAGTGCGGTCTGTGGGTCGCGTAGAGTTCGTAGAGATTCATCGGTTTCTCCTTGCCCTTGAGCTCGACCTGATTGGGCGGCCCGCAATCGGTATAACTCTCCGCCAGGTGATGCGAATGCTCGCTCAGCAGGATCTGTCCGCGCAGACTGTAGGCCTCGATACGAAACGCCAGGTTCACCTCGTCTCCGATGATGGTGTATTCATGGTGAAGATCGGAACCCAGACGACCGACCACCACCTCCCCCGTGTTGATGCCCACACCCATGTAGAGGCGCGGATAGCCCTGCTCGCTCATCTGCTCATTGAGCTCCAGCATGGCGCGTTGCATTTCTACCGCGCAGGCTATGGCCTGCTCCAGATCGTCCGGCCGGTACTCGGGCAGCCCGAAGACCACCATGATGGCGTCACCCATGAACTTATCGACAAGTCCACCGTGCTGGAAGACGATCTCGCACATACGGGTGAAGTATTGGTTGAGCACGGAGACCACCAGGTTGGGCGGATACTGCTCCGCCACGGCGGTGAAACCACGCAGGTCAGTGAGCAGTATGCTGACCTGCCGGGTCTGTGGCTGTTCGCGGTTGTCGGAGGTCGAATCCAGCGACTTGAACAGCACCTGCTGCAGCCGGTATCGCTGTCTTGCGGTGAGATCACTCCCGATTTTGCTGCCCAAGCTGTCGATGATCCATTTGATCAGCTCGTCTCTATTCTGACCTTTCATAAGACGCCATTCTCGAATGTTGGCTCTATGGGTATCTCAAAGTGTAGATGCTCATTCACGGGAGCAGGCGGGCTTGGATGACTTGATTTCGCGGGAAATAAAGTAAATCGTCAAAACATGGCGGTGGCGTTGTTTGGATGCCGAACAGCTCGCGCTGAAGCGGATCAAACCGGCTGCGGACGGAAATCGGCCTGGTGCGCCCGATTCAGGATCCTGGCCGAATCCAACGGATCCGGCTCAATTGCCCGCCTGGCAGGATTCGAGGGTCTCCCAGCGTGCATAAGCCTGCTCCAGTTCGGTCTGCAGGCGGGCGGTCTCCTGTTGCAATTGAGCCACCAGATCGCCCTGGCTACGGTAGAGCTCGGGATCGCTCAGACGGGTCTGCAGGCTGTCGAGTTCAGCCTCCAAATTCTCGATACGCTGCGGCAGGGTGTCGAGCTCCCGCTGATCCTTGTAGCTCAGTTTTCCTGTCTTCTTTTTCGGCTTCTCGGGGGTGGTCTTGGCCTTCGGCTCGGCCGGGGCGGTTTTGACCGCGGTGTGTTGGCGCTTCTTTGTGGCTTCCCAATCGCTGTAACCACCGATGTATTCGGCCACCCGGCCCTCGCCCTCGAACACCAGACAGCTGGTCACCGCGTTGTCGAGGAACTCCCGGTCGTGGCTGACCAGCAGCAGCGTGCCGTCGTAATCGACCAGCAACTCCTCGAGCAGCTCCAGGGTCTCCACGTCGAGGTCGTTGGTCGGTTCGTCGAGCACCAGCACGTTGGCCGGCTTGGTGAAGAGCTTGGCCAGCAGCAGTCGATTGCGCTCACCACCGGATAGCGCCTTCACCGGAGTGCGCGCCCGCTCCGGAGTAAAGAGAAAGTCCTGCAGATAACCAATGATATGTTTGCTCTTGCCGCCGACCTCCACCTTGTCGCTGCCGCCGCCCACGTTGTCCTGGACCGAGCGCTCCTCGTCGAGTTGACCGCGCAGTTGGTCGAAATAGGCGACCTGCAGGTTGGTGCCGAGCTTGACCCGTCCGCTGTCGGGTTCGAGACGGCCCAGCAACAGGTTGAGCAGGGTGGTTTTGCCGGAGCCGTTGGGGCCGATGATACCGACCCGGTCGCCACGCAGGATGGTGGTGGAGAGGTCGCGAATGATCAGTTTGTCGTCCCAGGCGTAGCTGATGTTCTCCACCTCCACCACCAGTTTTCCGGAGCGCTCGCCGGAGCTGAGCTGCATCTGCGCCTTACCGGTCTGTTCGCGCCTCTGCAGGCGCTCTTCGCGCAGTGCCTTCAATGCCCGCACACGGCCCTCGTTGCGGGTGCGCCGCGCCTTGATGCCCTGACGGATCCAGACCTCCTCCTGGGCCAGCTTCTTGTCAAAGCGCTCTTTGGCCAGCGCTTCGGCGTTGAGCCGTTCGGCCTTGCGGCGTAGAAAATTGTCATAGTCCCCCGGCCAGTCGGTGAGGCTGCCGCGGTCGAGTTCCAGGATGCGCGTAGCCAATCGGCGCAGAAAGGCGCGGTCGTGGGTGACGAAGAGTATCGCGCCCGGGTAAGCGAGCAGGAACTCCTCCATCCAGTCGATGGCCTCGATATCCAGATGGTTGGTGGGCTCGTCGAGCAGCAGCAGGTCGGGTTCGGTGACCAGGGCCCGAGCCAACAGCACCCGTCGCTTCAGACCGCCGGAGAGCTCGCCGAACTCGGCATCCGCGTCGAGCGCCAGACGGGAGATCACCGTCTCCACCCGCTGTTCCAGTGCCCAACCGTCGGCCGCTTCGAGTTCATGTTGAGCCCTGGCCAGTTTGTCCAGCAGTGCCTCGTCGCCGCTCTCGGCCAGCCGGTGGCTGAGATGGTGGTAGGCCTTGAGCTTGTCGGCGAGCTCGCCGATGCCTTCCGCCACCACGTCGAAGACGCTGCCGGCCATGCCCACCGGCACCTCCTGGATCAAGCGTGCCAGCCTCACCCCGCCGGCGACCACCCGCTCGCCGTCATCCGGCGTCAGTTCCCCCAGAATGACCTTCATCAGGGTGGACTTGCCGGCACCGTTGCGCCCCAGCAGGCAGATGCGCTCGCCCTTGTCGATGACCAGGTCGACGCCGTCGAGCAGGGGCGCCGAGCCGTAGCTGAGCTGGATGTTCTTGAGGCTGATCAGCGGCACGTCCGCTCCCGCTTGTTGATGTTCATGAGCTGGTTTGATCCGCACCGGCTTGCGTGGCAATCATCGGCGCAATGTGTGACTATCGTTCAGGGCCTGATAACACGATTCCAATGGGCCCTGGGTCAGGGAAGGCTATCACAACATCAAATCAAATACGGACCCAACCTGAGGAGAATCGATCGCATGAAGACCAAGATCCTGCTCAAAGAGTCGGAGATGCCGACCCACTGGTACAACGTGGTGGCGGACATGCCCAACCCGCCGGCGCCGATCCTGGCCCCCGACGGCAATCCGGTCGGCCCCGACGCCCTGGCGGCCATCTTCCCGCCGGCGATCATCGAGCAGGAGGTGAGCAGCGAACGCTGGATAGCCATTCCCGAGGCCGTGCGCGAGGTGCTGAGGTTGTGGCGCCCCTCTCCGCTCTACCGGGCCGAACGCCTTGAAAAGGCCCTCGGTACCCCGGCCAGGATCTACTTCAAGAACGAGGCGGTCAGCCCGGCCGGTTCCCACAAGCCCAACACGGCGGTGGCCCAGGCCTACTACAACAAGATCCACGGTATCACACGCCTCACCACCGAGACCGGCGCCGGCCAATGGGGATGCGCCATGGCCCTTGCGGGTCAACTGTTCGGACTGGAGGTGCGGGTCTTCATGGTCAGGGTCAGCTACGAGCAGAAACCCTACCGCCGCTCCATGATGCAGACCTGGGGCGCCGAGGTCTTCCCCAGCCCCACCGACATGACGAACTCGGGCCGCCACATCCTGGCCCAGCATCCCGACTCCCCCGGCTCCCTGGGCATCGCCATCTCCGAGGCGGTGGAGGAGGCGGCGGGGCGCGCCGACACCAACTACTCCCTCGGCTCGGTGCTCAACCATGTGCTGCTGCACCAGACCATCATCGGCGAGGAGGCGAAGAAGCAGATGGCCCTGGTCGGCGACTACCCCGATATGATTTTCGCCCCCTGCGGCGGCGGCTCCAACTTCGGCGGCATCGCTTTCCCCTTCTTCGCCGACAAGGCGGGCGGCACACAAGTGGAACTGGTGGCCGTGGAGCCCAGTTCCTGCCCCACCCTGACCAAAGGGGTCTACGCCTACGACTATGGCGACACCGAGGGTCTGACCCCGCTGACCAAGATGTACACCCTGGGCCATGACTTCATGCCCCCGGGGATCCACGCCGGCGGTCTGCGCTACCACGGCGACTCGGCGCTGGTCAGTCAGCTCTACGACGAGGGGCTGGTGAGCGCGGTGGCGATCCCGCAACTGGAGACTTTCGAGGCCGGCGTGCTCTTCTCCAAGACCCAGGGCATCATCCCCGCGCCCGAATCGTGCCACGCGATAGCGGCCACCATCCGCGAGGCGAAGCGCTGCGCCGAAACCGGCGAGGCCAAGACCCTGCTGTTCAACCTCTCGGGCCACGGCCATTTCGACATGTCGGCCTACGACCGCTACTTCAAGGGCGAACTGGAGGATTTCGACTACCCGGAGGAGGCAATCAAGGAGTCGCTGGCCCACCTGCCGAAGGTGGGATGACCACGGGAACCCTGCCGGGGCCCGTTAACACTGCCCTAGGAAGCACCACGCTCAACCACCCTGGATCTGGCCTGGGACTCCCAGACGCTGCGCAAATGGGTCAGATGCGAGGTGGCGTGTTCCTGATCGATCGGCATGGTCGGGTCCTGCAGACTCTCGATCAACTGGTCCAGCCCCTTTACAAGGGTGTGCAGATTGGCGTGATGCTGCTGCAGATTGGCCGCCTCCACCGCCGCCACACAGTCGTTGACCACACCCACCAGCAGATTGACGTTCTCCTTCCAGCGCCGGTAACGCACCGCGTCGTGGACCGGCATATTACGCACCAGCACCGAGACGTGATCGGCATTGACCAGCGTGCGATGACCGAAATCGATGAGACGGCCCTTGTCGTACATCGCCTCCATCATCTCCCGGTCCAGCGCACCGACCTCCCCGGCGTGGGAGAAGTAGTGACCGTTGCCGATCATGCGCACGATCACGCGCAGCCCGAACCGATCGAAGGTCTCCAGCAACTTGTCACCCAGTGAACGCAGATTGTTGCACTCGAAGGCGTTTTCGGCGAACTGGCGCAGGGCGTCGAGTTCATTGCAGGCGGAGAGGGAATCGGCCACGTCGCCGTGCATCCGCTGGGTGCGCTCCTTGGCGGCCTCCAGGTCGTGCCGGTTGTTGAGGGCGATGCGGATCTTCGCCAGCAGTTCGTCCACATCGTAGGGTTTGGCCACATAGTCATCGGCCCCGGCCCGGTAGCCGGAGAGTCGCTCTTCCAGGCGCGAGAGGGCGGAGACAAAGATAATCGGAATCATGGAAGTGCTGGGATCGGCCTTCAGTTTACGGCATACCGTGAGGCCGTCCATCACCGGCATATCCACATCGAGCAGGATCAGATCGGGGTGGAGCTGATAGGTCTTTTCGATGCCGATCACCCCGTTTTCAGCCGTTGAAACACGGTAGCTGCCGCCCAGGATCTGCTCCAGGCTGGTGAGATTGGCGGGCTGATCATCGACCACCAGTATGTGCGCTGACGACTCCCCCTTTTCCATTAGATTCATCGTTTTACCCTTTTGTATAGCGTCATTGGCTGCAGTCGACAACGATGCTTCTTCTGACCACTGAGATCCACATTACACCGCATTTCAACGTCGATCCAGGGTGTTTTCGAGAAAAAATAGGGTATTCTGCTGGGGTATTTATCTGGTATCGTTCTGAGTGTTTGAGTTCGGCTACGGCCTGACTTGCATTCTGACTCATTCATGCAGGACTGTCATACCCGCCCGCCATGGTAAAGCACGTATCGTTCAAGGAGGCCAAAGACGGCATAGCCGATTGCCGCATCTGTTCCATTCGCGAGTCGGTGCTCTTCTCCGGACTGGAAGACAGTGCCTTCGAAAAGCTGCACGACCCGATCGATCAGTACACGCTGCCTGTGGGTGCCACCCTCTATCACGCGGGTGACCACGGCGAACGCCTCTACACCATACGTTCGGGCATCCTGAAACTGGTGCAGTACCTGCCGGACGGCAGCCAGCGCATCGTGCGCCTGATCCGCACCACCGACGTGACCGGCCTGGAAATCCTGGTCGGCGAACCCTATCAGCACGATGCCGTGGTATTGCAGGAGACCGAGGTCTGCGCCCTGCCGGTCAAGGTGGTGGACAACCTCAGCAAGGAGAATCCGGGTCTCCATCGGGAACTGCTCAACCGCTGGCAGCGGGCCCTCAACGAGGCCGACGCCTGGCTCACCGAACTCTCGACGGGTTCCGCCAAACAACGCATTGCACGTTTACTGCTGCGGCTCGTGATGCACAAGGCGGAGAGCAGCTGCAGCCTCTTCGCCCGCGAGGATATGGGGGCCATGCTCGGTATCACCACCGAAACGGCCAGCCGTACCATTGCCGAATTCAAGCGCCAGAGCCTGCTCATTGAAACCGCCCCCAACCAGTTTCTGCTCGATCTACCCAACCTCAAGCGCCTGGCCGAAGATTGATCATTTTCAATGCCCGACGGCTTGTTCGGGCAGTATTCTGGGCGCCGTTTCCACGATAACGCCAAACTCGTACAGAGTTAGGGAGAGCGCCCTTGAAACAGGCCGTTGCGCAGATAGAGTATCCCGTTTTCACCCTCCAGCTGAATGCCTCGGAATGCCGGTTCGACTCGGCGGACGAAATCGCCGATTACTTTAAACAGCAGATCGAATCTCAGAAGGCGGCATGCTTCATCGCCACCTTCGACCACATGAAGCACACCAAGCACCTGCCGGAAGGCCAGGTCGCCGAGGGGATCGACGCCGCGATCAACGTGGTCTTCTGCTTCGGCTTCACACTGCAGGACCCGTCACAGTTGGCAAACCGCCCCCGTTCCATCGGCATCTGCCACAGTGATGAAGGGTTCACCATCTCATTCGTGGAGGCCCCGATGCCCCTGGTCAATGCCTTGATGGAGGAATGGGCGATGAGCCTGAGGCGGTGAACCTCCGCCTGCCCCCGGACCCTAAACATACGAATCACAGTCGCGGGCTTAACCCGCCGAGGTTTTACTCGATGAAAATTGCTGTCACCAGCCAGAATTTCCGCACCATCACCCAGCACGCAGGCAAAACACGCCGGTTCCTGATTTTCGAACAGGAACCGAGCAGTGGCGAGGCCAAGGAGATTGCCCGCCTCGATCTGCCGAAAGAGATGTCGATGCACGAGTTTCGCGGCAGCGAGCACCCGGTTTTCGAAATGGACTACCTGATCACCGGCAGTGGCGGCCAGGGCTTTATTCGCAGATTGGCGAACGAGGGAGTGGAAGTGGTCGTCACCGGCGAACAGGATCCGCTAACCGCCGTACAGGCGATCATCGAGGGCAGGCCGCTGGCGCCGCCGGAGCCGCACGAACACGGCCACCACCACGCTCCCGTTATACCGCGCCGTTGAAGCGTGATGGTGGGGCAGGTCCCCTGCCCTACTCTTGTATGACTGTAGGATGGGGCCCTACCCCACTAAACAACCGCAACGCCGCAATCAACCGAGGCGGCGCGGTCCCGGGTATCCCTACATCGCCATCTCGAGGTCATCGAGCACCTTATCGACGCCCGCCTGGGCACAGCGCTCATCAGTCTCGCCCGAAGGTGCGCCACTGACCCCCACACCGCCCAACAACTGACCGCCCGCCTGGATCGGCAGACCACCGGCCGACATCACCAGACCGTCGATACGACCGATGGGGCTATCGGCCCGCTCGGTCAGTGCCGAGGTGGCGGCATTGAAATTGACAGCGGTGAAGGCCTTCATGCGGCTGATCGGCACGGTGATCTGGGCAGCGATGGTGTCACGCATCACGGCTTGTACGGTGCCGTCACGGTCCACCACGGTGACACCGATCTGGATGCCCTCCTTGCGGCAGGCCTCGATGGCACCCAGGGCCAACCGGTTGGCGGTCTCCAGCGAGAGCCGTTTCAGGTTGACCGTCGGTGAGGCTTCATCCGCCTGGACCCATGGGGTCAAGGCCAGCAAGCTGGCGATCAACAGGGTCAGTGTGGTTCTTTTCATTCTCTCTCTCCGTTAACTTTCTGGTATCAATTGTTGTTTGAAGGAGTGCCCACAAGTGGGCTTACCCGCTATTGCTGCGGGGTTGTATAATGTTGTTTGACATAGTCGTCGACCAGTTCGATGAACTGACCCGCGATATCCTCTCCCTTGAGAGTAACCGCTTTCTCTCCATCCACATAGACCGGCGCCGAGGGCGACTCGCCGGTGCCCGGCAAGCTGATGCCGATATTGGCGTGTTTGCTCTCGCCCGGCCCATTCACAACGCACCCCATCACCGCCACCGAGAGATTTTCCACCCCCGCATAGGTGCCACGCCACTCGCTCATCCGAGCACGCAAATGATGCTGCACCTGCTTGGCCAGATGCTGAAAATAGGTGCTGGTGGTCCTACCGCAACCGGGACAGGCCACCACCATGGGTGCAAAAGCTCGGATACCCATCGACTGCAGAAGTTCCTGCGCCACCTGCACCTCCTGGGTACGCGCACCCCCCGGCTCCGGCGTCAACGAGATACGGATGGTGTCGCCGATGCCCTGCTGCAGCAGCACCGCCAGCGCAGCACTGGAGGCGACGATCCCCTTGGAACCCATGCCCGCCTCGGTGAGGCCGAGATGCAGCGCGTAGTCGCAGCTATCGGCGAGCGCGCGGTAGACGGCGATCAGGTCCTGTACCCCGCTCATCTTGCAGGAGATGACGATACGATCGTTGGAGAGCCCCAGCTCCTCGGCGCGGCGGGCGCTCTCGAGGGCCGAAACCACCATTACCTTGTGCACCATCTCAACGCTGTCGAGAGGGTTGTCGGAGCGGGTGTTCTCGTCCATCAGACGGGCCACCAGCCCCTTGTCGAGACTGCCCCAGTTGACGCCGATGCGCACCGGCTTGTCGTAGCGGCAGGCGGTCTCGATCATACTGGCGAACTGGCTGTCGCGCTTCTCGCCGCTACCCACGTTGCCGGGGTTGATGCGGTACTTCGCCAGCGCCTCGGCGCAGGCGGGGTGGTCGCTGAGCAGGCGATGGCCGTTGAAATGGAAGTCACCGATCAGCGGCACCTCGATCCCCTGCCGTGCCAGCCTCTCGCGTATCTCGGGAATCGCCCGGGCAGCCGCCTCGTTGTTTACTGTCAGACGCACCAGTTCCGAGCCTGCCTGAGCCAGGGCCCTGACCTGCTCGACACTGGCGGGGATGTCGGCCGTGTCCGTGTTGGTCATCGATTGCACCACCACCGGTGTGCCACCGCCGATAGTGACTCCACCCACATGCACCGCCCGGGTCTGCCGCCTCTGAATTGTCACGATGTGCCGCCTCATTCCAGTTTTCAGGGAGGGAGGATACCAAAATTGCCGGGTTCAGATTACCTGTCAGGAGTGAGCAAAAGCGACCCCGGGTATGACAACGGCAGCGCCGAACTCTGAATGGAGCAGGCACCCCAATCCCGCACACCCTGTGGATAGTGGCGCGGTCTGCCGCGTGAATAGGTTACATCTGACCAATCGATCATTTCACTGTGAACAGCAACAACGCCTCCAAACCTGGAGCCGCGACCAATAACGAGGAGACAAGGGATGAAAAATCCAAACATCTGCTGCCCTGAACTCCCCGATGGAAAGAAGTGCGACTACCTTGACTTCATCTATCGACTGACCCGTATGGCGACCGTCACCGGGGACAAACACCCCCCAGCGGTTCCGGTAGAGGTGGCCCTGCCTGTGAGGCTGGAACGCCGCACCGGACCACTCGAACTGGGAAACCTGGTCGACAGCGCCACCCTGCTGCCAGCCGGCGTTCTGGTCAACTCCAGCAGGCTGCCCGAGGTACAGACCGCCTATCTGAACAGCGGGCTGCAGTCGCCTCAGCTGGCAAGTTTCAGCCGCGTCAATGTGGCCTCGCTCAGCGCCATCAGCAGCAATCAGGAACCGACCAGCTCGTCTCTAGCGGCCAAGGCGTGAAACAGTGTGGAGTCCGATCTGCAAAAGAACGGCATCTCGGACAAGACCGGAAAGATCACCAAGGAGCTGCGAGCCGGCGCTGGAGGAGAGCATCAAGATCGAACTCGAACACAAGAAGCTGCAGAACGCGCTGCTGAAACGCTGTATCGAGCTGCTGGAGAAGTCTCAGGCGTATCGTTGCTGTCCGGTGGGCGAAGCGGAGGAGGCATGCGAGGGCGAGTAAGCCGGCTCCGGCGCCCGGCGGAAATCGACGACGAACAAAAACCCGGCCGATGGCCGGGCTTTTGATTCGATGTAACGGAATCGAAAGGCTATTTCAGCTTGCCGATACCGAGCATCTTGAGGATGTACTTCTCGTAGATCGGCTCCGAGGTCCCCTTCTTCATCTTACGGATGAAGTACTTCTCGAAGGCGATCTTGGCCATGTGCACCCATTTGCCCTTCTTGAACCAGGCCACGTTGCGCGGCGGAATCTGCGGCAGGGCGACGAAGGCGGCGCCGGTGTCGCCCATGTCGGCCAGACAGATGGCATTCCAGGTCGCCAGGGTGGTACCCTCCTTGCCCGCCAGTTCGTCGGCGATGTTGTGCACAATGGCGGTCACCATCGACTCGATCATATAGCCGGTCTTGGGCGCGCCGGTGGGCACCGCGGTGGCCTCCACGGGCGGAATGGCGATACAGACGCCGGCACCGTAGATGTTGGGGTACTTGGGATTGCGCTGGTGATCGTCGACGAAGACGAAGCCGCGCGGGTTGCAGAGACCTTCCACATTGCCCACCGCGTCGACGCCCTTGAACGAGGGCAGCATCATGGAGTACTTGAACTCCAGCTCGTGGTCCTTGATCTTGTGGCCCGCGTCGTCGTACTGCTCGATGAACATCTTGCCTTTTTCGACCTTGACGACTTTGGCGTTGGTGATCCAGTTGATGTGGTGGTTGCGGAAATCGCTCTCGAGGAAACCCTTGGAGTCGCCCACGCCGCCCAGGCCAAGATGGCCGATGTAGGGCTCGGAGGTGACGAAGGTCATGGGCACCTTGTCGCGCATCTTACGTTTGCGCAGGTCGGAGTCCATGATGAAGGAGAATTCGTAGGCCGGGCCGAAGCAGCTGGCGAAAGGCATGGCGCCGATGATGACGTGGCCGGGATCCTCCAGCAGGTCTTGATACGCCTTGTAGGCCTTCTCCGCGTGGTCCACGGTACAGATCGACTCGGTGAAACCCTCGGGTCCCGAACCTTCGACCTCCTCGAACGCCAGGCGAGGACCGGTGGCGATGATCAGGTAGTCGTAATCGACCGTGTCGCCGCCGTCCAGTGTCACCTGGTTGGCCTCCGCATCGATCTTGTCGACGCGCTTGGCGATAAAGTTGATGCCCTTCTTCTCAAGATGGGGCCTGATGTCGAACGTGATGTGGGACCGGTCACGCCAGCCTACGGCCAGCCAGGGATTCGAGGGCACGAACTGGAAATATTCACGCTCGTTGATGACGGTGATTTCATGTTCCCGTCCCAGCTCCATACGGAGTTCGTAAGCGCAAGGCATGCCGCCCGTTCCGGCACCCATGACAACGATATGTGCCATTAATAAACCTCCAATTCTCCTAATGTTATACGCTGAGTCGATGAGGTCAGGAGAAAAGCCACACCGCCAGTTTTCAAAAACCCCATGACTCTACACTCAACTTACTGAAAACTAAATCATTTTAAGTGTATTACCATGCACTAATATAATGCGTGCCACCCACTCCCTGCCCCGACCGTCGGCCAGGGATCGGCGAAACAGTGCTGCACAGCGGCAACATCCATAATCGATTCATGAACTTAGCCTCCTAATCAATCGATCTGAAACCACTGACTGACGGCATCCTGTGTAGCGAAATGGAGCCGATCCATCAGCCCGGGCAGGGCAGCCTCGAGGGCTTCCTCAATCCGATGCGGATGGTTGTTCTTTTGACTCAAATGCGAGGCCAGTAAACAGTTGATACGATCCAGAGGGAGTTGCCGCAGCAGCTCGATCGATTGTGCATTGCTCAGATGTCCATGCCGCCCCCCTACCCGAGCACGCAGACTGGGAGGATAGGGGCCGTTGGCCAGCATCTCCGTATCGTGATTGAATTCCAGAACCAGCGCATCACAAGCATCGAGATTTTGCCTGATGTGGGGGGTGATATGACCGGCATCGGTGAGCAGGCCAAGACGCCGTCCGCCATACTGGAACAGAAACTGACAGGGCTCCCTGGCGTCGTGGGGCACAGGAAAGGGGAGCACGTCGAGATCGCCCAGGGAAAACCATCCGGAGTGGCAGTCGATACGCTGCAGATCGGCAATCTCTCCCATACGGCTGGCGCGAAAGGTTCCCGCAGTCAGCCATACCGGCAAGCGGTAGCGTCGCGCCATGGCGCCCACACCGCGAATATGGTCGCCATGTTCATGCGTCACCAGGATGGCGTGCAGGCTCTGCGGATCGACCCCGAGATGTTCGAGGCGGCTCTCGACCTCACGTGCGGGAAAACCACAGTCGATCAGTACTCGGAGCTGTGGCGTCTCCAGCAGCAGGGCATTGCCCCGGCTACCGCTTCCCAGTGAGGCGAAGCGCAGCGCCATGGCTCAGGGCCTGGCAACCCGATAGGGATTCCCTTCGACGCGGCCGGATTGCCATCGATCTTTTGCCTGCGGCGCTTCCCGCCTGGACAGGAGCCAAACGCCACTGCCTGCAGCAGTCTCGTGTAATAGCCCAGGATACCCGTCGCAGCCGATGACTGGCGCGAACCCTGACGAACTCTGACGCCGCACGTCGATCGAGAGCCCCATGGTGGTGGATTCCTAACGAATCTGCTCGCTGATGAGCGTCAGAATCCGCTGCGCGACCTTGGAGTTGTCGATCGTGCCAGCCTCATCGCGCACCACGACCTTGGTTTCATCCCCTAGGTCGCTCAGTTTGACCTGATACTGTACCTTGTCGTCGATCTCCTCCTCGTCATCGCGCCAGAATGCCAGTTTGGAGAAGAAGCCGCCCGACTCCTCCTTGTCGCTCTTCAATTGGTTGTAGCGGACGTAGTAGATACCGGCGCTGCGATCCCGATCCTCGACCGCAAACCCGACCCGATCCAATGCCACTCCGGTAAGACGCCAGGCCCGTGGATAAGCCTCACGGATGTAGAGCGTGGTGCTATCCTGCGCCTTCACCAGTTGGGAGCGCGGTTCGGTCTCCTGCGCTTGTGCAGTGATCCGCTCCGCCTGTTCCTGGCTGACCCCGAGATGGACCATCAGGCTCCTCAGCATCGCCGCCTCGATACCCGGGTCGTTGGGTCGTGGTGTCCAATAGGTGGTCTCGGCTTCACCACTGACGTTCTCCACCAGCTTCTCCTCCATGCCGCGCTGGGTCAGGTAGAGTTCGGTGGTTCCGGGCTCTTGACCGGGTTCGAGGCGCACACGAAACTGATCGCGGGTGGCGGAGGAGTAGAGCCCACCGATCGCCTTACGGAAAAATTCGGTGATCGCACCCTGTTTAATGTCGGCCCGGCTCTCGAGCCAATCGGTCTTCATGACACCGATGGCGGGATCCTGCTCCACCAGCAGCAGACCGTTCTTGCGCCAGAAATCGACCACCTTGGGCCACACCTGCTGAGGCGTGCCCTGGATCACGAGCCAACGTTGATTACCGTCACGATGGAAACTCACGTTCTCGAACTCCGGCAGGACATCGGTATTGCCTGCCAGGGCAGCGCCTGTGCCGTGTTCCCGTCGGGAGGTGTATTCCTCATAGGAGGCCGCGCCGGTACCCGGCACCACCATGGCGTCCTGGATCTCCGAGCGGGTCAGATCCGGTGGGACCTCCAGGTCTTCCACAGTCTCCCGCTGGGTGCGGTACTCATGTTCGGAATCGGAGAAAAAGCCTCCGCTGGAGCTGCAGCCGGCTAGAACATAGATCAATGAGAGGGTGACGAAATGAATGGGTTTAAGCTGCATGTCAGGATAGATCGATCTTGAGAGAATCAGTTCCCGTCTCACGACGGTTTGTGTTTATGGTACCGATGAACCGCCATCCGCTCGGCACCAAGCAGGGAGTCGGGAGTTGCGGTTTCAATGAACGCCGGCCTGGTTCATCGCGGCTTCGACCTGGGTCTCATACTCCGGACTCAACCAGGTCAGGGGCAGGCGAATCCCCTTGCCCACCAGGCCCATGCGGCAGACCGCCCACTTGACGGGTATGGGATTCGATTCCACGAACAGGGCCTTGTGCAGACCGGCAAGACGCGCATCCACTGCTTTCGCGGCTTCGCGCTCTCCGGCCAGCGCCAATGAGACCATTTCGTGCATGAGGCCCGGTGCTACGTTGGCCGTCACCGAAATCACGCCTTGACCACCCTGCAGCAGGAACTCGCAGCCGCTGGCGTCGTCGCCGCTGTAGAGCTCGAAATCTGCAGGACTGAGTTCCCGGATACGTTGCACACGGGAAAGATCTCCCGTCGCCTCCTTGATGCCGACGATATTCGGCACGCTCGCCAGACGGGCGACCGTTTCCGGAAGCATGTCACAGGCCGTGCGGCCCGGCACATTATAGAGTATCTGGGGAACCTCGACCGCCTCGGCAATCGCCCTGAAGTGCCGATAGAGCCCTTCCTGGGTCGGTTTGTTGTAGTAGGGCGTCACCAGCAGGCAGGCGTCTGCCCCGGCCTGCTTGGCGCAGCGCGTCAGCGAGATCGCCTCGGTGGTGGAATTGGCGCCGGTGCCGGCGATGACCGGGATGCGGCCGGCCACATAGTCCACGGTCTTGGCAATGACATCGCAGTGCTCCTGCTCATCGAGGGTGGCGGACTCCCCCGTGGTGCCGACCGACACGATGGCGTCCGAGCCCTGTTCGATGTGGAACTCGATGAGCCTTTTCATGGCGGCGTAGTCGACACTGCCGTCCTCCGACATGGGAGTGATCATCGCCACCATACTGCCCTGAAACATGATGAAATGCTCTCTCTGAACTTGATCGGCAATGGTATCCTGTGGTTTACGACTATGACAAGGGGAGAAAATCGGGCTTGTCGCTGAACCCATTTTCCGATAGATATTCCACGCAGATGTTACACTTCGAATAACGCACCCTATTCCCGTATGGCAGCACCCTCCATGTCAACCACACCCAACAACTATCTAGTCATCTCCGCACTCGGCAAAGACCAGCCCGGCATCGTCAAGGCCTTGTCAAAAAAGATCCTGGACGGGGGCTGCAACATCACGGACAGCCGCATGACCGTGCTGGGTGGCGAATTCGCCGTGCTGATCCTGGCCGAAGGGCATTGGAACACCCTGGCAAAGCTGGAGAACACCCTGCCCGAGCTGCAGGACGAGCTGGGCCTGACCATCATCAGCAAACGCACCGAAGGACGTGCCAAATCGAGCAACCTGCTGCCCTATGTGGTGGAGGTGGTCTCCATGGACCATCCGGGCATCGTCAACCAGCTGGCGGAGTTCTTCAGCGAGCGCAACATCAATATCGAGGACATGATGACCGCCAGCTACTCCGCCGCCCATACCGGCACCCCGATGTTTTCGGTCCATATGAGCGTCGGCATCCCGGCCGCTATCCATATCGCCGCCCTGCGCGACGAATTCATGGACTACTGCGATGCGCTCAACCTCGACGCCGTCATCGAACCCATCAAGGGCTGAGGCCACTCAATGAGGAGGAAAGGCTTCCGCATGAGAATCCGCCAATTTCCAGGAGAAAGTACTGCGCCATGAGCACGATCGCGATCGGCAAACCCGTACCCGACATCGAACTCCCCGCCACCGGCGACAAGACTGTCAAACTCTCCGAGTTTCGGGGCAAACCGGTGGTGCTCTACTTTTACCCCAAGGCGAGTACGCCGGGCTGCACCCAGGAGGGGCTCGACTTCAAAGCGGCGATCGCCAAATTCCGCCGCCAGTCCGCCGTGATACTCGGCGCCTCCCGCGACAGCCTCAAGGCACAGGAAAACTTCAAACAGAAGCAGGGATTTCCCTTCGATCTGCTCTCCGACAAAGAGGAACTGCTGTGTAAGGCGTTTGACGTGATCAAAATGAAATCGATGTACGGCAAGCAGGTTCTTGGCATTGAGCGCAGCACCTTTCTTATCGACGAGGCCGGCAATCTTCGCCAGGAGTGGCGCAAGGTCAAAGTCAAAGGCCATGTGGACGAGGTGCTTGAAGCCCTCAAGGCCATGCGCAGCGGTAAAGAAAGCTGAGCGGTTTTCGCCCCAGCGCCCCCAGACCGGCCGGGTCGGTTGTTCGGCGTCATGTCGGCACCCGTATCGTCGCCCGTGACGTTACTCTTACTCACCCCCCCGAGATCAAGCATGCCTGACAACGCCCAGGAAAGACCCCGTCTCTATGTCCTCGACACCAATGTGTTGATGCACGATCCGACCGCCCTGTTCCGCTTCAAGGAACACGATATTTTTCTGCCGATGGTCGTGCTGGAAGAACTCGACAAAGGCAAGAAAGGCATGTCGGAGGTTGCCCGCAACGTACGCCAGACCAGCCGCTTTCTGGACGAACTGATGACACATGTACCCCAACATGAAATCAGTCATGGCATCCCGCTCAACACCCTGCAACTGAACGGCTCGGTGGAGGTGCTGACCGGCCATCTCTTCATCCAGACCAAACCGGTTTCTGTGGATTTACCCTCCACCCTGCCGGGAAACACACCCGACAACAATATCCTTGCCGCCGCCCTGAGTCTGCAGACCGAACATCCCGACAAGCGCATCATTCTGGTCTCCAAGGACATCAACCTGCGCATCAAGGCCTTGGTGCTGGGTATCCGGGCCGAGGATTACTCAAACGATCAGGTGCTGGAGGACGTCAATCTCCTCTACAGCGGCTTCGCCCAACTACCTGACGATTTCTGGGAGCAACATACCAAGGAGCTGGAATCCTGGCAGGAGGAGGGCCGCACCTTCTATCGGGTCTCGGGCCCCGACACCATGGAGTGGTACCCGAGCGAATGCCTCTACATGAGCAAAGGCGAGGGTTTCCAGGCCATCGTACGCAACAAGGAGGAAAACACCGCAATCATCGAACTGGCCGAGGATTACACCAATCCGAAGCATGCGGTGTGGGGCATTACGGCGCGCAACCAGGAGCAGAATTTCGCCCTCAACATGCTGCTCGATCCCGAACTCGATTTCGTCTCCTTGCTGGGCAGCGCCGGAACCGGCAAAACGCTGTTGGCACTGGCCGCCGGGCTGGTTCAGACCCTCGATCTGAACCTCTATCGAGAAATCATCATGACCCGAGTGACGGTACCAGTGGGCGAGGATATCGGCTTCCTGCCCGGCACCGAAGAGGAAAAGATGACGCCCTGGATGGGAGCGCTGATGGACAATCTTGAGGTATTGACCCAAACCGAAGGCGGCGAGTGGGGACGCGCCGCCACGGAGGACCTGCTGCGCAGCCGTATCCGCATCCACTCGCTGAATTTCATGCGCGGCCGCACCTTTCTGAACAAGTACATCATCCTGGACGAGGCGCAGAACCTGACACCCAAACAGATGAAGACACTGATCACGCGCGCCGGCCCCGGTACCAAGATCGTCTGCCTGGGTAACGTGGCGCAGATCGATACCCCTTATCTGACCGAGACCACCTCCGGCCTCACCTTCGCGGTGGATCGTTTCAAGGATTGGCCCCACAGCGGTCACATCACCCTTCAGCGCGGTGAACGCTCACGCTTGGCGGACTATGCTTCGGAACGCCTGTAGCGGCGCGGGAATGAAGGCCTGTTTTCAGGCTCTCGATCGAAGGCTTTGCGACTAGTGTACCCCGCCATAGATTCTGTACCATTCAGCGAGTCAGCAAGGGGCTAGCCGCGCCCGCAGGAAGTGCCCTTGGGGTGCAAGGCATGCCTCGCAGGAACTGGCCCGGTCCTTTCCAAGAGGCATAACGCCGCGGATGGCCCCTTGCTGGCTCGCCCGAAGGGAGCCGCCCCAATACGCCAGCTCTGCGTTGTGGCTCTTGTAAAGGGCGCGCCATTCCCTGCGAACCACGCCTTGATCTGGCGTATTGGGGCGGCTCTGAACGGTACAGAATCTATGGCGGGGTACACTAGCGGCCCAACGGAGTATCAAAGCCGACCGGCCTCAACGATGTCGCGCAGTTCGGCGACGCTCTTGCGAAAGACCTCGGCAGTCTGGTTGTAGGTGTTGACCAGATCAGCCTGGCTGTTCTCCCGCCCTTTGAACTCCAGTTCCCTGGCGAGCAGGGAGAGTTCCATTGCTCCCACATTCGCACTGCTCGACTTCAACGGATGCGCCGACTTTACCAGCGCCTCCATATCGCGATTTTGCACCGCCTCTCGGACGCCGTGCATCAGGTTGGGAGCACTTTTGAGGTAGCTCTGGATCACCGAGACAAAATCCTCTTCCATGATTTCGTACAACTCCTGCAAGACCGCTCGGTCGATTACCCCCTGCGTACTCATAGGCGTCAGCATCTCCTTGTTCCGCGTTGTTTGATGTTCCACTTGGGATGTGGATCGCGTGGTCAGGTCGGGTTCGCTCGACAGCACGATGTGTTCCGTGCTGGCACTTGCACCGGCAAGCGCTGTTTGTTCGCTGTATTGATCAGCCAGCACATCCTCCATCGGCAGCCATTGACGCAGCATGTTCTCCAGCTGTGCCGGCTTTACCGGCTTGGAGAGATAGTCGTCCATACCTACGGCGATACAGCGTTCCCGATCACCCGACATGGCATTCGCCGTCATGGCGATCACCGGCATTCTCATGAGCCCCTGTTTCACCTCACGCTCACGTATCGCCTCGGTGGTCTCGTAGCCGTCCATTCGCGGCATCTGGCAGTCCATCAACACCACATCGAACTGCTCGTCGCGCAGCGCCTCCAATGCCTCGATGCCGTCATTCGCAGTGACCGGTGACAAGCCGGCTTTTTCCAGCATCTTCTTCACCACCGCCTGATTCACAGGATTGTCCTCCACCACCAGCACACGTCCTGCCAGTCTGGTGTGTTGATCGGATGCCACCTGCTCCTCAGCAACCTCCTCAACCAGTTCCGGTTCTTCATATTTGGACCTGTCATGCTTGTCGAGCCAGTTGAGGTGGTCGTCGGGCAGACGGGGCACCGGTTCGTCAGCCGGCTCCAGATTGACCGTTGTGCTCTGCTCCACGTCCAGCAACCGCTCCAGCCGTTGTTTGATCTCTTTGCTCTTGACCGCCCCAATCACACACTCAACACCCAGGCTATCCAACGCCTCCAGATCATTCTCCGAAGCATTCATCACCAGAATCTGGACATCCCGCATATGGGGAATCTCACGCGCGCCACCGACGATCTGAAACAGATTCGGGGCATGCTTGACGGCATCGATGAGCAGCACCTCGTAACGCCAGCTGGCCCCCAGATTGGCGGAGGCCTTGAGTTTGTTGAGGGCATCGTACTGGTCGTCGGCAAACTCAAACAATACACCGGAGTTTTTCAGCAGTGCCGCCAATGCACGTATCTCTTCGCCTGCCCCCGAAGCCAGAATCAGGATACGAATGTTTCTCAGGTTGCGACGGCTGGAGGGCATGTCCTGCAACGACTTACGCATGCGCAGGATAAACCAGAAGTAGGAACCCTGACCGAGCGTGGATTTGACACCAATGCGGCCACCCATCAACTCGGTCAGACGCTTGCAGATCGCCAGACCGAGGCCGGTGCCGCCATGCTTTCTTGTAGTCGAGGCGTCGGCCTGCGAGAAGGGTTCGAACAGGCGCTTGACTTGCTTTTCGGACATGCCGACCCCGGTATCGCGCACAGCGAAGAGCAGATCCACTTCTGTGCGCGAAGCCTGCCGACACGAGACCTCGACACAAACCTCACCCTGTTCGGTGAACTTCACGGCGTTGCTCACCAGGTTGGTGAGAATCTGGCGCAGCCGAATCGAGTCGCCACGCACATTCTTCGGTACACTGTCATCGATCTTGTAACTGAGCTTCAATCCACGGCGGTCGGCGGCGTTCTTCATCAGCGAGGTCACCTGCTCGACAATGCTTTGCAGGTTTATCTCGATGAACTCGAGATCGAGCTTACCGGCCTCGATCTTGGAGAAATCAAGGATATCGTTGATGATGCTGAGCAACACCTGAGAGGAGTTGAGCGCCGTGGTCACGAACTGCCGCTGCTCATCATCGAGGCGGGTCTCGCGCAGCATTTCGAGAATCGGCAGGATACCGTTCAGCGGCGTGCGTATCTCATGGCTCATTGTGGCCAGAAATTCAGACTTGGCCAGGTTGGCGCTTTCGGCTGCCTCTTTGGCAAGAAACAGTTCGTGTTCGACGGTGTGCCGCTGATCGTTCTCCTCGGTCAGCCGGTTGCGCATATCATTGAGTTCGTTCTCAGCCGCCACCATGCGCTCATGCAGTAACGATCGATTGGCTGACATCAGCAGGTGGCCCTGCTGATAAAAGGTCATCCAGGCCGAGAGTATAAGCAAGGCCAAAGAATAGGCCACCATGCCCACCAGCACATTCTCGGTAAACGGCAAACCATTTCCGTGATAGTTGTATATCAACAAACCCGATGCCGCCAACACGAAAACGATACTGAAGAAGGTATCCACGGTCAGCAGCAAGGCTGTCAACAGGAATACGGTACCGATCAAGACCACATCCAGCACCAGATGCGGTGAGTGCAAGTCATACTTGAATTCGTGGATCAGGGCGCCCGCCCACAGGGCGCCCAGCAGAAGTACCCCGGGAAGAAAGGCATAGCGCCAGATCTGCAGACGCACCAGGGAGATATTGCGCACGAAAATGGTGAGAATGACCTGAGCCAGCAACACGCTCGCCAGCATTCCACCCCAGAAGATCCCTTCCGTTTTGCTCCAGGCCTCGTTGATGTAGAAGTAGAGTAAGCCCGCGAACAGGTTGGCGACGATCAACGTAATGCCGTTCGAGTAGAGCAGACGCACCTGCTCCTCTTTCACTTTTCGGGCTTCATTACGTGCTTCAGACATGTTGTCTTGGATCAGTCTTGGTAGGGCAGTTCGCCTGTTTCATGTAAACTTAGCATATCGTATATGCCAGCCATGCCGTCGCAATGCCCGACACGACTCAACGACAGGACCATGTGGCGGCCCGCTTCTGTGTTGACCTATCATATTAACCCGACAGGCAGCGTATGGCATCTCAGATTTACTTCAGCAGCGATCAAACATATTGATTTCAGACAGACACCAAATCGAAGCACTGACTCAGCAGTTTCCCTTTCTCCAGCAAGCTGACAGCGCCTTCCGCGACAGCTTTTTTTCGCATGTCAATCCGGTCAGCGTCAGTGTCGGCAGTGCGATCTGCGATCAGGGCATGCATTGTCAATATCTGGCCCTGGTGAGATCCGGCGTCGCCAGGGTCTACAAGCTGGGCGAGAATGGTCGCGAAATCACACTCTACCGTATCGCGACAGGTGAAAGCTGCATTCTGACCGTATCCTGCATCGTCAGCGGCTCTCCCTTTCCGGCCTTTGCCGTCTGTGAGGAAGCGATCGAGGCTCTGGTCATCAGCCCGAGCGTAGTGCGCCAGTGGACGGATGAGTTCCCAGTCTGGCGGCGTTATCTTTTCGGGCTCATCAGCGATCGCCTTGACGACGTCATGAGCGTCATAGAGGAGATCGCGTTTCGCCGTGTCGACCGGCGCCTGGCCGCCTATCTACTGCAGCGGGCCCGGAGCGAAGACGGAGAGCGCATCAAAATGACCCATCAGGCCATCGCCTCCGACCTCGGCACCTCGCGAGAAGTGGTGAGCCGCATTCTCAAGGATTTCGAACATCAAGGCCTGATCTCAGTATCACGCGGACAGCTGCAGCTCTCCGACCGTGACGGACTGTCGAACAAAACCCTTGAAAACTGATCTAAACCCTTTGTGACAAAGTCACATACAGCATTCAGGGTACCGCCTATGCTAGGCACCATACCCCACCAGAGCCGTCCGGCGCTGGTTATCGGGCAGGTACAGAGTTTCCCAACGCGCTCTCAAAGGAGATTTCCATGAAACAGAATGTAGGTGGCATCGACCGAATCTTGCGTATCGTCGCGGGTATCGCCTTATTGGTATGGGGCTTCGTTCTAAGCCCCGAACCGGTTGTTTGGGCTGCCATCGGCATCGTACCGCTGCTGACCGGCCTGATCGGATGGTGTCCGGTCTATCTGCCCTTCGGCTGGAGCAGCAAAAAATAATCCGCCCGTGAGGAGGTCGGTTCTCAGCCGGCCTCTTCACTCTGATGCCGGGGCATCCTCTTTGCTACTGGGCCAGGCCTCCAGTACGGCCTGTACCAATGTCGCCAGCGGAATGGCGAAGAAAACCCCCCAGAACCCCCAGATCCCCCCGAAGACCAGTATGGCGACGATGATCGCCACCGGATGCAGGTCGACCACCTCCGAGAAGAGCAGCGGCACCAGCACATTGCCATCCAGCGCCTGAATCACGAAATAGGCCACCGCCAGCCAGGCGAAATCCGAAGTCCACCCCCATTGAAACCAGGCCACGAAGAGCACCGGCAGGGTCACCACTGCGGCACCGATATAGGGAATGATGACCGAGAGCCCAACCATCACCGCCAACAACAGGGCATAGTTGAGCCCAAGCAGGGTGAAGGTGACGAGGCTGGCGGCCCATACGATGATAATCTCCCAGAACTTGCCCCGCACATAGTTGGCGATCTGCCGATCCACATCTTTCCAGACGGTACCGGCGAATTTGCGGTGCCGAGGCATGTGCTGAACCATCCAGCCGATAATCAGTTTCTTGTCCTTGAGGAAAAAGAACACCAACAACGGCATCAGGATGAGGTAGACAACCAGGGTGATGACACCGACCACCGAGGCCAGCGACCAGGAAACGGCCTGCTGACCGAAGGAAGCGATCTCATTGCGGATCTGTTGTATGAGTTGATCCACCTGGTCCTGGGGTATGAGGTCGGGATAGCGTTCCGGCAACTGCATCAGCGCCTTCTGCCCCATCGAGATCATGGCGGGTAACTGCTGGACAAATTCCGTGATCTGACGCGACAGCAGCGGCAACAGGCCGAGCAGCACCAGCGCCACAAACAGCATGAACAGGATGAAGACGATGATGACCGAAAGCAGACGTGGCAGTGAACGTCGCTCCAGCAACCCCACCACCCCTTCCAGCAGGTAGGCAATGACGATACTCGCCAGCACCGGCGCCAGCATGTGGCCCATGGTGATGACGATGCCGAAGAAGAAGATCAGAAACAGCGTCAGAAAGACGATCTGCGGATCGGAGAAGTAGCGTTTGAACCAGTCGGTTATGACCTGCATCGATGACTCCCGCTTCAGTCTCCGCCAGCTCTACTCATTGTCATACCGCTGCAGGTAACGTTCATAGTGCTGACTGAAGACGATCTCCAGTTCATCGATGACCGAGACGGCATCCCGACCCTGAAGTACATGTGACATCATCAGCGATGAGGTCTGATCGAGCAGCCGTTCCCGCTCCAGCATGTAGTAGGTCTCCGAAAGCCGTTTAATGGCCTTGACCACCGATTCCCGTTCCGGTCTCTCGATGCTCTTGGGCCGGTGTGCCGCGGCGGGCGCTTCGTCGTCACTCTCAGTGGAAGTGCGACGCCCCTGTAGAAACTCGGCAAACGCCAACAGCATCTCGCGGCCCTGCCCATCGAGACTGTCGAAGAGCGACAGCAGACGACGCTGTTCCGGCTTCAAATTTTGCTGCTTGGGCACGAACTGCACAATGATGGCTCCTGGCCGGGATCAGTTGGCAGACACCGGGCTACCTCCAATGAGGATGACCTATGTACTGCGATCTGTGGACCCTTGTCAATTACCAAGGGCAAGCCACCTTAGAGTTTCTCTTCGGCGTGATCCTCGCAATAATCACGTGCGAAATCGAGCAGCTCCTCCATGGCGCGTAATCTGAATTTCTGTTTCTGATGTACAAAGGAGAACGGACGCTCAAGCTTGGGCACCAGGTTGATCGCCCTCAAGGTATCGAGTTTCAACTCTTTCTGGATCGTCGCGCGCGAGACCACGGACACACCCATACCCGCCTCGACCGCCCCTTTGACGGCCTCCGGGCTGCCAAGCTCCATCGAGATATTCAGTGTCGTGCTGCAATTCTGGTTCAGGTATTCGTTGATCACTTCGCGGGTACCCGAGCCCTCTTCACGGCAGATAAAGGGATATTCGAGAAGCTCGTCGATGCCCACCGACTCCTTTTCGGCAAGGTCATGATTGGGGGGTACGATGGCCACCAGCTGATCCAGGCGGCAGACCTCGACCACCAGATTCTTGTTCCCCACGGGCGCCTCGACCACGCCCAGATCGATGGTGTTGTTCTCCACCATGGAGACGATGCCTTCCGAATTCGAGACCCGCAAATGGATGGTCACTTCCGGATAACGGGTACCGAAGTCCCCCAACAGGGCCGGCAACATGTACTCCGCTATGGTGGTGCTGGCACCGATGGTAAGGGCACCTCGGATCTCGCCTGTCATCTCTCGCACCGAGTTTTCCATCTCGTTATAGAGATCAAAAATGCGGTCGGCATACTCATAGACCCGTTCACCAGCCTCTGTCAGGCTGATTCGGTTGTGGGTGCGATCAAACAACCGGGTATTGAAATACTCTTCCAGCTGTCTGACCTGGAATGTGACCGCCGGCTGGGTCATGTGGAGAGTCTCCGCCGCCTTGGTGAAGCTCAGAAGCCGGGCAACGGTATGGAAAACCTGTAATCTGCGATCCGCCATTTTTATAGACGCCTAATTAGTCATTCTTTATAGTGATAAGCTCAGTTTATACCACATCTTGACAGGCTATGGGAGCGACAACGTTGGATATCCTGGAGTTCGGGTAACGCCCCGGAAACAGTGATCTTCAAGCCGTCTGCCAAACCGAATCCGCATGTTAAATTTGTGGCTTTTTAGAGAAATATCTTCTAGCCTCTCATAGAATCTTCACGATGGCGGACGAAACTGCCCTGTCAGGGGCGGTCGGTAAGTACGCCCGACCCAACCCATCCGGAACCGGGTCGAGGAGACAATAACAGATAAATAGAGACCACGGCGGAGGTGGCTGATGCATGACAATAAGATCTATTCCCGTTCTCTCCTGGCGATTGCCTGCGGCGTAACCCTGATGACATTCAAGCCTGCGGTGCAGGCATCGGGATTCGCTATTCCGGAGCTGAACACAGCCGGACTGGCACTCTCCAACGCGCTCGTCGCCAATCCGGAAGTGCAGGCCGCAATCGCCTATAACCCGGCCGCCATGTCCTTCCACGAAGGCGACTCCCTGGCCCTGGGCGTTTTATTGGTCAAGCCCGACCTCTCGGTGGATACCGGCTCCGGATCCAAAGACAGCGATGCGAACGACAGAGTCGCCATTCCCTCGATTACGGCACATAGCACATTGAGTGAGAACTGGGCCATCGGTGTGGCTGTGAACGCCCCGTTCGGCCTCGAGACGGAGTGGGGAGCGGGGACCTTCGATGCCCAATACCCCGGTGGCTCCACCATCCCGACCAAAAGCAAACTGCAGATTGTCGCTCTCTCTCCCAGCGTCTCCTATAAGTTCAATGACAATGTCAGTCTCGCCGGCGGCATGGATGTCTACGACATGCGCGAGGTGATTTTCAACAGCGTCGTCAACGCCGGTTCACCGGGTTCAAACCCGGCCGTCAATCTCAAGGGTGATGGTCGTGGCGTCGGCTACAATCTCGGACTCATGGTGAGACAGGGTAACTGGAGCTTCGGCGGCAGTTACCACTCCGAGGCGCACATCCCGGTAGAGGGAGTTATTGAGAGCCCGGCCGGTTCCGCCAATGTCAATGCAGACCTCGATCTGCCAGCTCGCCTACAACTCGGCGTGAGACACCAAACCACGGAAAAACTGGGCATCGAATTCGATTACACCCGCACCGGCTGGAGTTCTTTCGACCAGCTGATCATCGATGAGAGTCAGTATGGCATCAACCTGGTCACCAGCACCAATGACTGGGACGACGCCAACGCCTACCGGCTCGGCGCAACTTACGATATCTCGCCTGCCACCCAGCTTAGAGTCGGATACACGTTCGACGAGACGCCGCAGGATGATGACTATTTCAGTCCCAGAATCCCTGACGCCGATCGCCAGCTGTTCAGTCTCGGTATCGGCCACACCCTCAGCAACGGCTGGACCATCGACGCTGGCTATATGTACGTCAAATTCGACGACAGAACAGTCAATTCAACAAAGACGGCAGCGGATAACAATGCCGTTCTCGGCTATCCGGAAACCAATGGCACGACAGCGGTTAACGGCACCTACGAATCGAGCGTGCATCTGCTCGGTCTCGGCGTCACGAAGAAATTCATGTAACGCCTGCCGGGCATCACCGCCATCAGATTTTACAACGGGTTAGATGTAAAGGCAGATATCACTTTCGCCGGCAAACTCGAAGAAACGAGCCGCACCGGCATACTCGATACCATCGATGAATTCAGCGGTATTGAGTTCGAACAGGTCTACGGTCATCTGGCAGGCGATCAGCTTTACTTCGGCCTCCTGGCACAGCTCTCGCAGCTCAGCAAGATCGGCGACACCCTTGGATGCCATCTTCTTCTTCATCATGCTGGTCATCATGCCCTGCATGCCGGGCAGCGCAAGACCGAGCACCGGGAACCATTTGTCCATGCCCATCGGCATCGGCATGCCGGGATTGCCCAGGGGGGTCACCTCGAGAGCCAGGTCCTTCTTCAGCAGCTGCAGGCCGTAAAAGGTGAAAAAGATCTCGGTCTCGTAGCCCAGTGCGGCAGCGGTCGAAGCAAGTATGAAGGGAGGATAGGCCCAGTCAAGCGAGCCCTTGGTGGCAATAATGGCCAACTTTTTTTCGTCCGACATCGTATTCGTCTCCTAAATAATAGGGTCTGATCCCGGTTTGTTAGGCCTTTTTGATCAGAAATTCGAATTTGCCGCCCACTTCCTTGGATTCCATCAGCTCGTTACCGGTCTGGTTGGCGAAGGCCTCGAAGTCCTTCACTGAACCGGGATCGGTGGCAATGATGTGCAACACTTGGCCGGATTCCATACCAGTGAGGGTTTTCTTCGCACGCAGAATCGGCAGAGGGCAGTTGAGTCCGCTTGCATCCAGTTCTTGATCAAAATCTGCCATGGTATGACCTCCAGCTAAATATCGATGTTTTAGTATGTTGGGAAAAACTCAGACGGGCTTTTATATGACATGCTCTTGTGAAACGCAAGCCAAGTGGCCGTCAAGTCTTTTTTATGCAGGAATAACCTATATTTTATCCCTTATTGAATCAGGAAGTTAGCTCGCCATTCTCGTGATCAGCTGATAGCCGGACCGTGCCCAACCCAGAATACCTCCGCGCAGGTTGATGACATTGTCATATCCCTGTTGCGCGAGATAAGCGCAGGCATGGTAGGAGCGGGCACCGCTATGACAGTAGAGGATCACGTCCTTATCCTTGGGCAGTTCATTGATGCGCAGGGGGATCAGATGCATGGGCAGGTGTTCCGCGTCCGGCAGCATACCCTGAGCCAGTTCACCGGCGCTACGGATATCGAGCAGTATGAAATCACCGCCCTCAGCGATGCGTGCTTGCAGATCGAACGCGTCGATTTCTTTGATCATCATCGAATTGACTGCCTCATAATGGAAAGTGAAGGCGTATTAGTATATTAATGTGTTTAAATATTTCAACCCGGATTATCCCTGATTGTCCCGGTTTATCCCATGATTTGAGACGTGTTAAAGTCATCCCGCGCTCCCTGAAGGGTTTCACAACATATAACTATCAGGCTGAATACCATGGATTTTTTCCCTATCTTTCTCGACATCAAGCACAAACGCTGTCTGGTCGTCGGTGGCGGCAACGTAGCAGAGCGCAAGACGGCCTCACTGCTGAAATCCGGTGCGGATGTCATCCTGGTGTCGCCTGATCTGACCCACAACCTCATCACCTGGAGGGACATGGGGCAGTTCACTCACCAAGCGCGTGGGTTTCAGGATGACGATATCGCGGGCGCTCATCTGGTGATCGCAGCCACCGATGACGCCGGCATCAACCGCCGCATTTCAGAACTGGCCGGCGAGCAGCGGATACCGGTCAACGTGGTCGACCAACCCGAACTCTGCAGCTTCATCCTGCCTTCGGTCATCGACCGCTCACCGGTGGTTGCCGCCATCTCTACCGGTGGTGCCTCCCCCGTGCTGGCTCGCCTGATCCGCTCCCGCATGGAATCGATGATTCCCGCCGGTTACGGTCGTCTGGCTGATCTCTGCAGCCGCTTCCGTCAACGGGTCAAGCAGACCTTCGCCAACCCGGCCGATCGCAAGCTGTTCTGGGAACGCGCATTAGAGGGCGGGGTCGCCGAGCGGGTGTTTTCGGGCCACGATGCCGAGGCCGACCAGCTGATGGAGAAGGCCCTGGCCAATACCCGGCTGGTACAGGATGTAGGTGAGGTCTATCTCGTCGGCGCCGGTCCCGGTGACCCCGATCTGCTGACCTTCCGCGCCCTGCGCCTGATGCAGCAGGCCGACGTGGTGGTCTACGACCGGCTGGTAGCCAAGCCAATCCTGGATATGACCCGCCACGATGCAGAACACATCTATGTCGGCAAGGAGCGGGACAAGCACACCATGCGCCAGGAGGAGATCAACAAACTGCTGGCCAGGCTGGCGAAACAGGGCAAGCGGGTGCTGCGGTTGAAGGGCGGCGATCCCTTCATCTTTGGCCGCGGCGGCGAGGAGATCGATACCCTGGCCGCGGAGGGGGTGCCCTTCCAGGTCATTCCCGGCATCACTGCCGCCGCTGGCTGTGCCTCATATGCCGGTATCCCGCTCACCCACCGGGACTACGCCCAGTCGGTGACCTTCGTCACCGGCCATCTCAAGGACGGCAGCATGAACCTCAACTGGTCGATGCTGGCCCAGCCCAACCAGACCGTCGTCTTCTACATGGGTTTGGTGGGCCTGCCGGTGATCTGCCGCGAACTGCAGGCCAATGGAGTGGGTGGCGACATGCCTATCGCCCTGATCCAGCAGGGCACTACCCACATGCAGCGGGTTTTCACCGGAACCCTGGAGACGATCCAGGGGATTGTCGAGAAAGAGAAGCCGAAGCCGCCGACCCTGATCATCGTCGGCCGCGTGGTGGAGTTGCATGAGAAGCTGGCCTGGTTCGAAGCGCCTCCCCATTCCGAGCAGGGAGCGACCTCGCCGGTCGACTTCTGAAGCTGAAGCGTGTTGAGTGGTGAGTTTTTAGTTTTGAGTTGGCGTGTTCGCTTCGCTCACAACCATTTGATCCCCTCTCCCTGGCCCTCTCCCGCAAAGAGAGAGTGGGAAGTGCTGTTCGAGTGCACCGAACGCTTACTGTCAGCCCGTGGAATCGAGCTGTTTGTTCACGCTGGCGCTTGATCATTGCGTCCCCTCTCCCCTTGCGGGAGAGGGCCAGGGAGAGGGGGGATAAAACTCGTGAACGAAGCGAACACGCCAACTCAAAACTAAAAACTCACCACTCAACACGCTACAGCTTAGGGCTCAGCTGATCCTCCCGCAGCTTGGGCGTGAAGTAGTCGTCCGCCACTTCGATGTCCACCGGTTGTTCCGACTTGTCCACCAGCGGCTGCTCGTAGTCGTTCCAGCCGCGCAGTCCGGTCTTCAACGAAACCACGTTCTTGTATCCGAGCAAGAGCATGGAGAAGGCCGCCAGCACGCTCCGATAGCCCGAGCGGCAGACCACCACGATCTCCCTTTCACGGGCCTTGACCAGTTCGGGGATGGTCTCTTCGTAGTCCCATTCGCAGGCCGATTCGAGAATCCCGCGGGGAGCCGAGATGGAACCCTCGATGTGCATGGCGTCGTACTCGTAGGGCTCACGCACATCAATCACCATCAACTCCGGATTCTCCGCCATGCGCTCCTCCAAGTCCCAGGGCATGACCTCCTTCACGTCACCGAGACAGTCGCTGATCAGGCCAAGAAAATTCTTCATATCGTCGTTTCCTGCTACTTGGCGAGCGCGCCGCTCACCGTTCGATTTGTTGTTCTACGAACCTCGTGAACAGAGGTTCTGCTCCACGGCGATGACAGCAGCCTCCACCCGCGAGTGGACATCCAGCTTACGCAGGATCGCCTTCACGTGGAGTTTCACGGTGCCGTCCGAGATGCCTAGATTGCGGGCGATCACCTTGTTGCTCTGGCCGTCCGCCAGGTGGCAGAGAATCTCCCTTTCCCGCGGTGTGAGGTCGTCGAGGGAGGAGGTCTGTGCGCTCGCCCGCTGACTCTCGCCCTGCACCGCCTTGGCCAGCACGCTGGTCAGCTCCTTGGCCACCACCGTGTTGCCCTTGACGATCTGCTGCAGAGCATCGATCAGTTCGTTGGGCTCCATATCCTTGAGCAGATAGCCCTGGGCGCCGCCCTGCAAGGCTTCGATCACATCCGCCTCGTCACGACTGGTGGTGAGCATGCTGATCGGCATGTTGGGGTAGTGCTGACGAAGTACCGACAACACCTCGGTGCCGGTCATGTCGGGCCTGCGCATATCAAGCAACACCACATCGGGCTTCTCCTGAGCCACGATCTCTATGCCCTTGAGGCAGTCCCCCTCCGCAATCACATCGATGCCCCGCCGCTCCAGCAATTCCTGGAGTCCGACACGGAACAGAGCGTGATCGTCGATTACCAGCACGCGCATCTCTTCTACCTCAACAAGTTCGCCTCGCCACGGGCGCTGCGAATGATCAGTTCGACTCGGGTCCCTTCACCGGGTTCGCTCTCGATGGAGAGCTCCCCGCCGATACGTCTCGCCCGTTCCTGCATGATCGACAGCCCGATGTGCTCTCCCGGATTGCCCTTGGGGGCCGAGCCCTCGAAACCGACCCCATCGTCCTCCACCAGGATCAGATAGGTACCGGGACTGCGACAACGCAACAACACCCTGACCGTGTGCGCCTGGGCATGCTTGCGGATATTGGCCAGCGACTCCTGCACGATACGCAGGGCCTGCATCTCCTGGTTGGTGTCGAGATCGGCCTTCAGGCAGTCGGGCTGGAAGAAGGCGGCGATGCCGGTCTCCTGATTGAAGCGCTCCACCAGCTTGCCCAGTGCCGGCACCAGGCCCCGCTGGTCCAACGGTGCGCGAAAGCTGTTGATCAACTCGCGCAGTTCGTCGTGGGCCTCGTCGAGACCGTTGTGGATCCGGGCCGCCTCCAGCTGCGCCTTCGGCGTGGCGCCGGCGTCCTGCAGGGTCTCCTCCAACATGCGCACCTGAAAACGCAGGCTGGCCAGGGTCTGGGCCAGGGAGTCGTGCAGCTCATGGGCCAGGGAGGTGCGCTCCTCGACGATGGAGAGGCGGCGCGCCTCGGTATCGGAGCGCTGCTTGGCCACCGCCATGCCGAGATGGCTGCCGATGGTGTTGAGGATGTCGAGCACGTCCTCGCGGCCGTCGTAGATACCCGGTTTGTCCACGTAGAGATGGTAGAAACCGAGCACGTCGCCGTGGTACCACATGGGCACCGAGACCCGCTCCACCTCGTCCGGGCTGAACATGCGCCGGCCGTTGCGGCGGGAGCAGGCGCGGGCGTCCTGGGCACAGAGGATATCTCCGGGCGACAGCGCGATGCCGCACTGGCAGAGCCTGATCGGCAGCAGTTCCTGCTCGTTGTAGAGGCGTCCGTTCTGGTCGATGCAGCCAACCTGCCGCACCCGGTCGTCCTGCAGCACCAGATGCACGGTGGCGGAACGGGCGTTGACCATGCGTTTGAAAACCGTCATGTACTCCAGCAGGAGTTCGTCCAGGTTTTCCGACTGGTTGATGCCGGCCGCCACGTCGTAGAGTACCTGCAGCGAGGTGGTCTTCTGGGCCAGGCGCCAGGTCTGGCGGGCGACGCGCACCTCCATGTCCTCGTAGATGTCGGTCAGCTCCTCGTTGAGGCTGTCGATGTCGCGGGCCATGCCGCTGAGCACACCGGTCGGCTGCTCGGAACCCCTGTGGGCCACCGGTTCGCCCTGGCAGATCTGGGTCACCGTCTGCTCCAGGGTGGAGAGCGGACGCAACAGCTGGCTGCGCAGTCGCATCAACACCAACAGCAGGGAGAGGAAGGCGACGAAACTGCCGATTAACAGCATCCCCTGTAGCGTCGTGTGTTGCGACCCCCTGGCCACCTGCAGCAGGGCCAATATCAGGCAGAAGAGGACACTGCCTCCCAGCAACAGGATCGGCGTCAGCAGATTTCCGGTAAACAGGATACGCAGACTCGGCCAGTGTCGCGGGTCGACCACCCCTTCGAGCCAGCTCATCCAACCCCGCTGCTCCGGGCGATAATCGTCGTTACCCCCTTCACGAGGCAGTTGTCCCGTCCTTTTCTCTTCACTCTGCATGACCGGGAACTCTATCATGAACCGCCCTCACCGGCCTTTTCGCGCGCTGCCTGCAGAAGACCCTGCAGCATCTCGACACGCCAGCTCATCAACGCCTCGCCCAGGGCGGCTCCCGAGAGCTCGGCTCTGTAGAACTCCGCCGCCGGTTTACGCTGCAGTGTCTCGGCCGCCATCTGCAGCGGCTGCTCCAGCTCGGCCATGGCCTGGGGCCAGAGGGCACTCGCCGCCAGTAGTAATCTGTGAAAGCGCAGGGGCTGCTGGAGCGGTTTCAGGCGCGCGGCGAACTGCAGCAGAGCTGCCGAATCGTCCGCCGCCGGCAGGCTGCCTTCGACAGCGAGAAGATCCTGCAGCAACTGCGCCTCTTCGCGACCTGCCCGCAGCTGCTCCAACCAGCCGGCCGCCTCCGTGACCCGGCCGGCGGCCGGATAGAGGGCAGCGGCAATCCGCACCACCGGATCCTCACTCAATGCCACGGCCCGCTTCAATCCTTCCATCGCCTCATCCTGCGGTGCGCCGTGGCTGGGGACCTGGTCCATGGTCTGATCCACTTCGGGCATCAGCCGAGCCAGCGCCCCGCAGCGATGGAGCACCTCGAAGAAACGCCAGGGCTGACGCTCCTGCATGGCGCGCCGCATTTCCTTCCAGACCCGTTCCGCCCGCAGGTGACCGACCTCCGGCGAGGCGGCCATCTTCTTCATCAGCGCGTGCGTGCCGTGCGCCACGCGGAAGCCCCACTGTCCCAGCTTGGCGGCGAAGCGCGCCACCCGCAGCAGGCGGACCGGGTCCTCGCTGAAGGCCGGGGTGATGTGGCGCAGCAACCCCTGCTCCAGGTCGTCGCGGCCATCGCAGATGTCGATCAGCTCGCCGTCCTCATCCCGGGCCAGGGCATTGATGGTGAGGTCGCGACGCAGCAGGTCCTGCTCCAGGGTGACATCGGGACCGGCATCGACCTCGAACCCCTTGTAACCGGGCCCGGTCTTGCGTTCGGTACGCGCCAGGGCGTACTCCTCGCCGGTCTCCGGATGGAGAAACACGGGGAACTCGGCATCGGCGCGGCGATAACCCAGCTCCAGCATCTGCTCGGGGGTAGCGCCCACCACCACCCAGTCCCGCTCGCTGACCGGCAGGTCGAGCAGTTCGTCGCGCACCGCGCCGCCGACCAGGTAGAACCTCATGTCGGCGCCTCCGCCCCTGACATCTCAGCCAACACCCGCTGCTCCTTCTGTTGCAGCTGCCACATGCGCTGGTAGACGCCCTGTTTAGCCAGCAGCGCCTGGTGGGTGCCCTGCTCCACGATACGCCCCTGGTCCATGACCAGGATGCGGTCGGCATCGACCACGGTAGAGAGGCGATGGGCGATCACCAGCGTGGTGTGGTCCCTCGCCACCTCGCGCAGGGTCTCCTGGATCGCCTGCTCGGTCTGGGTATCGAGGGACGAGGTGGCCTCGTCGAAAACCAGGATGCGCGGCCGCTTGAGCATGGCGCGGGCGATGGCGACCCGCTGCTTCTCGCCGCCGGAGAGCTTGAGTCCCCGCTCGCCGACCAGTGTCTGATAGCCGTCCGGCAGCTGGTCGATAAAACCGGCGATATGGGCGATGCGGGCAGCGGCCTCGATCTCCTCCCGGCTGGCGCCGGGCCGTCCGTAGGCCAGGTTGTAGAGGATGGTGTCGTTGAACAGCACTGTGTCCTGGGGCACGATGCCGATGGCCGCGCGCAGGCTCTTGCGGGTGAGGTAACGGATATCCTGGCCGTCGATGGTGATGCGCCCGTCACTGACATCGTAGAAGCGGAACAGCAGTCGCGAAAGGGTCGACTTGCCCGCCCCGCTGTGCCCCACCACCGCCACCTTCTCGCCGGCGCCGATGGTGAAATCGACGGCGTGCAGGATCTGGCGTTCGGGCTGGTAGGCGAAATCGACCTGTTCGAAACACACCTCACCGCCGGCCAGCTTCAGCTCGGCGGCGTCCGCGGCGTCGGTAATCTCCGGCTCGCGCTCCAGCAGCTTGAAAATCAGGTCCATGTCGGCCAGGGAGTATTTGATCTGACGGTAGACGATGCCGAGAAAGTTGAGCGGGATGAACAGCTGCAGCAGGAAGGCGTTGACCAGCACCAGGTCGCCGATCGACATGCTGCCGTCGACCACCCCGTTGGCGGCGAAGATCATGACGAAGGTGACGCCGACGGCGATGATGCCGCCCTGACCGAAGTTGAGCAGGGACATGGAGGTCTGGCTCTTGACCGCGTTCTCCTCCCAACGCGAGAGGGTGTCGTCGTAGCGTCGCAGCTCCAGCGGCTCATTGCCGAAGTACTTCACCGTCTCGTAGTTGATCAGGCTGTCGAAGGCCTGGCTGTTGGCCTGGGAGTCGAGCCGGTTCATGACATGACGGTACTCCATGCGCCACTCGGTGATGGCCAGGGTGAAGCCCACGTAGACCGCCACCGTGCCGAAGGTGACCAGGGTGAAGACGACGTCGTACTGGGTCAGCAGTATCACGGCCACCAGGCCGAACTCCACCAGCATCGGCAGGATGCTGAAGACCATGTAGTTGAGGATGGTGCTGACCGAGCGGGTACCCCGCTCCAGATCGCGGCTGATGGCACCGCTCTGGCGCTCCAGGTGGAAGCGCAGGGAGAGCTCGTGCAGGTGGTTGAGCACCCGGTTGGAGAGATTGCGCATGGCCCGGTAGCGCACGCGGGCGAAGATGGCGTCTCGCAGCTCATTGAACAGCGAGCTGCCGAGGCGCAGGGCGCCATAGCCGAGCAGCAGGAACAGGGGCAACACCAGTACCGTCTTTTCACTCTTCTCCAGGCTGTCGACGATCTCCTTCAAGAGCAGTGGAATGCCCACGTTGGCCAGTTTGGCCAGCACCAGGCAGCTCAGGGCGAACAGCGCCCGCCCGCGGTACTCCCACAGAAAGGGCAGCATGTTGCGCAGGTTCTGAAAGTCGCGCCGGTCCTTATGCACCGGGGCCTGGGCTTGGATGTGATGGGCCATAGAGGTGGTGTCTGTTCTCCAACAGGAAACGGTAATATTATCGGAAATCGGCCAAGGGTGCGTCTTATACCCAGATATCACCGGGTTTCATGGCAGGCACAAGCGGCTGGATCGGGTACAATCCCAAGGAATAACGCGTGGCGCTCATCGAATCCGTGCAAACGGTGCGGCTTGCCGCACCGACCGGGGCCCGATGCCGGGAGACTTGCGCCCTTGCCCACTGAATCACCAGACAGCAAAACACCATGAACCAAGATTGCAGTTACAACGAACTCTATCCCCTGCAAGTGCTGGACGACAGCATGGAGCCGGAGTTTCCGCAGAAATGCGTGATCGTCGTCGAGCCCTCGGACGTCTGCGCCACCGGTGCCTACGTGGTGGTCGAGACGCATGGCGACCGCTGGTTCCGTCAATACATCTCGGAGGGTGACGGCGGCAAGCGTCTGGTGGCGCTGAAAGACGGCTACCCGGAGATGCCACTGGTCGACGGTGAGTACAAGATTCTCGGCGTGGTGGTACAGCGCAATCTGGGACGCAAGATCAAGCACTACCACCCCTACGTACCCGGCGGCGTAGCGCCGAAAAAGATCGAAATCAACTGATACGCAGCAACGATTTCAGACTATCCTCTAAGGTGTGAACCGGCAACATAAGAACCGGTCTCCAAGCGGCCATCAGAGCCGTAAATCAGACGACCACCGAGCGTCCAGCTGAGTAAGGAGAGGACCTGATGAATATCGATCTTGCTGACGTGACCCTGCACGTAGACGAATCCCTGGACAGCGCGGGACTGACCGAGCTGGAAAACGCCTTCCGCCAGAGAGAGGGTGTGGTATCCGTCCATGTGGATGAGAAACGGCCCCATCTCTTCGTGTTGGAATACAATCCCAAGCTGGTCCACAGCAAGGATCTGGTCAAAATCCCCGAGTACCGAGGACTGCATGCCGAGCTGATCGGACTCTGATCCGAACGGCAGTTTGGCGCTAGTGACATTGAGGTGGGGCCCTGCCCCACCGGTCCAGGTTGAATCGGACCACTCCAATACAGACCTAAGCGGTTTGATATGCGCCATTCTCCTCCCACCGGCCCGTGGCCGCCCCCTCCCCACTGCGTGTAAACTACCCCGCAAGGCCGCATTGACAGACGGCCCCCCCTAGGGCCTGCTAACACTAATCCGATACGCCCTGTTGCGTCTGAAAAAGCGCCAATCAAGGTGCGAGGAGCGAAGTTTGATTATTCCAAATGAACGACGAGCAACGCTGAGTGGCGCTTTTTCAGCCGCCGTCCGAGGCGCGGAGCAGGGACCCCTGCGTAGCGGGGGATGCGACCGCCGGTGGTCGGCCAAACGCCCCACTTCGGAGTCGAACGGCTTACGCCCCGCCGAGGGTCGGATCCCCACTCCGTGGGGCCCCTCCTCCACCTCTCGGGGCGTTACCCGAAGGGCTGGGGCTGTTTTTGCGCCCAGCGGCGTTATCATTCGCTTATGTAACCGGGCTACACCACGCTCATTCTGCCTTGCTGGGCGCAAAAACAGCTCCAGCAGGGTGTATCGGATTAGTGTTAACAGGCCCTAAGTAACCAGGAGCCGGAGATGCAGAGAGTGACCATCGTGGGCAGCGGTTTCGCCGCCCTCACCGCCGTGAAGACCCTGCGCAAAGTGGACCGTTCGATCGAGATCACGGTCGTCAGTCCCAAGGCGGAGTTCCACTACCTGCCCGGATCCATCTGGATCCCCTCGCGCATCCGCGAACCTGAGGATCTGATCGTCCCCTTGCAGCCCTTCTTCAACCGCATGCGGGTCAACTTCGTGCAGGCGGAGGCCAGCGGCCTGAGTGAGGATGGCCGGAACCTCAAGACCACTGCAGGGGAGATAGAGAACGACGGTCTGATCATCGCCTCCGGCGGTCGTTTCATCAAGAAGCTGCCGGGTATCGAACACGCCATCACCCCCTGCGAGGGGATCTCCGCCACCATGAAGATCCGCCAGCGTCTCGAGACCATGGAGGGCGGCACCATCGCCATCGGTTTCGCCGGCAACCCCAAGGAGCCGAGCGCCATGCGCGGCGGCCCCATGTTCGAATTCCTCTTCGGCATCGACCGCCAACTGCGGCTGGAAAACCGGCGCGACAAGTTCAAGCTGATCTTCTTCACGCCGGCGGAGAACCCGGGACAACGCCTGGGCCCAAAAGCGGTCACCGGTCTGGTGCGGGAGATGAACAAGCGGGGCATCGAGACCCATCTCGGCCACAAGATGAAGGCCTTCAGCGAGAACAGCGTCACTACCGAGGGCGGCACCTTCGACGCCGACCTCATTCTTTTCATGCCGGGCATGACCGGCAATCTATGGTTCGACAACACCTCCCTGCCGCGCTCCGAAGGCGGCCTGATCAAGGCCGACGCCCAGTGCCACGTAGAGGGACTGTCACGGGTCTACGTGGCAGGTGATTCCGGCAGCTTCCCCGGCCCGGAGTGGATGCCCAAACAGGCCCATATGGCCGACCTGCAGGCAACGGCGGCGGCACACAACCTCATTACCGAAATGAAGGGACAGACACCGACCGAAACCTTCAAGGTGGAGCTGGTCTGCATCGTCGACAGCCAGACCAGCGGCATGCTGGTGGCACGCACCATGAAACGCAACATCGTGATGCCCAACATGATCGTTTTCCACTGGCTGAAACGCTTCTTTGAATGGTGGTACCTGCGGCAATATCGCTGATCGAGCCACAACCTCGACGGCAATCGGCTAAAGTTCGCCATCCAGCGGGCCGCCATAAGCATTTGTCCTGCAGCAGTTAACGGCAGGCGAAGCCACTCTGCACCCTCCAGCCGAAGGGACGGAATAAACACGACAGGACAGTGGCACGGACGGCATGACAAGATGAATGACTCACACGCACAGCTCGACGAACTGTTGCGACATGAAGAACAGAAAAGCGAGCGATACGCGAACTATGTACGCTTGCTCATCACCCTGCTCTATTTCGCGGTGGCTTTCGCCATTCGTAAAGAGCTGCCTGTCCATTCGCTCAACGCCATCATCATCGTCTCCGGCATCAATCTGCTATACGGCATCGTTGTCTTTTTCGCCCTGCGCAGACCCGAACCTCCCCGCTGGATCAAGTACCCCTCGATCACCATCGACATCCTGCTGCTCTCCATCGTCATTTACAGCTTCGGCACCTTTCGCACCTTCAAGACCGAGGCCTTTCTGCTCTATTTTCTCTGGATCGGCCTCTCCACCTTGCGTTTTTCCCCTCTGCTGACACTGGCCTCCGGACTTTTGAGTCTCGGTTCTTACGCCCTCATCACCTGGCTGGCGATCGACAGTAACAGCATCGTACTGGGTACCATTACCGAGGAGTTCACCAGCGAAAAAGTGAGCGATCTCAACATCGGTCTGAGAGTGCTCTTCCTCAGCTCCTATGTAGGCCTGGCGGTCTACACCGCCAAGGTCTTCCGTCTGATCGCATCTCGAGCGATGACACGTAAGATCCTGCAGGAGAGAAATACCCAGCTCAACCAGACCCTGGAGAAACTGCGGAGAACCCAGAAACAGCTGGCGGAAAAAAACCGGGAGCTGGCGACCCTGTCGGAGATCGATCCTCTGACCCAGCTCTACAACCGGCGCAAAATAGACCAGATCATGACCCAGTCATTACACCAGGCAAGGTCCGATTCACCACTCGCCCTGATCCTGCTCGACATCGATCATTTCAAGGCCTATAACGACCGCTTCGGTCATCCCACCGGTGACAGTGTGATACGGAACGTGGCCGATATCCTTGCTCAATCCGCACGCACCAATGACAGTATCGGTCGCTGGGGCGGCGAAGAGTTCCTCATTGTCTGTCAGGATACGGACGCAGAGCAGGCCCGCATTCTCGCCGAGCGGCTGCGTTGCACCGTAGCCGAAAACGCCACCGGCCAAGTGAACGGACTGACCTGCAGTTTTGGCGTTGCCTGCCACCATCCGGATGATAATGAGGCGAGCCTGTTGAAGCGGGCTGACGATGCCCTCTATCGCGCCAAAGCGGCAGGACGCAACCAGGTCATCGTTAGCGGGTATGAAGCGACGGACGCCAGCGGCATCGATGACTGAACGAACAAACGAAGTTATGAGTGGTGAGTGTTGAGTTTTTAGTGGATGGGTTCGCTTCGCTCACAGCCCTTTGTCAAATTCGCACCCTGTTTCTCTTGTGGCAATGGGCACAACACGAGCGATACGGATCATCAGTGTGACTCCGCAACTCAAAACTTTCAGGATCGTTCCGAGAATCCCATGCCTGACTTTTCATGGCTGAGCATGATGCGCATCAGGCTCTCCTGCAATTCGCGCCCCTTAAAGCTGATAGTTCCTCTCAAGGCGATCCGCGATCAGGTCGTAACCCCGAAAACGCATCTCCGCGATCTCTGCGCTTTCATCGTAGATACGGTTGAGCTGCCGCAGCGCCTGTTTATCCTGCCGCTGCAGTCGTTCTGTGGCAAAGGCTTCCGCCAGACCGATGTGAATACGATAGGCTTCGATATAGGCCCGGTGATCGCGATCACCAAAATGCAGCAGCGAGCGTTCGAAGCGTTCATACTTCTCGAGCATGCGAAGGTGGTGAGCGCGGTTAAAGAAGAGTTCCGCCACCTCAGGGACACGACAGGTGGCTGCGATCGACAACAACGCTTCCGGTGTGTAATGGTCATTCAATCCGATCTTCGCCTGACAGGCGGGATCTTCATCCGCAACTGCCTGCCAAACCCATACGAACATCGCCATTGCCAACAACCATCGCAGCATGTCCCAGTCTCCCGATTCACTACAAAAATATTTCAATCACATGAAAACTACCTATAGTTGAAAATAATGGCACTGCAAGCCCGGTTATCGGGAGCGGGATTGCAGGAAAGCGTAAGAACCCAATGAGTTACTCGCATTTCCTGCCAGTTCCAGACCTGATCACCCGTTCAGGAGCGATATTCTCAAATCGACTCCCCGTTCAGAAACAGGGGTATGTCGCTGTTGAACAGGGTCATGGCCCTCACCCTCTCCTGCTCGACTTCACAAAAGACTGCCTGCCTGTCCAGGGGCCGTACCGCAAAGGCTACAATGGGATCGAGGATTGCAACCACAATGGCGGACACCATGGCCAGACTGCTGCTCGGACTCCTGCTCCTGTGCGCCCTAATCAGCCCGCCGGCATCGGCCGATGAGATGCAGATATTCGATCTCAAGGGCGCGACGCCCCAGGAGATGATCCCACTGATCAAACCCTTCGTCGGCCCCGACGGCACGGTGACCGGCATGCACAACCAGCTGATCGTGCGAACCACCCCGGAACGCATGATCGAGGTGCGCAAGATCCTGCTGGAGTTCGACCGCCCTCCCCGGAGATTGCTGATCCATGTGCGCGATACCGCACCCAGTGAGTCGGCTGCGGACCGCATCGACCTGTCGCTGAAGAATCCCCATCTGCAGATCGGTGAGACGGAGAAAAACAGTCTCGAGCTGAAGCGCTACACAACCGAGAGTCGGCAAGCGAACCAACGCACGCTGCAGACCGTCGAAGGCCAACCCACCCTGATCACCAGCGGCATCATCCGCCCGGAGGTCTCCCGCAGCGGCTACATCATCGGACCCCACGGCGGCTATCAGACCAGTGTCGACTACCGCAACATCGATTCCGGTTTCTATGCCCGGGTACAGGTGGTGCGGGACCGGGTACGTATCGAGATCTCCACCCGCAAGCAGGAGCCGATCAGCGGCTCGCCCGTCATCAACCACCAGGAGACCGAGAATGTGGTGAGCGGGCAGCTCGGCGAATGGCTGCCGCTGGCGAGGACGCGCACGCAGCGCCAACTCAAGAGCACCGGCATCGGCAGTTACGCCTCCACCGAGTCGGTCACCGAAGAGGCGCTCTGGGTCAAGGTGGAACTGCTGCCCGATTGAGTCGGTCTCCGAGCTCCTGAAACGATGACTCAGGCCACGGTGTCCGCAGGCTGCCGCCTACCTGTCATCCAGCTCACAACCACGATCGCCAGAGCCGAGACGATGAAGCCGGGAACGATCTCATAGAGATCGAACAGCCCGCCCTGCAACGGCTTCCAGATCACCACCGTCAGCCCACCTGCCAGGATCCCGGCCAGCGCCCCCCAGCGATTCATGCCGCGCCAGTAGAGCGAAAGCAGCACCGCGGGTCCGAAGGCGGCGCCGAATCCGGCCCAGGCATAGGCCACCAGGTCGAGCACTTTGTTCTCTGGATCCAGCGCCAGCAGAAAAGCGGCGACAGCGATGGCCAACACCGCCAGACGACCGACCACCACCAGCTCCCGCTGCGAGGCCTGCTTACGCAACAACACCCGGTAGATATCGCCGGTGAAGGCGCTCGACGAGACCAGCAGCTGAGAGTCGGCGGTGCTCATGATGGCGGCCAGGATCGCCGCCAGGCAGATCCCGGCCACCAGGGGATGGAACAGCAGATCGACGAGACGGATGAAGACCTTCTCCGCATCCTCCAGGGCCGGGTCGAAGACCGGGATCCCCAGCAGTCCGACCAGACAGGCCGCGATCAGGGTGATGAAGACCCAGCTGACCGCAATGCGACGGGCCCTCGGGACCAGGTCGACCGACTTCACCGCCTTGAATCGGGCCAGGATATGGGGCTGACCGAAGTAACCCAGACCCCAGGCCAGCAGGGAGACGATGGCCAACAGGCCGAGCGGTTTACCCTCACTGTCGGTGAAGGGATCAAGCAGGGCCGGATGCCGGGCGGCGATCGCATGCTCTGCCCCGCCGGCGCCGCCGGCGGCGCCCAACGCCATCAGGGGCACCGCGACCAGGGCGGCGGCCATCAGCAGCCCCTGAAACAGATCGGTCCAGGAGACGGCGAGGAAGCCGCCGAAGGCGGTATAGAGGATGATGGTCAGGGCGCCGAGCGCCACCGCCCACAGATAGGGCAGACCGAACACCGCCTCGAACAGCTTGCCCCCCGCCACCAGGCCCGAGCTGGTGTAGAAAAGAAAGAACAGCAGCACGAAGAGGGAGGAGACGACGCGGATCAGTCCGCTCTCGTCGTGAAAACGGTTGGCGAAATATTGTGGCAGCGTGAGGGCGTCTCCCGCCGCTTCCGAGGCCAGCCTGAGCCGGGCCGCCACCAGCCGCCAGTTGAGCCATGTCCCGAGCAGCAGACCGAAGGCGAGCCAGAACGACTCCAGTCCCGCGACATAGGCGTAGCCGGGCAGACCCAGCAGCAACCAGCCGCTCATGTCCGAGGCGCTGGCGCTCAGGGCGGCGACCCAACTGCCCAGACGCCGCCCGCCGAGCACGAAGTCGGCCAGATCCCGGGTACGCCGCCAGGCGATCACGCCGATGATCAGAATCACCAGCAGATAGACGACGAAGGTGAGGCCGATGAGGAGTTCTCTGTTGTCCATTCCGAAAGTGCCCTCCTGTGAAGCGTCGGCTCGGTTAGATTGGTGGGGCATGGCCCGACCCTACATTACCCGGGTAGGGTAGGGCCCTACCCCACCGACAAGCCAATAAAAATGCTTAGCGCGTAGGGTGCGGCTTGCCACACCATCTACCCGGATTCACGATCAGCAACGGCGCGAAAAGCCGCACCCAGTGTAACATCGCGCTCCCCATTGGCGGATCAGCGACAGGATCACCGCCTCGACGGGCTATCGCCTGCGTTCGATCTTGTCGAGATAGCAGCGCTTCATCGCCGCCTCGAAGGCGTCGTTACTGGGATAGTCGTACCCGAACACCGGCTGCCAGAGGCGGGGGTTCTCCATGCAGAGATAGAAGAAGACCTTGCCGTGCCAGGGCGCCAGCGAGCGGTAGGCGAAGCCGAACATCTCCCGCTTGATCTGCTCCGGATAGGAGAGCTTGCCGTCGGCCTCCACCATCGGCATCTGCAGGATGCGGCTTCTGAATCCGGGACGCTCACGCAGCTGCTTGATCACCGGCTTGATGTAGGTGAGGGTACCGAGGGAGACCAGTGCCACTTGGTCGCTATGGAAGCTTCCGGTGAGCCGATCGAAGATCGCGCCATACCCCTCCTGCCAGCCCTGGTAGCGGATCATGGGGTGGAAGTGAAAGCCGACCAGCACCCCCTTGTCGGCCAGACGGCGGGCGGCCTGCAGCCGCTCGTCGAGGGAGGCGGCGAGATGCTCCTCGTTGTCGATCACCAGCTGGGGATTGAGCGACCAGGTGCAGAGCACGTTGGGCGGCACCTCGTTTTTCAGCAGGTAGTTGATGTTCTTCGACTTGGTCTTGAGCTCCAGGATGACATTGGGATGGCGGTCGGCGAAGTCGAGCAGGGCCTCGAGTATGCCGGCCTGATTACCCCACATCAGCGAGTCGGAGGACTGGCCGGTGCCGATGTGATAGGTCTTTGCCGGATCGATCTCCAGCACCGCCAACTTCTCGGCGAAACGGCTGTCGAAGCGGACCTCGTCACCGTGGTAGAAGGATTGGATGCTGCAGTAGCTGCAGTCGAAGCCGCAGTTCTCCACCGCGTCGAGGGTAAGCAGATTGCAGCAGCGGGTGCGCGGCGAGGCGACCGGACACCAGCCCAGACCGAGCTGTTCCCTCGCTACGCTGACCCGACGGATGCGCTCTGCTGTGTAGGCGTTCGTTACCGGTATCTCGGGAAACCGGATCGGCTGCTGTTTCAGCGACAACCAGTGGTTGCGCACCGATTCCAGTATCTGCTGTCGACGCTGTTTCGGCCCCATCAGCGCCTGCGGCGGTTGCGGCCAGATCCGTTCCAACGGCCCGTCGTCCCACATCGCCAGATCGGCCGCCATATCGCAAAGCTGTCGCAGATCCTGCTGGGTGAAGCGGTAGTCGAGCGCCTGGCGTTGCAGAAACGTCTGCTGCTCGCCACTCAAACGATCGGCGCCCGCCTGCCTCAACAGCTCCGGCAACTTGGCTTGATAGCTTTTCGTAGCTGACATATGGAGTTCGAATTTCGGGTCGCTCGGGTTGCGATCCATTATTACCCCGGCTGCAGGATTTGTCGTGTTCAGACCCAGTGCGTCTGCTGACTGTTTACTTTGAACCGCACCGAGATATTGATACTGGGGAGGGAATCTCCGAACAGGTCGTGGAGAGACGACATCACTTGCGTTTGACGAACTGCTTCAGTCGCTGACGCTTCTGGACCTGACGCTTGGTCAGCTTGTTCTTCTTGCCCTCGTAGGGGTTCACGCCGGAGCGGAACTCGATGCGAATAGGCGTGCCCTTGAGGTTCAGCGCCTTGCGGAAGCGGCTCACCAGATAGCGCTTGTAGCTGTCGGGCACCTCGCTGGTCTGATTGCCGTGGATGACGATGATGGGCGGATTCTTTCCTCCCTGGTGGGCATAGCGCAGTTTGATGCGCCGGCCGTGGACCAGCGGCGGCTGATGCTCCTGGGTGATCGCCTCCAGCAGCCGGGTCAGGTCTGGGGTGGCGAGGTCGCGCATGGCGCTGGCGTAGACGCCCTCCACCATCTCGAACAGATCGCCCACGCCGGAGCCGTGCAGGGCGGAGATGAAGTGGTGGCGGGCAAAGCTCAGAAACGGCAGCTTGCGCTCGATCTCGCTCTTGATCCATTCGCGCTGGTCCTGATCCAAGCCGTCCCACTTGTTGACCACCAGGATCAGCGCCCGCCCGCTCTCCAGCACATGGCCGGCCAGGGTGGCGTCCTGCTCCCCCACCCCCTGGCGGGCGTCGAGCACCATCAGCACCACGTTGGCCTGCTCGATCGCCTGCAGGGTTTTGATGATGCTGAACTTCTCGATCGCCTCCTTGATGCGCGCCTTGCGCCGCACACCGGCGGTGTCGATGAGGGTATAACGGCGGCCGTTGCGTTCGAAAGGGATGAAGATACTGTCACGGGTGGTGCCGGGCTGGTCGAAGGCGACCACACGCTCCTCGCCCAGCAGCCGGTTGACCAGGGTCGATTTGCCCACATTGGGCCGCCCCACCACCGCGATCTCGATGCCGGGCTCGTCCGGTTCGGCGTCCTCGGTCGGCGGCATCTGCTCCAGCACCGATTCGATCAGGCCCTTCACGCCACGTCCATGGGCGGCGGCGATGAGCTGGGGCTCGCCGAAGCCGAGCCGGTAGAAATCGCTGCCGGCCAGCGCCTGGTCCAGCCCCTCGCTCTTGTTCACCGCCAGGGTCACCGGCTTGCCGGTGCGTCGCAGTTCCTGGGCGATCGTCTCGTCGCCGCCGGTGCAGCCCTCGCGGGCGTCGAGCAGGAACAGGATATGATCGGCCTCGCCGATGGCCTGGCGCACCTGCTGCTCCATCAGCACATCGATACCGACCTGATCGCCGCTGATGCCGCCGGTATCGACCACCACGTAGGGCTGGCTGCCCAGCTTGCCGGTACCGTACTTGCGGTCGCGGGTGAGACCCGGCTGGTCGGCGACCAGGGCGTCTCGGCTGCGGGTGAGGCGGTTGAAGAGGGTCGATTTGCCTACGTTGGGACGACCGACCAGGGCGATGACGGGTAGCATGGACCGACCCCGTTATTGATCGGGTTCAATCGGTTCGGCACGCAACGCGGTCAGGGTGCCGCCGTCATCGAAGACATAGACGATGCCGTTATGCACCAGGGGCTTGAGCCGAATGGCATCGCCGCCGACCCGGCTACGGGCCAGCATCTTACCGTCATACTGTTCCAGCCAGTGCAGGTAGCCGTCGTAGTCGCCGACCACCAGCAGACCGTCCACCATCGCCGGCGCGGTGAGGCGACGCGCATGCAGCGCCTTCTGCTGCCACAGGGTGGCGCCGTTGGTCGCATCCAGCGACCAGATGTGGTCGAACTCATCGGTGATGTAGGCCTGACGCCAGTCGGCATCCATACCGGCGTGGGATGAGATCTCTCGGCGCCAGAGCACCACCCCGCTGATCTCGGAGACCGCAGCCAGCTCGCCGTGGTAGGCAGCGGCATAGACCGTCCCCTCCACCAGCTTGAGTTCGGCGTCGATATCGACCACCCGTTCCAGCTCGGTGCGACCGGTAGGCGCTGTGATCAAAGCCTCCCAGTTGGGAGCCCCGCTGTCGAGGGAGAACGCCACCAGTTTGCCATTGGCGAAACCGACCAGTACCTGTTGTTCGTGCAGGATGGGCGAGCTGTCGCCACGCAGGGTCAGGATGGGGACATTGCGGTCGTAGACCCAGCGTGACTCGCCGTTGTCGGTGGCGAAGGCCGTCACACGTCCGTCGATGGTACGGCAGACCACCCGGCCCCGCCCGATGGCCGGAACGGAGAGGACTTCGCTGCTGACCCTTTTTCGCCAGCGTTCGCTGCCGTCGTCGGCGTCGAGCAGAATCAGTTCGGCTTCCTGGGTGCCGACGGCCAGCAGGCCGTCATTGACGCCGGGCCCCCCACTGATCGGCACCTCCAGATCGACCGACCAGAGCCGCTTGCCGGTCTCCGCCTCCAGCGCCGTGACCTCGCCGGAGGGCTCGGCAATATAGATGCGGTCCCCGACCAGGGCAGGTGCGATCTTGAGGAACGCCCCTTCGCTGCCCTCGAAAGATTCACTCCACAGGGTGTGGATCTTGAGCTGGGGCACCAGATCGACCAGTTCAGCCGGAGGATCGGCGTTATCCTTGCCCGAGAAGGCGCTACAGCCGGCCAGTGCCAGCAGCAGCAGGGGCCAGAGTTGGCGTACCACGTTCATCACTTCAGGGGGTGTCCAGGCCCAGGTCGTCCAGCTTCATCTGCAGCAGATTGCGATTGCTGGTCTCCTGCGTCATGGCCAGGGTATAGGCCTCGAGCGCCGCCTGTTTGTCACCACGCTCGGCGGCGATGTCGCCGCGCAGCTGGGCGAAGTCTCCGGCGAATCCGCCGCTGGACACGTCGGCCAGTTTCGCGGCGCCGTCCAGATCGCCATCGCTCAGGAGGATACGCGCCAGATTGAGCTGGGCCAGCTGCTTCATCGATGCGTTATCGCTATTCGCCATGGCCCACTCCAGTTGGGAGCGCGCCGCCGCGGAGTCTCCCTGATCCAGCTTCACCTTGGCCTGGATCAGAGCAGCGAATACGGCATAGCTGCTGCTCTCGTAATCGAGTCGCAGCAGTTCCGCCTGCTTGCTGGCGGATTCCAGGTCACCCTTTTGTTCGGCGTCGACCAGCTGGCTGAAGGCGATAGAGGCGTCCTTCGACACCCGGTCCTGATAGTTGCCCCAGGCCTGCCAGCCGAACACACCGCCCAATCCGATGACGATGCCGGCGATGATGGAGGTGCCGTTCTCTTTCCACCAGCGCTTCAGCGCTTCGACCTGCTCTTCTTCGGTCTGATATGCACTCATCTTTCCAATCCTGTCTCTTGTTTATCGTGTTACGGCTCCGGACGGTCAGGTCTCAGAGCGTTTCAATGGTTTCGGCCAGCGACTCCAGTCTGATCTGTTGCTGCTCGCCGGCCTCCCGCAGGGGTTTGAGACCCGCCTCGCCCCGGGCAAGTTCATCATCGCCCAGCACCAGCGCATAGCGGGCGTTGCTCTTGTCCGCCTTTTTGAACTGACTCTTGAAGCTGCCGCCCCCGCAATGGGTGATCAGACGCAAGGCCGGCAGCGCGTCACGCAGTGATTCGGCCAGCTGCAGACCGCGCCGCTGGGCCTCCGCCCCCATCATGATCATGTAGAGGTCGGGTCCCGGCAGGCGCTGCGCCAGGTCAGTCTCCTCCAGCAGAGCGATGAGGCGCTCCAGCCCCATGGCGAAGCCGACCGCGTTGGTGGGCCGGCCACCGAGCTGTTCGACCAGACCGTCATAACGGCCACCGGCACAGACCGTGCCCTGGGCGCCCAACCGGTCGGTGACCCACTCGAAGACGGTACGGCTGTAGTAGTCGAGCCCGCGCACCAGACGCGGGTTCAGCACATAGACCACTCCCGCTTCCTCAAGCCCCTGACGCAAGCTGTCGAAATGGGCCAGGGACTCATCGCCAAGATGCTCCATCAAGGTGGGCGCGTCCGCCACCACGGCCGCCATCTCGGGATTCTTGGTGTCGAGGATGCGTAACGGATTCCCCTCCAGCCGGCGCCGGCTGTCCTCGTCGAGTTCGTGCAGACGACTCTGGAAGTAGTCCACCAAGATCTGCCGGTAGCGGCTGCGTTCGTCGGCCGTACCCAGGGTGTTGAGTTGCAGCTCCAACCCCTCGAGGCCGAGTGCTTTCCACAGCCGGGCGGTGATCAGTATCAGTTCCAGGTCGATATCGGGCCCCTCCAGACCGAAGGTCTCGACGCCGATCTGGTGAAACTGGCGGTAGCGTCCCTTCTGCGGACGCTCGTGACGGAACATGGGGCCCTGATACCAGAGCCGTTGGGTCTGGTTGAAGATCAGGCCGTTCTCCAGGCCGGCGCGCACGCAGCCGGCGGTCCCCTCGGGTCGCAGGGTCAGGCTGTCGCCGTTGCGGTCCTCGAAGGTGTACATCTCCTTCTCGACGATGTCGGTCACCTCGCCGATGGAACGCTTGAAGAGCTCGGTCATCTCGACGATCGGCATGCGGATCTCGGCATAGCCGTAGCGACCCAGCACATCGCGTACCCGGTCCTCCAGGTACTGCCATAAGGGGGTCTGCTCGGGCAGGATGTCTTTCATCCCGCGAATGGCCTGGATTTGCTTTGCCATCAGTGGTGTGCGATCGATCGTGGAACGGTTCCGGATGAAGCGCAGAAGGTTACCACGGATGGGCCCTTTGCACCTAGGGGATCTCGGTTTCAGGAACGCGATCCCGGGACCGAAGGGCCGATCCTCAGGTCGCCCTTCAGGTCGCGGGCGGACGCCTCTGAATCCGCAGCTGCAGCCTTGCCGCAATCCGCTCAGAGCTGGGATGGGTCCAGGGTAAAACGCGCCACCTTGCCGCGGGTATGGCGCCGCAGATCATACGCCTCACCGTTGACGCTCAGGCGGGCGGCGTTGATGTCACCGATAACCACCTCGAAGGGCCCGAGGCCGGCATTCAGGGTGCGACGCGCGCCCTCACGCATGACACCGATGATACGGGCTCGACCGGTCGCATCGCGCACCTCTACCCAGCAGGGTCCCGTAAACTCGAACACCACTAGGCCGACACTGCCCGTAGGGGCCGGAGGCTCCGATTCGGGCTGGGTTGCCGGTTCCGGCTCGACCTCGGTGGCCATGACTTCGGGGGCGGGTGTCGTCTCGATCGTGGGCTCAGGTTCCGGTTCCGGCAGACGGTCGGCCTCGAGTGCCGGTGTCTCGATGACCGGTTGCTCCATGGCGGGGGGTTCTGCGAATGTCTCAGAAGGGCTTTCGGGAGGGGGTGACTCGGCCTCGACAACGGGTTCCCGCAGGTTGGGCAACGCCTCGTCCGAGGGCGCAATGGACTCATCCGCTTGTGGGGGGGCGAAGCCGGGCTCGATCATGTCGCCCAGCTCCTCGACCGGCGCAGTGGTTTCGGTCGAATCCATACGCCCCTGCCACCAGAAGAAGATCAGCACACCCATGACCAGAACCACGATCCAGGTGATGAGTCGAATCATCCGGTTGTCGCTGTGGAGTTCACGCGCCACCTCGTCCGGCTGGTTTCGTGGCAGCGGCTGTTGCTCGGCATCGGGATTCAACTCCTGATAGGAGCGGATCACGGCATCCTCGTCCACACCCAGCAGCCGGGCGTAGTTTCTCAGGTAACCCTGCACAAAAACGGCGGCTGGCAGCTTTTCATAATCATCCCACTCCAGCGCCTGGATCATGGGTTGGCTGAGGTGCAACTGCGCCGCCATCTTCGACTGTTCCAACCCCTGGCGCTCCCTGGCCTTGCGCAGTTGCGATCCCGGTCCGTCGACGGTCTGTTGCGAGGTCGCGTTCTCTTCCTGGGCTGTCTTGTGCTTCATTACTGCCGTTCTGATTGGTTAAGGGCCTGGATCTCCGGCGCATCGGGAAACTCTTTCAGGAGCCGGCGTTTGTACTCGACAGCCTTGATACGATCGCCCAAGCGCTGCTCAACCCGCACGCCGAGCCAGAGGGAGGCGGCAGTGGCGGGCACTTCACTGTGAAAGCGCTCCAGATAGGCACGGGACGACATGTCGTTGTTTTGCTCGAATGAGAGCTCCGCCATCTGGAACAGCGCCGGCGCATAACGCTTGTTGGCGGTCAGGGCGCGACGATAGTAGCCTTCGGCCTTGAGCTTGTCGTCCGCTCTCTCCGCACACAGCCCCGCATTGGTCAACGCCACCCAGGGAGTGGGATAGAGGGGGTTGTCGAGCGCCAGGTCGAACTCCTGCAAGGCAGTTTCATACTGCCCCTGCTTGCAGAAAAAACTGCCACGCGCGTTGCGGATGTAGGGGTCCCGGGGGTCCAGGGCTGCCGCCCGCTCGTAGTACTTGGCCGCCATTTCGGTCTCGCCGAGACGTTCGTAGAGGATGGCGAGCACGTTGTGAGCTTCCGAACTCTCCGGATCGACCTCGATCGCCCGCCGCAGCTTCTTCAGGGCTACCGCATCCTGGCCGTCGCGCATGTAGGCGATACCCATCTCGACGTAGATCTTGGCCGGACTGTCGCGCCGCTCGACACCGAGATTACCGGTGGCGTCTTCGCCGCCGTCCATGGTTGCACAGGCGCTGAGCAGCGCGGTCAGCAAACCGATACCGAGTAGTCTGAGCACGGCTTGAAACCTCATGATAGATACACCTTCGGTGACTCGTTTACCGCCCGCCGCAGCTCCCTGCGACTCCGATCCCTGACTTTTCCCACCAGCTGACCGCAGGCGGCGTCGATGTCGTCGCCCCGGGTCTTGCGGGTGGTGGCGATAATGCCGGAACGCTTGAGCCGCTGGCGGAAGGCCTCCACCCGCTCCGGCGGGGAGACCCGGTAGCGGGTGCCCGGGAAGGGATTGAAAGGGATCAGGTTGACCTTGGAAGGGGTGCCCTCGAGCAACCGGATCAGCGCCTTGGCGTGCTGCAGGCTGTCGTTGACCCCATCGAGCATGACGTACTCCCAGGTCACCTTGCGTCGCCTGTCGCCACGCACGAACTCCCGACAGGCGGGGATCAGCTCCTCCAGCGGGTACTTCCTGTTGATCGGCACCAGTTCGTCACGCAGGGCGTTGTCCGGGGCGTGCAGGGAGACCGCCAGGCTGATGTCGCACAGCTCCTTGAGCCGATTCAACGCCGGCACGATGCCGGAGGTGCTGATGGTGACCCGATACTTGGAGACCATGTAGGCCAGATCGTCCTGCATGATGTTCATGGCCGTGACCACGGCGTCGAAGTTGGCCAGTGGCTCGCCCATGCCCATCATCACGACATTGCTGGGCGGCTCACCCAGCTCGCGGCTGGCGATCCAGACCTGGCCGATGATTTCGGCCACGCTCAGGTTGCGGTTGAAACCCTGCTGCGCGGTCGAACAGAACGAGCAGTCCAGCGCGCAACCCACCTGGGAGGAGACGCAGATGGTGCTGCGTCCGTCGTCCGGGATATAGACGGTCTCGATGCGCTGGCCGTCCTCGAGTTCGATCAGCCACTTGCGGGTGCCGTCCAGGGCCGGCTGTTCGAAGATCAGCTCCGGCAGCCTGATCTCCGCCACCGCCTTCAGCTGTTCACGCAGTCGCTTCGAGATGTCGGTCATGGCGTCGAAGTCGGTAACGCCATGCTTGTGGATCCACTTGAAGACGTTGCGGCCGTGGAACGCCTTGCTGCCCAGCTCAAGGAAAAACGCCTCCATCTGGCGGCAATCGAGATCGAGCAGATTGGTTTTCGTCTCAATGGTCAATGCAAGGTTTCCAGGCTTGTGGGGCCGTTGTGGGTTCAATATAAAAAACCATAAAATAACAATGCGTTAGTTTAGCCCTGGGAGAGGGGGCTGGCAATCGGCCGTAAACTGCTGTTCATGAGATTCGTTTGACCACGTTCACATCCGGCAGTTGCTCCACCTTCGAGAGCAACCGGCTGAGCTGATCCATATCGCAGACCTCCACCGTGAAGCGCATGCTGGCGGTGTCGGTCTTGCGGTCGCTGTTGGTATTGACGCCGATGACATCGATATCCTCGTTGGTGAGGATAGCCGAGATATCGCGCAATAATCCCTTACGGTCGCCGGCGATGACCAGGAAATCGACCGCATAGGCGGTCTGAGACTGCTGGTCGCTCCAGTGCACCTCCACCACCCGGTCGCGACTCTCCTCTTTCAAGGCCCGCATATTGGCACAGTCCCGGCGGTGCACGGTGACCCCGCGTCCCTTGGTGACGAAACCGACGATGGGATCGTAAGGCACCGGCTTGCAGCAGCGTGCGATGTTGGTCATCAGGTCGTCTACCCCGGCCACCACCACCTCGCCCTTGATCGAAGCGCTCTTCTGGGCGGTGGGTGGCCGGGGCCGCACCACCGGACGCAAACGCCCACCCACACCCGCCACCTGGATCGGTGACAGGTCGCCGCGACCGATGGCGGCATAGACATCCTCCGCATGCTGCAGATTGTGCTTCGCCGCCACCGCCTCCAGATTGGGCTTTTCGGTCACCGACAGCCGGGTCATCTCCCGCTCCAGCATGGAACGGCCCAGCTCCACATGGTGTTCGAAATCGAGCTGCTTGAACCACTGCCTGACCCGGTTGCGCGCCTTATTGCTGTGCAGATAGCCGAGATGGGGGTTGAGCCAGTCGCGGCTGGGGGTGCCGTTCTTGGCGGTCAGAATCTCCACCGTCTCGCCGCTGCGCAGGGGGCGGTTGAGCTGCACGATATGGCCGTCGACCCGGGCTCCGCGGCAAGTGTGGCCGATATCGGTATGGATGGAGTAGGCGAAGTCGAGGGGGGTCGCCCCTTTGGGCAGCTCGATGACCTTGCCCTGGGGGGTCAGCACATAGATGCGGGTCGCCTCCAGATCGGTATCGAGGTAATCGGGCAGGTCGCCGTTCTCGTCGCTGAACTCCTTACGTTCGAGCCAGTGACGCATCCAGACGATGCGGCGCTCGAAATCGGTGTCGTGCCTGGCGTTCTCCTTGTAGCGCCAGTGGGCGGCCACACCCAGCTCCGCGTGATGATGCATGTCGCGGGTGCGGATCTGCACCTCCAGGGTCTTCTCCTCGGGGCCGATCACTGCCGTGTGGATCGACTGGTAGAGATTGGCCTTGGGGGTGGCGATGTAGTCGTCGAACTCGCCCGGAATATGACGCCAGAGGCCGTGCACCACACCCAAGGCGGCATAGCATTGGGCGATGTCGTCCACCAGCACCCGCACTGCGCGCAGATCGAAAATCTGCTCGATGTCGACCGACTTGCGCTGCATCTTGCGCCAGATGCTGTAGATGTGTTTCGGCCGCCCGCTGATCTCGGCCTGGATGCCGACCGCGGCGAACTTCTCGTGCAGCAGGTCGATCACCTGGCGGATGAACTGCTCGCGGTCGGCACGGCGGCCGTCGAGCTGGCTGGCGATGCGTTTGTAGTCGTCGGGATGGAGAAAGCGCAGGGAGAGATCCTCCAGCTCCCACTTCACCTGCCAGACGCCGAGCCGGTTGGCCAGCGGGGCGTAGATGTCACGGGTCTCCTCCGCCAACCGCTGACGCAGCTCCGGTGAGAGCCCGCGGGCGCCGCGCATCAGATGCAGCTGCTGCGCCACCACCACCAACACCACCCGCACATCCTCGGCGATGCCGAGCAGCAGGCGCCGCAGGTTCTCGGCGTGCTCCTCCTCATCGCCCGGTTTCACCTCCGAGGAGAGGTCGGTCAGCACGCCGATGCGGGTCAGGTCGTCGACCATACGGGAGGCATTCTCTCCCAGCGCCTTGTCGATCTGCTCCAATGTAACCTGTTTGGCGCCGAGGGAACCGAGCAGTATGGCGGCGGCGACCGTCCCCCGGTCCATCCCCATGTCGGCAAGGATCTCGGCCACCGAGAGGGCGTGACGCAGTTGGGATTCGCTGCAGAGACTGATGACGCCGACATCCGCCTTCAGCGCCAGTTGTGTCGCCTTGTCCAGATAGCGGCGGTCCTCGGTGTCGAACACCTTGGGCAACCGCTCGACCCAGAGGGCGATATCATCGGCGGTGATCTCGTCACCCTGCGGTAGCCTGCTGCTGGTGGTGACCATAGTCGACCGTTCGGAGCGGGCTCAGTCCAGCACGTGGCTGACCAGTCCGTCCGCCAGTTTGGGTTCGAACCAGGTCGACTTGGGCGGCATCACCTCGCCCGCGTCGGCCACCGCCATCAGATCCTCCATGCGCGTGGGAAAGAGTGAGAAGGCGATCGCCATCTCTCCGGAATCGACCCGCTTCTGCAACCCTTCCAGGCCACGGATACCGCCGACGAAGTCGATACGGGGGTCGCGGCGGGGATCGGAGATGCCCAGGATCGGTTCGATCAGATTCTCGGCCAGCAGGCTGACATCGAGCCGCGCCACCGGGTCATCGGCCGGGATACGCTCGGGATCGAGACGCAGGCGGTACCACTGGTGATCGAGATACATGCCGAACTCGGCCGCTTGGGCCGGTTTCACGGGCTGCCCGCTGGCCTCGACCTGGAAGGCCTCGCCGACACGGGCCAGTAAGGCCGCCTTGTCGAGGCCGTTGAGATCCTTGATGACCCGGTTGTAGTCGAGGATCTGCATCTGGTTGTGAGGGAAGATCACGCTCAGGAAATAATTGTAAGACTCCTCCCCCGTGTGGTCGGGGTTGGCCGCCTTGCGTGCCGCCCCCACCCGGGAGCCGGCGGCTGAGCGGTGGTGTCCATCGGCCACGTAGAGGGCCGACATGGCATCGAAGTCGGCCGTCAGCTGTTCCACGATGTCCTGGTCATCGACCACCCAGATCTCGTGACGCACCCCATCGGCGGCGGTGACGTCCATATCGGGTTCGGCCTGGGCGATGCGCACCAGTTGCTGGTCCACACCCGGCGCACTCGGATAGACCAGGAACACCGGCCCGGTCTGCGCGTTCAGGGCGTCGATCTGGCGCACCCGGTCGTCTTCTTTGGCGGGACGGGTGAATTCATGCTTCTTGATACGGTCGTTGTCGTAGGCCTCCACCGAAGCGGCGGCCACCAGGCCGGTCTGCCGATGCTCACCCATGGTCAGCCGGTAGACGTAGTAGCAGGGCTTGCGGTCCCTCACCAGCACCCCCTCGCATATCATTTTTTCCAGATTTTCCGCGGCCTTGGCATAGACCTCCGGGGCATAAGGGTCGACCCCTTCCGGCAGGTCGACCTCGGGCCTGGAGATGTGCAGGAAACTCCAGGGGCGGCCGACCACCATCTCCCGAGCTTCGGCTGCGTTCATGACATCGTAGGGCGGGGCTGCCACATCGGCGGCGCGTCCGGGCGCCGGACGCAGTCCGGGAAATGCTCTGATCAGGGGCATGTAGGGTACCTCGGGGAGTCTGTGGGTCGACGTTTATATCGGATCGGTTCGGGAAGGGCGAATTGTTTCAAAAGAGCGGCGACCGAATCAAGCTCGGTCCCACTGAGCGTGTCAGAAAATGCCTACTTTAATATCGGAACAAACCTGCATACAGCTTATGGTTTCCTCTTTTTTGCCTTGCCGGTTATCGCTGACCCGGCATTCAAACCCGGGAAGGCAAATCCCAGTCACCCGGCTGATGTATGAATCGACACCTCATTCGCCGGCCCTGGAGAGCTCCGATTCCACGCTCGGCACATCGGGAGCACGAGCGCCCGAGGCTTCCTGCACGCGCCACAGCGACTGCCCCGTCGCATCGAATCCTGCCCAAAGCTGACGATAGGTCCGGCCGTCGATGGGATGCCGCTCGTTCGGGGCCACTTCGGACAACGGCAGCAGCACGAAAGCGTAGCGCAGGATTTCCTCTCGCGGTACCTGTACCCCGTCCTCATCGATTATACAGTCCCCGTAAGTCAGCAGGTCGATATCGAGGGGACGGGGAGCGAACTTCTCCCGCCCTCTGACCCGACCCTGAGCCGTCTCGATCTGTCTCAGCACCCGAACCAGCTCGGAGGCCTGCAATTCGGTCTCGATCCCCACCACCAGGTTATGGAAATTGTCACCATTGAAACCCACCGCCTGGCTTTCGTAGATGGGAGAGATCACCAACTCCCCGAATCGTTGTCGCAAGGCCGAAAGGGCATCGCCTATCTGCCGCCGGGGATCCACATTACTGCCCAGACTCAGCCAGGCTCTGACCACTCTCTTCTCAATCACGACTGCCCCGCTCAATCATCACGCCAACGTCACGCGCCGCGCTCACTGCTCCCACCTTGTTCAGGGTCAGGCGTACCCAGGGCACCTTGAACTCCTGCAACACAATGGCGGCACAGCGCTCCGCCAGAGTTTCGACCAGCTGGAATTCACTGGCGCGCACGAATTCTACCAGGCGCTTGCTCACCGCCTTGTAATCGAGCGCCTCATCGATCGCATCGGTGGCGGCGGCGCGGCGGATGTCCGCCCCCATCTCCAGATCGAAGACCACCGTCTGGCGGATCTCCCGCTCCCAGTCGTAAATGCCGATTACCGTGTCGATACGCAAATCGCGGATGAAAACAATGTCCATGGTTGGTTCTGATGTTGATGTTGGAATCCTGGCCCATAGTAGAGGAGCGGCACGGAAATACAAATCCCCCGGTCGTCCGTGTGACTTGCAACGGCTTGACCTGGCCACGGCAACCAGTTCCAATTGCCCGATGCTAGTCGAATCACTCCTTGTCATCGTCGCCTACCTGTTGGGCTCCATCTCCAGCGCGATTATCGTCTGCCGACTCATGGGCCTGCCCGACCCGCGCACCCAGGGCTCCAACAATCCGGGAGCCACCAACGTGTTGCGACTCGGCGGCAAGAAAGCGGCAGCCATCACCCTGCTGGGGGATTCGCTGAAGGGCTTTGTCCCGATGCTGATCGCACATCTGTTCGATGCCACACCAATGGTATTGGCGCTGACCGGACTGGCCGCCTTCCTCGGCCACCTCTATCCGGTCTTTTTCGGTTTCAAGGGCGGCAAAGGGGTCGCCACCGCGCTCGGCGTCCAGTTCGGACTCCATCTGGGCATAGGTGCCGGCGTGGGACTGATCTGGCTCTTCATGGCCAAGGTGGTCAACATCTCCTCCCTCTCGGCCCTGGTCTCCATGGCGCTGGCCCCGCTCATCGTCTGGCTGATCTGGCCCGCCCCCGAACTGGTCGTCATGCAGATCCTGGTAAGCCTGGTCCTGTTCTGGCGCCACCGCTCCAATATCCGCAATCTGCTGCAGGGCAAGGAGGGGAAAATCGCGGACGAGAACAGTATCGGCCCCGATTCCGAATCCAACTAGAGCCTGTTAGTACGATTCCGACAGACCTGAAAGCAAACCCGACAGGAACCACTGCACTATGCCGCAACCCCGTTTCCAGGAGCTTCCCGACCAGATCACCTGCATCGACACCGAGTACCAGCGCCCCGGACTGGCGTCGTGCTATCTGATCGAATCCGACGGCGAGGCTGCGTTCATCGATACCGGCACCAGCCATACGGTACCGGTGCTGATGTCGGTACTCGAAGACAAGGGGATCGCTCCTGAACAGGTGAAGTACGTCATCCCGACCCATGTGCACCTGGATCACGCCGGTGGTGCGGGAGCGTTGATGCAGCAGCTGCCCCAGGCCCGCATGGTGATCCACCCCTACGGCGCACGCCACATGATCGATCCATCGAAACTCACAGCGGGTGCCATGGCGGTCTATGGCGAGGAGGATTTCAAATCGAGTTTCGGCGAACTGATCCCGGTCGAGGAGGAGCGCACCATCGAAGCCGCGGACGGTTTCCGCCTGAAGCTGGGATCGCGGGAACTGCTGTGTCTCGATACACCGGGCCATGCCCGTCACCATATCTGCATCTTCGACGAACAGAGCCGGGGGCTTTTCACCGGCGACACCTTCGGGCTCTCCTATCGCGAGTTCGACACGGACAAAGGCCCCTTTCTGCTCGCCACATCGACGCCGATCCAGTTCGATCCCGTAGCTTGGCACGAAACCCTCGACCGCCTGATGGCACTGTCACCGGAGGTGGTCTACCTGACCCACTATTGCGCGGTATGGGAGCCGTTCCGCCTGGTCGACATGCTCCGCCGCTCACTCGACCAGTTCACCACCATTGCCCTGACCGCCGACGCCACACCGGGTCGCGAGCGTATCGAACAGATCCGCACCGCCCTGCTGCACTGGCTGTTGGCGAGTCTGGATCAGCACGGTTGTTCCCTCTCCCCGCGGGAGATCGAGCATTTAATGGTCATGGACCTGGAGCTGGACGCCCAGGGTCTGGAGGTATGGCTGCAGAAGCGGGAACAGGCCGACGCCTAGCGCAGCCGTTTATCGCCAATGGATCAGCAGGGTGTAGAGCCGCTCTGCTCCCAAGCGAAGGTGCAGTCGAGTCGGGAGAGGACATAGACCAGCCCGCGCTCACCCTCACCGATCATCATCGCCAACGGACTGTGACGGTTGAATTTGTGGCTGCGTTGGCGTAACCAGCGCTTGCCCATGGTCGGGTTGGTCGGATAGGTGGTGCGCAGGGCCTCGTCGATGCGTACCAGGTATTCAATACGCCGCATCAGCCCCGGCTCGTCTGGGAAGGGCTTGTTGTAGCGATATTGTGCGAAGTGGCGGGCCTTGCCCTCCAGATTGAGCAGCGCCATCATCTCCTCGGTGCGCAGGCCCCAGCTCTCGAACAGATTCATGGTGCCTCGGGTGATAGCCAGCCGATCCGACAGGGAGCGGTCGTTGTCTGGTGTCTGTGTCTCGCTCATGCCCTTACCCTATTTCCTACTTAATAGCTTGGTTTTTGAGTCTAGCACGATTCCACATTCGATTTCCTGGCGATCCACAAGGTATTTGGCGGCAGGCCAATGCTGATTGCCCGGGGTCTGTCAGCCACCGAACAGTCCCTGCCACCAGCGTTTGCGATTCTTCGGCACCACCGTTGCCGGCAGATCCACCGGTTGGAGCTTGCTCATGACCCAGCCCGGCAAGGGGGGGTTGTCGCTGTAGCCGCAGGAGACGCCCAGGTTGTGCGGATCGTAGATCTTGACGAAGGCGGGCCGTTGCAGGTCGTCGGCGTAGACGATGCCGCAGTAGTCCTCGTCGTGTTCGGCTCTCAGCAACTTGTCGATCTCGTCGATGAAGGTCAACACCTGCTGCCGGTCGCTGGGCTGCCGGGGCGGTGCCTCACCGATGGCGTAGAGGTACCAGCCTCCATCGGCATCATCACGCAGTACCTGCCACAAGGCATCCAGATGGTGCCAGCGCAGGGCCGAGGTGAAACTGCCGCGAAAGGCCTGCATGTAATCCAGTGAATCGTTCATCGAGCCTCCTCATCCACTTCCCGTACAGTAGCAGATCGTGGTTTCGGACGGGAGGTCGCCACGATTGCCCCGGCAACCGAACCTGTCGTCTTCAGTTACCGGGGCATTACGGCTGAAACAGAAGCGGATCCTACAGCGCGTGGGTTATACTGCCGGCTTTGCAAACTGACGGTCGAGCACAATGAGCGAACCCCTCTTTGAATCGAAACTGGATCTGAAACTGGTCAACCGCGGCAAGGTGCGCGACATCTATGAAGTGGATGCACAGCATCTGCTGATCGTCACCACCGACCGTCTCTCCGCTTTCGATGTGATCATGCCTCAGCCGATCCCCGGCAAGGGCGAGGTCTTGACCCGGGTGGCCAAATTCTGGTTCGAGCGGACCCGCCATCTGCTGCCCAACCATCTCGCAGATATCCCGCTGGAGACGATCATCACCGATCCGGCCCAGCGTGCCGCTCTGGGTGACCGTACCATGGTGGTGCGCAAGCTCAAGCCCCTGCCGGTGGAGTCGATCGTGCGCGGTTACCTGATCGGCTCCGGCTGGAAGGACTATCAGCAGAGCGGCCAAGTCTGCGGCATCGAACTGCCGGCCGGACTGCAACAGGCGGACCGGCTTCCGCAGGCGATCTTCACCCCCTCCACCAAGGCCGAACTGGGCGCCCACGACGAGAATATCGATTACGCCAGGACGGTGGAGCTGCTGGGAGAGGCGATTGCGGAACAGGTCCGGGACTTCAGTCTGCAGATCTACCGGGAGGCGGCCGACTATGCCCGCGAGCGGGGCATCATCATCGCCGACACCAAATTCGAGTTCGGTCTCGACGAGGCCGGAACGCTGCACCTCATCGACGAGGTCCTGACCCCAGACTCCTCCCGCTTCTGGCCCGCCGATCAGTACCGCCCCGGCATCAGCCCCCCCAGCTTCGACAAACAGTTCGTACGCGACTACCTGGAGACCCTCGATTGGGACAAGACCCCTCCCGGTCCCAAACTACCGCAATCGATCATCGACAAGACGGCGGAAAAGTACCTTGAGGCCGAAAAACGCCTGACCGGACGCTGACACTCAGCGCGCTGCCTCGCCCCCTTTGTCATTCACCTCCGTGACTGATTCAAGGCACCGCTGTATAGGGAAACGGGTTCCCTTCTACGGTGCTTCTGCGTCATGTTTCTGGCAATCTGCAGAAAACGCCACTAAGATTGAATCATCATTGGTGATTCGTTCTTTTTAGCCCTGTCCACCGAAGGATCGGTTAGGCTCGTGCCGTAAACGAATCCAGTGGCAGGGATGAGGCCCCGTATATCGAAAGGGAGAAATCCAACCTTAGCGTTTCGTACGGCTATGGCGTAGTCAGTCGTCCCAATCAAGATGCAACAACAATTAGTACAAAAAACGGCCAGAGTGGTTATCTATACCACCCTTCGTTGTCCACACTGCCAGCATCTCAAGCGCTGGCTGAAGCGCAATCGGGTTCCATTCCTGGACTTCAACGTCGCCAAGCCAGGCAAGATGCAGAAGCGTTTCTTCGAACTCGGCGGTCAGAGTGTACCGATGATCATCATCGGTGATCGACAGTTCGTCGGCTTCAATCCCAACCAGCTCAAGAGTGTTCTGGAAGAAGAGGGCTTACTCTGAGAGCACTTGCATCGGCGCCTTCCCTGGCGCGTGCGAAGCGTTGAGCCGGATCCGGATCACAGGTTCCGATCCCCCTCCGCGCAATCCTGAACACACCCCAAAGCCATTTAGAAGCTAAGCATCGACCGTTTCCTTCCATTCGACACCGCTGTCGATGCTGTGATGCGCCACCGGTTCCGGTTCCGGCACCTTCAGGGTCACCAGTTCCTCCGCGCTGATCGGATGGATGGCGACGGTGTTGTCGAAATCGGCCTTGGTCGCACCCATCTTCACCGCCACCGCAAACCCCTGCAGCATCTCGTCCACATTGTCTCCGATCAGGTGAATGCCCACCACCCGCTCTTCGGGACCGGCGCACACCAGCTTCATGGCGGTGGTCACTCCCTGCGATGAAAGGGCGTAGCGCATCGGCGTAAACTCCGTCTTGTAGACACTGATCCTGCCATAGCGCTCACGCGCTGCCGGCTCGGTCAGACCCACTGTGGCCACCGGGGGATGAGAGAAGACCACACTGGGGATATTCTCGTAATCGACCCGGCTTTGAGGCTGGTTGTTGAACAGGCGGTCCGCAAGCCGGCGTCCGGCGGCGATGGCCACCGGCGTCAATGGCGTACGACCGGTGATATCTCCAATGGCATAGATGCCGGGCACATTGGTGTTCTGAAACGCATCGGTCGGCACGATACCGTTAGAGCGGGTTTCGACACCGGCAGCCTGCAGATTCAGCTCCAAGGTATTCGGCGCACGCCCGACGGCCCAGATCACGCTATCGAATCCATCCAGCCGCTCACCGTTTACCGCGTCGAGCGCAATGCCCGAAGCGGTTTTCGCCAGTCCCGCCACCTGGAAGGAGAGGTGCTGTTCCACCCCCTGACGTTTCATCTCCCGCATCAGGACCTGGCTGATCATGGGATCGAAGACCTCGAGCAGGCGATCCTCCAGCGCCACCAGGGTGACCTCGGAACCCAGACCTGCCAGCAGACCGGCCAGCTCCACGCCGATGTAGCCGCCTCCGATCACCGCCACCCGTCCGGGCTGCTCCTCGAGGGCGAAGAAGCCGTCGGAGGTGATCCCCAGCTCGGCACCGGGCAGACGGGGCACGATCGGGCGACCGCCGGTTGCCAGCACGATATGGTCGGCGGTGTAGATCTGTCCGTCCACTTCGATTTCACCTGACCCGATGAAACGGGCGCGCCCCTGAATTCGGGTGATGTCGAGGTCGTCCACATAACCGTCCCAGTAGCGGTTGATGTTGCCGATATAGCGTTGACGGCCCTCGACCAGCTTGCGCCAGTCGGTCGCGCCGCGGCTGGCGGGCACACCAAAAGCGGCGGCATCGTCCACCGCATGGGCCAGGTGGGACGCATACCACATTACCTTCTTCGGCACACAGCCGTTGTTGACGCAGGTACCGCCCATCTTGCCGGACTCCACCACGGCCACCCTGCGACCGTATTGGGCGGCCCTCTCAGCTACCGCCAAACCGCCGCTACCGCCGCCAATGGCAATCAAATCGAAATGGTTGTTCATGCTGCTCTCTCACTACCTATAGGGATGATGTAACCCGTCAGACAATCAGCCCGACACCGAACTGCCCGCCTGCAAGAGGGGGCGCCCCACCGTGGACAGGGCGCTCCCCCCCGGAAGCTCACGCCTGTAAGCCGTCAATTCGGCTTCAGGCGGCTTGCTGCTCCCGCGCCACCAGGTAGGTCTCCAGTTCATCGGATCCGCCAATACGCTCACCGTTGATGAAGACCTGGGGCACCATGGAGATGCCAGCCACCGCACGCAGACTGCCCTCGCTGTAATCCTTGTTCAGCACCAGCTCCTCGAACTCGAGTCCCGCATCCCGCAGCATGCCCTTGGCGCGGACACAGTAGGGACAGCCCTCGCGAGCGAAGACGGTGATGTCCAGAGGCTTGCTCGCGCTGGGCGCGATGTAGGCCAGCATGGTGTCCGCATCGGAGACCTCGAAGGGATCGCCGGGCACGTCGGGCTCGATGAACATCTTCTCGATCACACCGTCTTTCACCAGCATGGAATAGCGCCAGGAGCGCTCGCCAAATCCGAGATCCTGCTTCGACACCAGCATGCCCATGCCGCGGGTAAAATCACCGTTGCCGTCGGGCAGGAAAGTGATGCGGTCGGCCTTCTGCTCCAGCTTCCACTCGTTCATGACAAAGGCGTCGTTGACCGAGATACAGACCACCTCATCGACACCATGGCGCTTCAGCGCCGGCGCCAGCTGGTTGTAGCGGGGCACATGGGTCGATGAGCAGGTGGGCGTGAAGGCCCCGGGCAGGGCGAACACCACCACGGTCCTGCCCTTGAAGATCTCGTCGCTGGTGACATCGACCCATTCATGATCACGGCGGGTACGGAAAGTGACCTGGGGTACGCTTTGGTTTTCGCGATTCTCTAACATTGATTTCTCCAGTGTGTGTTGAGGATTCAAAACAGGTTGAGGAGCACTCTACGCGAAAGCTGGTCATAGTTATATTCGTATGTTTCAATGTTTATAATCGTCTATATCTATTAATAGACAATTCGATGCCACAAGCCGTCCAGCCACCGCTCACGGAATGGTTAGAGGGGGTGCGGGTCGGTTGTCACTCAACCAGACACCGGGACATCTGACGCGTGTCAGATTCCGCAGAATTTGGTGGGGCAGGACCCCACCCTACCGGAGGTCGGAGTTGTGTAGGGCGGGGCTCCGGCCCCACCAAAACATCACTGTTGAAAGCGCGTCATTCAGGTGTGGATCTGAACCGGCACTGCGATATCCGCCAGCCAATGCTGTATTGACTGAGCTCGCGTGAAGAGTGGATTCTGCGGGAAATGCCCCTGAGCCGGCGGTAGAGCCGGCTCAGGTGGGGATCAAATGGAGGTGGATCAGTTGTTCTGAATCACGATGTTCGGGAACTTGGCCGCGTAGTCCTTGGCCTGCAGTGACAGTTTGGCCGCGGTCTTGCGGGCGATCTCACGGTAGATCTGTGAGATACGCGCCTCGGGCTCGGCCACCACGGTGGGCTTGCCGCCGTCGGTCTCCTCGCGAATGCGGATATCGAGCGGCAGGGCGCCGAGCAGGTCGACATTGTATTGGCTGGCCATGGAGGCGCCGCCGCCCTGACCGAAGATATGCTCTTCGTGGCCGCAGTTGGAGCAGATGTGGATGCTCATGTTCTCCACGATGCCGAGTACCGGCACCTCCACCTTCTCGAACATCTTCAGACCCTTGCGGGCGTCGAGCAGGGCGATGTCCTGGGGAGTGGTGACGATCACCGCGCCGGAGACCGGCACCTTCTGGGCCAGGGTCAGCTGGGTGTCGCCGGTGCCCGGGGGCAGGTCCACCACCAGGTAGTCGAGATCGGCCCAATTGGTGTCGTTGAGCAGCTGCTCCAGGGCCTGGGTGACCATCGGGCCGCGCCAGATCATGGGGGTCTCCTCGTCGATCAGGAAGCCGATTGACATGGCCTGCAGGCCGTAGCCCTCCATCGGCTCCAGGGTCTTGCCGTCCTTCGACTCCGGCTTGCCGGTGATGCCCAGCATGCGGGGCTGGGAGGGACCGTAGATATCGGCGTCGAGCACGCCCACCTTGGCGCCCTCCTCCGCCAGCGCCAGGGCCAGGTTGACCGCGGTGGTCGACTTGCCGACGCCGCCTTTGCCGGAGGCCACGGCGATGATGTTCTTGATATTGTCGATCGGCTTCAGGGCCTTCTGCACCGAATGGGCGACGATCTTGCTGGAAATATCCACCGCCACCTCGCTGACGCCGTCGACGGCCGCGACCTTCTCTTTGACCTGGGAAGCGATCTCGTCCATACAGCCCTTGGCGGGGAAACCGAGCTCGACGGTCACCTTGACCTTGCCGCCGTCGATGTCCACGCCCTTCACCGTCTTGGCAGTGACCAGGTCCTTCTCCAGATGGGGCTCGATGTAGCCCTTGATTGCCTCTTTGATCGCATCTTGTGTCAGTTCAGACATCGCCCGTTACTCCTGCGGGATACCTTACGGTTACCCGGTTTGTTAACTGAAAAACTTGGCCGAGGATTCTACACGAAAACCAACCCTATATACCAAGTATTTTGCTGGGTTAATAGCTAGAAGCGCTTCCTTATCGCTACGGCAAGCCGCACCGTTCCCGCTCACGCTACAGCGCCCTCAGGTCCCCGCCCTATCCGCCTCCGCCACACTCTTGCTGGCGATCTCGAACAGATCCCGGGAGACCTCCGGCTTGGCCAGTACCCGCTCGAACTGGGCCTTCATCAGGGCCTGGCGCGATTCGTCGTAGCGCCGCCAACGGCTCATGATGCGCAACATGCGGGCGGCGACCTGTGGATTCAAGCCGTCCAGGGTCAATACCTGGTCGGTGAGGAAGCGGTATCCGGAGCCGTCCGCGGCGTGAAAACCGATCAGGTTGGCGCTGCAGAAGACCCCGATCAGGCTGCGCACCTTGTTGGGATTGCGGATCGAGAAGGCGGGATGTGTCATCAGCGCCTTTACCCGCGCCAGGGTGCCGGGCAGCCTGGCGCCGGCCTGCACCGCAAACCACTTGTCCATCACCAGCGGATCATCGCACCAGCGTGTCTCGAATTCGGCCAGTGCCGCTTCCCGCTCCGGACAGTCCCGATTGACCAGGGCGCCAAGCGCGGCCATGACATCGGTCATGTTGTCGGCCTGACGGAACTGGTCCATGGCCAAATCGCGGATTTCGGGCGCGTCGAGCTGCATCAGATAGCCGAGCGCCAGATTCTTGAGACTGCGCCGGGCCATGGATGCAGGCTCGATGTCGTAACCTGCGGGCGCTTGATTCTCCCGATAGATCTGCAGCAGATCGTCGCGCAGGCGTGCCGCGAGTTCCCGCTTGAGCCACTCCCGAACGGCATGGATCGCCTCCACGTCGACCACCGCCATCTGGTCGCCCAGGGTCGATTCGGAGGGCAGGCTCAGCACCTCGCTGAGCAGGGCCTTGTCGGCCTGCCGGTCGTTAAGGGCCTGGGAGAAGGCGTCCACGAATCCCGCACTGACGCTCAGCGGCTGTCCCGCCTGCCGGCTCTCAATGAGGCCCAGCAAAGTACGCTGTGCCAGGGTATGGGCGGCGTCCCAGCGGTTGAAATCGTCGGTGTCGCTGGCCATCAGGAACATCAGCTCCTCGTCGCTGTAGTCGTAGCGCAGCTTTACCGGCGCCGAGAAGCCCCTCAGCAGCGAAGGTATCGGTGCTTCATACAAGCCGACGAATTCGAACCCTTGTTCTGCCTCGGTCAGCTCCAGCACCCGGGAAGCGCCCTGGGGAGTCGATTCAGCGGCCAGCTGCAGCGGCAGCTCCTTGCCATCGCGACTCAGCAGGGCGGCCTCCACCGGGATGTGGTATGGCGGCTTGTCCTGCTGTCCGGGAGTATCCGGGCAGTGCTGGCTGAAATCGAGACGATAGCTCCCCCTCTCTGCGTCGTAGGCGGAGCGAACGCTCACTTCCGGTGTTCCCGCCAACCGGTACCAGTTGCGGAACTGACTCAGGTCGCGCCCACTGGCGTCCTCCATGCAGCGCACGAAATCGTCTGTGGTCACCGCCTGGCCGTCGTGACGCTCGAAATAGAGATCGGTAGCATGCCTATAGAGGTCCGGTCCCAGCAGGTTGGCCTGCATACGCACCACCTCGGCCCCCTTCTCGTAGACGGTGACGGTGTAGAAGTTGTTGATCTCCATATAGCTGTCCGGGCGCACTGGATGGGCCATGGGGCCGGCGTCCTCGGCGAACTGGTGACTGCGCAGTAGGCGTACATCCTCGATGCGCTTGACCCCGCGGGAGCCCATGTCGGCGGAGAACTCCTGATCCCGAAAGACGGTCAGCCCCTCTTTCAGACTGAGCTGGAACCAGTCGCGACAGGTGATGCGGTTGCCGGTCCAGTTGTGGAAGTACTCGTGGGCGATGACCCCCTCGATGCCCTGGTAGTCCCGGTCGGTGGCGGTGTCGGGCCGGGCCAGCACGAACTTGGCGTTGAAGATGTTGAGCCCCTTGTTCTCCATCGCCCCCATGTTGAAATCGTTGACCGCCACGATCATGAAGATATCGAGGTCGTACTCCCGACCGTATTGCTTCTCGTCCCAGGCCATGGCGTTCTTGAGCGAGCGCATGGCGTGGTCGCACTTGTCGATATTCTCCGGCTCCACATAGATGCGCAGGTCCACCTGCCGCCCCGAGCCGGTGCTGTAGCTGTCCTGCTGGAACCGCAGATCCCCCGCCACCAGCGCGAATAGATAGCAGGGTTTGGGAAAGGGGTCGTGCCAGACCACCCGATGGCGGCCGTCGGCAAGGCTCTCCTCCTCGATACAGTTACCGTTGGAGAGCAGTACCGGATAGTGGCTGCAGTCGGCGACGATCTCGGTGGTGAACTCGGCCATCACGTCGGGACGGTCGGCAAACAAGGTGATGTGACGGAAGCCCTCCGCCTCGCACTGGGTGCAGTACATGCCGTTGGAGCGGTAGAGCCCCTCGAGGCTGGTGTTCTCCTGCGGCCGTATCCTCACCCGGCTGCTGAGGGTGAATTGCGAGGGTACGTCCCTGACCGTGAGCTGACCGGCTTCGAACAGGTAGTCAGCGGCGTCCAAGGGACGATCGTCGAGGGCCAGCTCCAGCAACTCCAGTCCCTCCCCTTCCAGTTTCAGTGGCGGATTGGCCTGCTCGCATGCGGGATTGCGCCGGATGAACAATCGACTCCGTACCTCTGTCGCCTGTTCGCCCAGATCGAAGGACAGCTCGACTCGATCGATCAGGTAGTCAGGAGGCCGATAGTCCTTGAGATAGATGGTCTTGGCGGTGTCGGTGCGCATGGTGTGTCCTGGTAGTTAACATCGCCGCGGCAGCTCGGTTGACGCGAACGATGATCAAAAAGATTCAGTCTAATGGTGAGGGCCTATGCAGCACAATAAACCATGCCCTGCACGGGAGAACTGCGGACCGGACCAATGATGCGTGGCACAAAACGCTGCCTGCTGCTAGGATATGGCCCATATCCATTTCACGTTTTTTCATCATTTACAAGCAGTTACCCCAATAGACCGGTTAACTGTACGAGTAAGGAATTTATCTATGCCACATGTGGTCATGTACACCACCGCCATCTGCCCCTACTGCGTGCGGGCCAAATATCTGCTGGACAACAAGGGGGTCGACTTCGAAGAGATCCGTATCGATCACAACCCCGAGATCATGCAGGAGATGATGCAGCGCAGTAATCGCCATACCGTACCGCAGATCTTTATCGACGACTTTCATGTCGGCGGCTACGACGACCTCGCCTCCCTGGAAATGTCCGGGCGGCTCGATGAGCTGCTGGGCATCGTCGAGGAGGAGTAGGAGCACTCTATGGCCATGGCTTCGGACAGGGTCAGACTGGACAAGTGGCTTTGGGCGGCCCGCTTCTTCAAGACCCGCCAGATTGCAAGCGAGGCGATCAACGGCGGCAAGGTACACCTCAACGGGCAACGCACCAAGCCCGGTAAGGAAGTCAAAGTGGGCTCTCGCTTAAGCATCCATACACCGGCCGCCGAGTATGAGGTGGAGGTTCGGGTGCTGGCCGAGAAGCGACGCCCCGCATCCGAGGCATGCAGCTTTTACGAGGAGACTTCAGAGAGCATCTCACGGCGGGAGAAACTGGAGGAGACCCGACGCCTGGAGCGATTGGCCAATCCACGACCGGGGCATGGCAAACTGAACAAGAAGGACCGCCGGCTGATTCACCGTTTCACCGGCAAGAGCGGGTAATCCCCATGGACCAGGATGTCTACCGTCGCACCTATCGGGAGATGAATGAGCGGCCCTGCGTCTACGAGAAGAGCCTGCTCTCCCGCAACTGCAGTTGTTCTCAGGCCAAGAAAGTCTGCATCGCCGAGCGCGAGGGTGTGCACTGCGGCAGTGACGAGGCCCAGGCACAATGTATCGAGTTGATGGAGACGCTGCGCAAACAGGCCCGTTTCGCCCTCAAATCGAACGACAATCAGGGCGTACTGCCCCACGGCAAGGCGATGCGACTCCAGGTCGGAGGACTGCGTGGGCTGTTCCTTCTGCTACACCCGGACGAGGAGAGGGCTCCGGACTGCATCGACGATGTCTACGGCCTGATCAACCAGGCCCAAGAGTGTTTCAACGGTCTGGAAAACCTGCCCTATCAACGCCTCATCCAGCAGGTAGCCGCCTACAAGGGACGTATCCGGGGCCAAGGAAAGCAGTAATCCGGCGTTGATTTCTGCCGATGCCGATTGATCACCCGGCTGTCATTTTTCAAGCCAGCAGACTCTCCAGCTTCATGCGGAGTGGAGCGAAGACCGGCTCGAGTTTCTTGCGCATCAGACTGCCGATGGCATCGGTCTTACTGAAAACCGGCCTGACGACCCCATAGCCAAGCCCGGAAAGCAGATAGAGGTTATGCAGCTCTTGCGCTCTGTCAGGCACCGCCTCTATGCAGTCACTCAAATCCGGCGGTGTATTCGACTCGACCTGCCGCATCAGGGCCTCCAGGGTGAGATCGGGATCGCCCTCGGGTCTCAGCGGGGAGAGATACTCCCGCACGACCTCGAGCAGGAGGGTCACCACATCCTGATTGGCCGGCTTTTCCATCACCTTCAGAACGGTCGCCAGGAAGGCCTGACCCGCTGCTGTGGTGACACGCAGATACTGCTGCGCGAAACGATTTCCGGCTTCAGCCAGGTGTTGCAGCGCAGTTTTTTCAGCCTCGCCCAATGACCTGGCCGCCAGTCCCATTGGCAGATCCTCAGGCCTGCTCGCCAGAAATCCCAGGTAGTAGCTGGGTTTGCGATTGCAGCGCTTCCATAGCTCGGCCCGTTCCGCTTCGCCGATGAGCCCTGGCTGCAGGGCCAGACGCAGGCTGTCGATCATCAGCAGGGGCTCCGTCTCGAAGGGCAGATACTCGATCAGAAAGCGGGCCAGCTCGGGGCCCATCGAGCCCTCGACAATGGCCGGTATACTCAGCATCCGGCGGGCGTTGTCCGGATCCTGGCAGGTCCACCAGGCGCGGCGGGCCAGCTCATCGCTGAGGCCGCTGGCGCAGGTTACGGCCACCACCGCTTCCGGCTCTCCCAGCAGCAGCAGATGCTCCAGATTCTCGTCTCGGGTCTGGCCCATCCGGCTCCAGCGCTTGAGATAGATCGGATAACCTCCGGGAGAGCCCAATACATGGCCGGAGAGGACCTCCCTCACTTTGCGCAGATAGAGATCGTCGCGACAGTTGGGATTGAGCGCGACCTTGGCCTCCCCTTTTTCGGAGAGACCGTAAAGGGTCATCGAGGATTCATCGATGCGGATGGCTTGCGGATTGTTGGCCAGCAATACGTTCAGGCGCAATGCATCTTCACTGGATAGATCCATGGTCGTCTTGGGTGCTTTGGAGTGGCGCTTCGGACAGTTATTTTGCTTCTCGAAGGCCGGATGCACTCCCTATTGCACCGGCTCTTTGGGCTTGCTGTAGTTACTGTCTTTCGGATTCAGGAAGATGAACTGTTTTTCACCGTCGTTCAGCTCAGCGTAATCCATGGTCGTCTCATCCAGCAACGCATAGTGCTCGGGCTCCATGATCACGGAGACACCCTCGGTATCGAACTGGATATCCTCATCCCTGGCATCGTCGAAACCCATCAGGTAGTCGAATGAGCCATCCTCCTTCTGTTGCGCGGCGAAACGCAGCGCCATGCCTTCGGTACCGCCCTGTTTCGCCGCCTGTCGAATCTGATCCGCTGCTCGAGGTGTTATCTTAAACATCTTTCACCTTTTTCGTGCCGGGTCTCCCCGTCTTGCAGACACGCACATGTGCCACAAAACGCTCCACCCAGTCGTTGCCACCCACGTTACGCATATGCGTATAACTTGCCAGTAGGTTTTTGTAGAAATACCCGTCGTTTTGGCCGTCGATTCCCGTGCCTCTCAATACCTGGTAGGCAAAGTGATCATGCTCGCCGGTGAAGCCGCTCAGGGAAGAGTAATGAAACTCATGGGCGTGGATCACACCGTCAGTTGGGTTGCACTTGGAGGGTGGCCAGGGGCCTTTGCCCCGATCCCTCAGCCGCACATAGCCGCGACCCTGTGGCTTCTCGTGCATCTCGGTATGCGCCGGGATGACTCCCACCATTCTACATTTTTTCCCCCGCCAGGACAGACTCCGGGTCAGATACATCAAACCGCCGCACTCTGCGTAGACCGGTCCGCCCGCCTCGATGAAGTCGGCGATGGCATTGCGCATGGACGTATTGGCTTCCAGTGCCTGCATTGCGGTTTCCGGGAAACCGCCCCCGATGAAGAGGCCGTCAACAGCCGGCAGATCGTTGTCGATCAGGGTGTCGAAAGGAATCACCTCCGCACCCAACATCGCCATGCGTTCCAGGTCATCCGGATAGTAGAAACCGAAGGCCTTGTCTCTGGCGATACCAATTCTGACAGGAGCGGATGCTGTTGAATACAGGGTATTTTGTAGGGATGGGAGGGTCGGGATCGACTCGCTGTCGGCGGCGATCCGAAGCAGGCGGTCGAGATCGACCGATTGGCGCACGCTCTGCGCCAGATGGTCGATCACGGCCTCGGACGAGGCCGACTCGTTACTCGGAATCAATCCCAGGTGGCGTTCGTCGATCTGTAGCTGTTCGTCGGCCTGCAGGGCGCCGAGAACCGGCAGGTCCGTGTAGTGCTCGACCACTTCACGCAACTTGCGCTCATGACGGGCACCACCGACCTGATTCAGGATCACTCCGGCAAAGCGCACCTGAGGATCGAAGGCCTGGTAGCCGAGCAGCAACGGTGCGATTCCCCGGGTCATGCCGCGGCAATTGATCACCAGCAATACCGGCACACCGAGGAACACCGCCATGGCGGCATTGCTGTTCGAGCCTTCGATGTCGAGACCGTCGTAGAGTCCTTTGTTGCCTTCGATCAGGGCCATTTCCCGCCCATGCATTCGCCTGCCGAAACAGTCCCGGATTTCTTCCCTGCTCTGGGTATAGAAGTCGATGTTGTAACACGGCTTTCCGGATGCCGCACTCAACCACAACGGGTCGATGTAGTCCGGTCCCTTCTTGAAGGTCTGCAGATCGACGCCGCGCTCGACGAGGGCACGCGCAAGCCCAATAGAGACTGTCGTCTTACCGGAGGACTTATGGGCGGCAGAGATGTAGATAGCAGACACGTCAGCAACCTAGGGCCTGGTCACACTCACCCAACAGGCACTGCAGGGACTGCTTGCGTCCGACAAGACGGAATGAGTGATGTGTGATCATTATTGATGAGTGAATGATAACGCCGCCGGGCGGAAAATGCGTGCAGTGTCCTGCCATTCGATTTACGCCTGAAAACGCACCAGCAACCTTCTCTCCTTGCGCCTTGGTTGGGGTGTGTTAAGAAGCACCAGCAGTGCAAACAGGCTTAGCCCGAGAAACGAAAAAATCCACCACCGGCAACCGGTGGTGGATTTCGTCAGACATGACCGGCCGAAGCTTGTGCTCAGCCAGCAGTGTCCTCCAGGGTTTCCGGGAACACCTTGAACACTCGGGCACCGATCGCCACCATGGCCAAGGCTACGGCGATACCCGCTACGCCCAGGGCCACTTCGGGAAATGTCGGGGTGTAGGCGGCCACCGAACCGTCGAAGAAGCCGCTCTCCAGCACCTCCTTGCCGGGGAAGATATTCATGGGGAAGGCCTGCCCCCCGATAACGATGACGTAGATCTGGAAGAAGCCGCCGATCAGTACCGCGATCGAAGCCGCCGCGATGGCCCAGCGCGAATTACCGAAAGCCGGGGAGTAGATCAGGAACAGGGGCAGCACGCTGCCGATGAGCACCTGACCGATCCAGAACATCTGCGTGTAAATACCGCCATCCAACAGGATGAAGCGCTCGATGCCGTGATGCTGGGTAACGTACAGATTCGTCAGATTGTAGACCAGGGTGAAATAGAGCACCGCGCCGACGAAGACACCGAGCAGGTTTTTCAGTTTGGCCAGTCGGTAGTCACCGATCTCCCGGTCCCCCCAGATGTAGGCGGCGATCAGGGTGATGATGAAGAAGGCCAGCCCGTAGCTGAAGGACATGATGACGAACATCGGCGCCATGATGGCTGCGTCATAGGCTTCGCGGGCAACCAGGAAACCGAAGATGGAGCCGGTACCGGTGGTCAGCGCGATACGCCAGAAGAAGGCGGCGAAACCGACGGGGCGGCTAAATTTGTTGACTGTACGGTCCATCATGGTCCAAAGATAGACGCCTACGATGGCGAAGAAGCCGCTGTAGAGAATCACGTTCCAGGCGAAGATCGACTTGAAGTTGTACTGGGTCATAGCCACGATCAGGCGATCGGGGCGTCCCAGATCCAACACCAGCACCATCAGGCCACCGGCCAGCAGCCCGATCGCCAGAAGACCGGAGTAACGGCCCAGCGGTTTATACAGGGGACCGCCGAAGACGGAACCGATGGAAGCCACATTGAGCGCGCCCGAGGCCGCCACAATAAGAAAGATGGCGAACACATGAGGCAATCCCCAGACGACCTGGTTGCTCATGCCGGTCACCCAGTGACCGTTGTGCTCCATATAGAAGGCCGCACCGAGACCCAGAGCGATGAAGGCGCCCAACAGTGTCAGCCCCATCCAGAACCGCACGGGTGAGCCGCAGTAGAGCTCTCTGTAATACATCTTAGTCATCTATACCAGCCCCTTACAGATCACAGGTTGAAATAGCGAACGCCGGTGTTCAACTCGAGGTCGGCCCGGATCTGCGTTGAGTTGTATTTTTTCAGTGCCTGACTGATCTCACTGTTGGGATCCTTGAGATCACCGAACAGGATGGCGCCGTGTCCTTCTTTGGTACAGGCTTCCTGACAGGCTGTCTGCATCACACCTTCGTCCAGGCGATGCACGCACAGGGTGCAGGACTCGACGCATCCCTTGCCGCGAGGCGCACTGACCGCCTGGTCGCTCAGCGCTTCGTGGACGAAAGAACGCGCCTTGTAGGGACAGGCCATCATGCAGTAGCGGCAACCGATGCAACGATGCCGGTCGACCAGCACGATACCGTCAGCACGCTTGAACGATGCCGTGGTGGGACAGACATCCACACAGGGTGGATGCTCGCAATGCTGACACATCATGGGCAGACGGCTGATGTGGCCGGTCTGTTTGTCCTTGAGCTTGACGGTGCGGATCCACACCGCATCGGTCGTGGGACGGTCGTGGCCGACGATATTGTGCTCTACGTTGCATGCATCGACACAGGCAGTGCATCCGTCCGCGCACTTGTTGGCATCGATCACCATGCCCCAGCGATGTTTACTCGACGCACCTTCGGTCTGCTCGTCGCTCGCAGCAACAGCTTGCAGAATCACGCCGGGTGCAATGGTTACCGCACCTGCCGCAGCGATGGTGCCACCGATAAACTTCCGGCGCTCCATGGTTGGCTGGTCACCCTTATTGCTCATCATCAGTCTCTCTGTAAGCCTGCTGGCTGGATGTCGTATAGAACCTCATGACTCTCAGGCATGTGGTAACTGTAGCCAGCGTTTTTAGGTTCCGGCGTCGTGCGATGGCACTGAAAACAGGCCGGACTCACCGCAACGTAACTATGACAGGACTGGCAGAACTGCCCGTCAGCATCGACCGGGACCGGCTTGCCGGTCTCGTCGGTGCCTGCATGGCAGTCGATACACTGCTCCAGGCTGAACTGCAGACCTCGCTCCCCGTCTCGCACGGTCAAATCGCGATCGTGCTTGAGGAAATCCATGTGATTACGACGCATCACCTGGGTGGGCGCGACACAATGGTCCATGTTGGCTGCCTTCGAGCCCTTGGTTACATGGGAACTTTCTGCTGTCGCCTGCATGGCAGGGATGAGTACCGCTGCCAGCAGGACAAGCAGGTTCCATTTGCTGATGAGTGAACTACGCATCTCAGCTCCTATTCACCTAACCCCATCTGGATATAGCCGGTCGGGCAGACATCGGTACAGACGTGGCAACCGATACACTTGTTGTAGTCGGTATCCACGTAGCGACCGGTGGTGGCCACGTTCTTCTTCACGCGGAAGACCGCATCCTGAGGACAGAAGACCACACAGTTGTCGCACTCGAAGCACATGCCGCAGCTCATGCAGCGCTTGGCCTCCGCCTGCGCCGCCTCCTGATCCAGACCGTTCATACGCTCCTTGAAGTGGTGCAGCACTTCATCAGCGGAAGGTACATCCTCTGAACGCAGCAGACGTGGGGTAAAGCTGAAGTGTCCGAGGAACAGGTCGTCGGCGGGAATCACTTCCTGACGCGAGCGGTCTTCATAGTTGTGCACTGCAAATTTGGCATCGGAAGTGCCGCGCAGATCGCCCTGGGTCTTGTCGAAGTGCTCGGGTTCGAGGTGTACCTCTTTCAGCTTGTTGAGCAGATCGAAGTGGTGCACGTCGACCTTCGGACGCTTGGCCAGTTCCTGATGGTTAAGGTAGGCATCGATGCTTTCGCAGGCGATGGAAGCCTGGCCGATAGCGGTGGTCAGCAGGTGCGGACGGATGATGTCGCCGGCCACGAAATGACCCGGCTTGCCCGGCACCTGATAGAACTTGTCGGCATCCACCAGGTTTCTGTCATTGGCCATATCCTCGAGGCCTTCCATATCGGCGCTCTGTCCGATAGCGGAGACGATGAGATCGGCCTCCAGCACCCGCTCCGTGCCCTCGGTGGGGATCGGGGTCATACCATCCATGGTGCAGTCACAGACTTTCAGGCCGGTGGCGCGACCGTCGGCATCCAGGATCACCTCCAGCGGCATCACGCCGTCGAGGATCTCACAACCCTCGTGCAAGGCGTCGTTTATCTCGTGCTGTGCGGCGAACATCTTGTCCTTGGTGAACAGCGAGGTCAGGGTCGCAGCAGCGGGCTCGGCGCCTTCGGCCAAAGCGTCATCCTGGTTGATCGAGGTGTCGAGCACCACTTCCTCGGGCTTGCCGGCGGCGGCATTGGCACCGAGACGTCGGGCCACGGAGATCACGTCGATGGAGGTGTCGCCACCACCGATACAGACCACTTTCTTGCCGGTGACTTTCATGCGACCTTCATTGAAGGCTTTGAGGAAGGCCACGCCGGAGACGCAGTTCGGGGTACCGACCCAGCCATCCACCGGCAGGTCCCGGCCGTTCTGGCAGCCCAGGGCCCAGAGGATGGCATCGTGCTCTTTTTCGATATCGGCCATGGGGATATCGACACCGACTTTGACGCCGGTCTTGGTTTCGACACCCATGTCGACGATACGCTGGATCTCGGCCTGCAGCTTGTCGCGCGGAATACGATAGTTGGGGATGCCGTAGCGCATCATGCCGCCAAGCTCAGGATCCTTCTCGTAGACGGTGACGCCGTGCCCCATTTTGCGCAGCTGGAAAGCGGCCGCCATACCGGCGGGTCCGCCACCGATAACAGCCACTTTCTTGCCGGTATCCGCGCCGGGAGTGAACTTGAAGCCCTTCTCGATAGCGGTGTCACCGATGTACTGCTCGACGGCGTTGATGCCGACGAAGTCTTCCACCTCGTTACGGTTGCAGCCGTCCTGGCAGGGAGCGGGACAGACACGACCCATCATGGAGGGGAAGGGGTTGGCTTCGACCGCACGCTCGAAGGCGTACTGCTGCCAGTCCATGCCCTCAGCCGGTTTCTCCTGCTCACGGACAATGGCCAACCAGCCGCGGATGTCATGTCCCGAGGGGCAGCTGCCCTGACAGGGAGGCGTGCGTGCAATATAGGTAGGGCACTTGTAGGAGGTGTCTTCGAGGAAGATCTTGTCGCCCCAATCTTCCCACTGGTTGTCGCCATCTTCAAAACGGCGCCAGGTAATCTTTTTCATCTCTTCACTAGGAGTGGCCATTTTCAGTCTCCTTTCGGTACTTGTCTTGGTCGTGCCCTACCCACGGGTAGGCGTAGTTGTTCGCGCTAGAAATCGATAAAACTATTCGTCGTCGTCATCCTCGCCATAACCCGGCGCTTCTTCAGGGGGCGTCTTGCGATTCAGCACGATCGCGTTGCTGACCAGCTGATGGACGCTGACGATCTGGAACATATCCATCCCGTAATAGGGAAACACTTTTGTGAACTGGCTCTTACAGATGGCGCAGATCGCCGCAAGATGCGTGACACCCTTCTCCTCCATGACGTTCTTGAACGCGGTCATGCGCGGCTTGGCGCCTTTGACCCGGACTTCCATGAGATCGTCCGTCAGCAGTCCGCCACCACCACCGCAGCAGAAGGTGCGTTCATGAATGGTGTCCCACTCCATGTCGTGGTAGTTGTTGACCACCGCCTTGATCACCTTGCGCGGGATCTCGAACTGACCACCCGGCTTGTCGCCCATGCGCGAGGCGCGGGCTACGTTGCAGGAGTCGTGGAAGGTGATCGACATGTCATCGTTTTCGGACTTGTCGAATTCCAGAGTCCCTTTCTCGATCTCGTTGAGGGTAAACTCGCAGATGTGCTGCGGTACCGGGTAGTTCGGATCGAGGAAGTCCCAAGGGCCAACCAGAGTATTCAGGAAGCTGTAGGCGATACGCCAGGCGTGGCCGCACTCGCCGAAGACGATGCGCTTGACGCCCAGTTCCAGGGCCGCCTCGCGAATACGCAGGGAGACCCGGCGCATGTTCTCGTAGCTGCCGATGAACATGCCGAAGTTGCCCGCCTCGGAGGCCTTGCTGGAGAGGGTCCAGCTGACACCGGCTTCATGGAACACCTTACCGTAGCCGATCAGGCCATCCACATGGGGTTCGGCGAAGAAGTCGGCGGACGGGGTCACCAGCAGGATGTCGACACCCTTCACGTCGAGCGGGTATTTCACCGCCACTTCGTCCTCTTCGTAGACGTCTTCCTCAAGACCTTCCAGCGTATCGGCGATCGCCGGGCCGGGCAAACCGAGGTTGTTACCGATCTTGTGGACCTTGCCGATGATCTCGTTGCAGTACTTCTGACCGACGCCAATGGAGTCGAGGATCTCCCTCGCGGCCATGGAGATTTCCGCGGTGTCGATACCATAGGGGCAGAACACGGAGCAGCGACGGCACTGGGAGCACTGATGGAAATAGCTATACCACTCATCGACGACCTCGTCGGTCAAATCGGCGGCGCCAACCAGCTTGGGAAAGTACTTGCCGGCGAACGTGAAGTATCGACGGTAAACCTTGCGCAACAGATCCTGCCGACCGACCGGCATGTTTTTCGGATCCTTGGTGCTGAGAAAATAGTGGCACTTGTCGGTGCACGAACCGCATTTCACACAGGCATCCATAAATACCTGGAACGAGCGGTATCGACTCAGCAGATCTCCCATCTTGTCGATGGCGACCTCTTTCCAGTTTTCGACCTTCTCTCCGGGAAAACCCAAATCCTGATTGTGCTCCGGCTTGGCCTTGAAGCAGGTCACGTGCTCCATGGTGCCTTCAACCAGTTTGGGGACCTCGATGTACTCGGTCAGCTCCGGTGTTTCGAATTCAGCTCCAGCCATTTCTAACCCTCATCGGCCCCTTAAGATTCTTCGAGTTTCCGCGCCCACTCGACCAGGTGACGCTTTTCTCTCGGGTTATCAACCTGATTACGGGTCGGGCTGAAAAACACACCAGGGATGTGTAATAGTTTGCTGAACGGCAGCAGGATCATCAGCACGGCGACCAGTGTCAGGTGAATGAGCAGTACCGGATCCATGGGCAGCTGTCCGCCACTCAGGGTCCAGAAACCGGTAAAGAAATTTTTCACCGCCACAACGTCCGTATGGATAACGAACGTCATCGTGGCGCCACTCATTCCAATGAAGAGCAGCAGCAGCAACCAGAGATAATCGGACGGTGCGGAGATATAACGCACCCGGTCAACGAAGATCCGGCGAACCAGCAGACCCGCCAAGCCGGCAACCATGGCGAAAGCGGCATATTTGCCAAAGGGCTGGATCAGTTCGATCGGCAACCACACGGGGTCGATGAAGTAGCGCAGATGACGCAGCAGTACCAGAAACAGACCCATGTGGAACATCCAGGAGAAGATCCAGGTCCACTTGGTGCTCTTGAAGAGGCTTTCGAAGAAAACCACTTCACGAAAAAGCCGCATGACAACCCCGGACTGCGTGACAGGCGCCGGAGTGGTCGGAATTTTTAGTGGTGCAGGCGTCTTGGCATACTGGGCAATCTTTCTTGCCAAGCCAAGGACCAGAACTAGGGTCGCTACGATAAACAGCAACGCGTAGGCAGATGACATGTTCCTGCGTTCCTCAAACTAGTGATCGGGTGCTCAGCGGACGGAACTCGGCTCCGTCCCGCCCGCTGGCGGCGCGATGGCTTAGATACAGCCAGTCGGCTTCGGCAGACCGGCGAAACGGCAAGCCTGCTTACCGGGGCCATAGGGGAACAGGGAGTAGAGGTACTTGGAGTTACCCTTGTCCTTACCCAGCTTCTTGCCCACAGCCTTGGTCAGAACGCGAACGGCAGGAGCAATCTGATACTCCTCGTAGTACTCGCGCAGGAAGTTGATGATCTCCCAATGCTCGTCGGTCAGCGGCAGGTCGTCTTCCTTTGCCATAGCCTCGGCCACAGCCGGCTCCCAATCAGCCAGGTTCACCAGGTAGCCTTCCTCATCGGTTTCGAAGGTTTTACCGTTAGCTTCGATAGCCATATTTTCTCTCCCAATAGAGTTGAAAGTTGTTCAGTTAAGACACTCAGACCCAGGCCAGTACTTTGTCATTCTCGGCAGCAAGACTGACAAACTTGGCGTAGTCCACGATTTCGATGCCATCAGCGACCTTCTCCTCGCCCACACCACGAGCTTTCAGGTCAGGGCCAAGCACATAGAACTTGACGCCGGAGCTTGCGGCAACTTTATCCGCTACGGCAGTGCCCTTGATCGCACCATAGATGCCGTCTTCATACAGCAGGACGGAACTACCCTCTTTGGCGTACGCCAGGCAGCTGTCCATCGAAGACTTTTCAAAAGGTGATTTGTTGACGGTATGTAAGGTACTCATTCTTTTGTCTCCGACTTAGAAGCTGAAAAGGACATCCTGCTCGTCCATGATGTCAGCCAGTTCAGCGCGACTGACCAGACGGATGGAGTCCTTCTCCGCCCAATCGTCGTCCTCGTCTTCGTAGGTCAGAGGCATCAGGTCGTCCAAGGTCAGACCACGCGCTTCCAATGACTCTTTCTCGACATAGAGCTTGGTCACATCGTAGTCGCCAAGCGCCTGATAAGTGGGCGAGAAGTTCTTCATGCCCAAGTCACCGGTATCCTGGCCCTTGACCAGCTGGTACACGCCGTCATCCAGAAAGGCCAGACTGACGTCCTGGTCGAATGCGGCACCGATCAACACGACTTCCAGGGACTCCCAGGCATAGATGGTGCCGTAGGGAGCCCGGCGGTTGAGATACATGAATTTCTTTATATTTTCCGACATTTTCAACCCCCCTGCTCAGTCGCCGAAAACAACCAGCCGATCAGACTGGATGCCCGCCTCGATCAACTGACCGAGACCGGAGATACGGAAGCCGTCAGCAATGTTCTGCGCATCCTTACCATTACGCTGCATCTCACCCTCGTCGACGATCCCCCGTCGCTGAGCGGCCGCCACGCAGACCACCATATCGAGGTCATGCTGCTTGGCCAGCTCGGACCAGCGGTTGACGATATTACGATCGTCCTGCGGCGGCGTGGTCAGATTGGTGCCGTTGTTGACACCGTCGTGATAGAAAAAGATACGCATGATCTCGTGCCCAGCGTCCAAGACAGCCTTGACAAACTGGTAAGCAGAGTCCGATGCCTCGTGCTGGTACGGCCCTTCGTTAACCTGAATCGCGAATTTCATCGAAATAACCTTCCTGTAATTGCCTTACGTTGTCCGAAATCAGAAGCGGATATGCGCAGAGGCATTCAGGTTGTTTCGGCTACCACGCCAGTTATCGATGTGATACTTGGTGAACGGCAGACCGGTCTTCTCGAAGAACCTGGGCCAACCGATACGTTCAGCCCACTCGCCGATACGCTCCCAATCCTTGGCGTCTTGCTTGTAAGCGCTCAGGATCTGCTTGACGATGGTGGAGACCTCGGGCCAACGCGGCGGGTTGTTGGGCACGCCGGCAGCGACCAGTTTATGGAAGGTCGGCTTGGAGCGGGCGTTGGAGTTCTTGCCGCCCACCCAGATGGCGAACTTGGAGTGTTCCGGATCGTTGATCTGCATTGGCGGGCAGGGCGGGAAGCAGGCGCCGCAGCAGATGCATTTCTTCTCGTCCACTTCCAGCGACGGCTTGCCGTTGACCATGGCGGGACGGATAGCGGCTACCGGGCAGCGGGCCACGACCGAGGGGCGCTCACAGACGTTGGCTACCTGGCTGTGGTCGATCTTCGGCGGCTTGGTGTGCTGGATGTTGATGGCGATGTCACCCTGGCCACCGCAGTTGATCTGACAGCAGGAGGTGGTGATGCGCACACGGTTGGGCATCTCTTCCTTCACGAACTCCTCATAGAGATCATCCATCAGCGCCTTCACGGCGCCGGAAGCGTCGGTACCGGGGATGTCGCAGTGCAACCAGCCCTGGGTATGAGAGATCATAGAGACCGAAGGGCCGGTTCCACCGATGGGGAAGCCCTCTTCGTTCAGCTTGTCGATCAGGGGCTGTACCTTGGACTCTTCACCGACCATGAACTCGATATTCGAGCGAATGGTGAAACGGACATAGCCTTCAGCGTACTCGTCGGCGATATCCATCAGCTTGCGGATGGTGTAGACGTCCATCTGACGCTGGGTACCCGCACGCACGGTCCAGATGCTGTCGCCGCTCTTGGCCACGTGATGCAGAACGCCGGGACGCAGCCGCTCGTGCCAGGCCCACTGGCCGTAGTTTTTCTTCAGGACGGGGTGTAAGTAGGGCTCCATCTCCGGGACGCCACTCTCGATCGGCATACGAGGTTCCGACATACCTACCTCCAAAAAAATAGGGTAATTGATTCGTTTTAAGGGGCACCCGGGCGAACCCGGTGCCCCCCTTACAATCTGCTGTCAGTCAGCAGTGGATTGGATTATTGAGCCGCCTTGCGCTCAGCCCATTTGGCTGCTTCTTCATCCCAGCCGTCGGTACGGACGTAGGGATTCATGCGCGGACGCTCGATCATGTTGGGATCGATCTCGAGGCCGACACCCTCCAGGAAGTTGACCAGGCCGATTCGCTCGATCATCTCACCGGTACGCTCATGCTCGAGGGCGTTCTCGGCGAAGAAATCGAGGATCTCGGTAGCCAGCTCTTCCAGCCACTCGAAATCCTCATCGGTCTCGAGCTTGTGGAAAGGCACGATCACGGTACCCATCAGGTCACCGATCTTGAGAGTACGCTTACCGCCGCAGAGCAGGGTCACACCCTTGTCGTCACCGGGAGAAAGCGCCTTGGGCATGACGTTGATGCAGTGCATGCAACGGACGCAGGCGGGGTTGTCCACGGCCAGGGTGTCGTCGTCGTTCAGCGACAGGGCCTGGGTCGGGCAGCGGGTGATGATGTTGTCGATGACGTATTTGCGACCTTTGGCGGCAACGAAGGCCTTGACCTCTTCCTGATCGACCTTCATGTCGTCGCGCCAGGTACCAATGGTCGCCAGGTCGGCACGCTGCACGGAGTTCATGCAGTCGTTGGGGCAACCGGATACTTTATATTTGAACTTGTAAGGCAGCGCGGGGCGATGCATGTCGTCGAGGGCGTTGTTGACCAGCATGCGCATGGTACGACCTTCGTCGAAGCAGGAGTTCTCGCAACGGGCGGCGCCCACGCAGGACATACCGGTACGCACGGCTGGACCGGCGCCACCAAGATCGAAGCCCATTTCATTGATTTCATCGAAGGCGGGCTGGACGTTGTCGGTGCTGCAGCCCTGGAACATGATGTCGCCGGACTGACCGTGGAAAGCGATCAAGCCGGAGCCGTACTTTTCCCAGATGTCGCAGAATTTGCGAATGGTGTTGGTGTCGTAGTGCATGCCTGGAGGGGGCATGACACGCAGGGTATGGAATTCAGCAGCGGCAGGGAACAGGGCCTTGCCGTCTTCACCCTTGAGTTCGGTGAAGCGGGGAATGATACCACCGCCGTAACCGAGCACGCCTACGGTACCGCCCTTCCAGTAGCCCTTGCGGGTCTCGTAGGAAGTTTCGAGCTGACCCAGCAGGTCAACCATCATGTCATTGTCTTTGGCGAGACGCTTGAGGCCGGTTACGAAGGAGGGCCAGGGGCCGCTCTCCAGCTGGTCAAGCATGGGGGTATCATGCATCTGTTTTGCCATCACTCTTTCTCCCAATGGTCGTTTGAACGGGTCTTTGGCTGTTTCTTTGCCGTGTTATGAACTACGCCAAAACCGTGGCATAGAAAACGGGCCGTCCGACCTGCAATCCGAAACCGCTACAGGCGACTGGCCTGTCTCTACTGGGGTCGAAAGTTTAGGGATGTCTAATGCAGACCAATATCCTTCCGATGGGGGGTAAAGAGATATTAATGACTATCCCATATGGGATATATTTTTACCCATTTTCGGCAGATTTTTCGGCTATAAAAAAATAATAAATATATAAATATCATAGTGTTAAAGTCATTCATTGAATACTTATAAAGGAGCAACTACCCCATTTTGTCAGGGTGAAATATTGACTGGTAAAATCTGTTGTATTGATGCTTGATCAATCCTTTAGCATGTAGTTCAATACTAATAACTGAGCAATTTACTGCGTATTTAACCGCATCCCAATTTCACACATACTTGGTACTATCAGCCATGCTCTACTTAAGCGAGATCATGATGCAGCATCCGGAGGCAGACACCTTCGAAAAACTGCTGGAGGTGGTGAAAGAGCGCTCCAAGACCGAGATCTTTTTTCGTATCGACGTCAAGCCGCCTTTCCCCGACACACCTGACAATTGGGAGGATCGCCTAGAGGCGACATTCACCTAGGGAATATCATCGTGAAGTATTTAGAGTCAGAAGCCTTCATCGGCGATAACGAGTGTTCGGAGGACGCCGTCAAATCCAGCAAGCTGCTGGAACTGCGTCTGGACGAGAAACGCGAGGAGCTGGCCGACCTGCCGCAGGACGCCCCGCTCGACAAACGCATGGAACTCCAGCTGGAGTCCTGCTACATCCTGCTCGACCTGGACCGTAGCGATGAGGCCTGGAACATCGCCCGTCCACTACTGGACGAAGCCATCGGACAGGCCCTCTGGCTGAGGGCGGTGGAGGCCTGCGATGTGCTCTACCAGGCAGAGCAGCCCGAGTCCATCAAGGCCCTGGCACAGGGCATCTGGATCGGCGTCACCTTCCCCATCGATCCGGAGCTGAGTGTAGCCATGCTACAACATCTGATCGACGAGACGCCGGACAGCTCGGATGGTGCCGCCGTCGCCGCCGTCACCGCCTGCTACCTGGTCGATATGCGCGCCCATGGTTCGGATCGCGAGGATCTCAGATTCTTCACCAATCAGCTGTTGGGACAGGTGGCTCGACGTCACAGCCAGGTCGAGGAGCAGGAGATCTTCGATTTCTGGGTCGAGCGCATGGAGCTGGACGATCCGCAAAAGTTCCTGCCGCGACTGGCCAAGGTGCTGGATGTCATCATGGACAACGCGTGGTGGTTCGACCGGGATGCCTTGCGGGCGCAGATACCCGCCGACGCTTGAGAAACGAATGGGTGACAGCGATGTTTTGGCAGGAAGAGATCGACGAAGAGCAATATATCGTTCCGGACAATGTGGTCGACCTGGTTTTCAAGATCAAATGTCGAACACTGCCGGTGGATCACGCCTGGGCCCTCTCCCAGGCCATACACGAGGTGCTGCCCTGGTTTCCCGAGGAGGATCAGGCCGGCCTGCATCTGATCTATGGCGCCGATTCCGGCAACGGCTGGGAGCGCCCGAGCGAAGGCGAGGAGACCCTCTACCTGTCGCGCCGCACCCCCTTGATTCTGCGGCTGCCCAAGGAGCGGGTCGAGGATGCCTCAACACTCAGCGGCAAGACTCTGGACGTTGCCGGAAACAGTCTTGAGATCGGTGAATCCCATACCCGATTCCTGGGCATGACCACCACCCTCTACAGCCGACACGTGGTTTCCGAGGCCGAACTGGACGAGGATGCCTTTCTACTGCAGGTCGTCGAATCCCTGCAGGCGCTGAGTCTGCGATTCAAGAAGGTTCTGTGCGGCAAAGTAACCACTTTCACCTCCCCTGAAGGCACGCTCGAGACACGCAGCCTGATGGTGGCAGGCCTGTCTTTGGACGATGCCGTGACACTTCAAGAGCAGGGCATCGGGCCCTTGCGCAGCCGCGGCTTCGGCTTGTTTGTACCGCACAAGACTGTTTAAGATACGGCGCCGAAATACAGAATACACAACCTTACAGCGACGGACTTTGTGCTTTTCCCGTCCTGTTTTTCTTGTTTGAAGGAGAGATCAATGGCATACGAAGTAAACGGTAAAACCATCGAAGCCGACGCCAACGGCTACCTGGTCGATCAGACCGAATGGAGCGAGGATGTGGCGAAAGCCATCGCCGCGGAAGAAGGCCTCGTGCTGAGCGAGAAGGCCTGGGAAATCATCAACTACCTGCGTGACGAGTACTTCAATAACGGTGGCAACCAGCCCAATGAACGCCACATGGTCAAGCACTTCAAGAGTGCCTGGACCGACGAGGCCAAGGTGGACGCCAAGTCCCTCTACGTCCACTTCCCGAAAGGCCCCGCCAAGCAGGCGAGCAAGGTGGCCGGCCTGCCGGAGACCAAACGCAAGGGTGGTTACTGATCGGCTTTAGTCTGCGCGACCGGAACCCTTCCGGTCGCCGTCATCATGCCCGTGCATGGTGCGGCGAGCCGCACCCTACAAACCAATCCAACACGTAGGGTGCGGCTCGCCGCACCGAAATAATGGCGTTTGAGCCGCACCGTCTCAGACGCAGACCGGTTGACGACCAACTCCGCTACCCTTCGCCCAGATAGCGTTTGCGCTTGGCGGCCTTCACCCGCTGCACATCCACCAGAATCATACCGTCCGTACAGTTGGCGAAATCGGGGTCGACACCGAAATCGAGGAAACAGGCACCACCGGGTTCACACAGATCGGTGTACTGTTTATAGAGGGTCGGAATCGTCAAACCGTAAAGCGACAGCCGGTGTTTCAGCTCCTGCATGTCCTGATCGAAATCCTCTCCCGAAAAGATCTCCGCGCACTCCGCCTGGCTGGGCAGACTGAGTTTATAGGGAATCTTCGCTTCGCCGAGAGCGTTTCGACAGCCGAAGTAGTGGCGATAGAAATGGACCATCAGGTCCCGTGCCGGACGCGGATAGCGGGCGCTGATACTGACCGGGCCGAACAGGTAGCGTATCTGCGGATGGTGCCTCAGGTAGGCACCCAACCCTTGCCAGAGATAGTCCAATGCGCGGGAACCCCAGTAACGCGGCTGAACGAAACTGCGCCCCAGTTCGATGGCATCCCTGGCGAATATCTCGAATGCGGGATCGAACCTGAACAGGGAATAAGTGTAGAGACCCTGCATACCCTGTGACTGCAGAATCTTGCCGGCCTCGCCCAGGCGATAGGATCCCACCACCTCCAGTTCCGTCTCGTCCCACAGCACCAGATGGCGATAGTGGGCATCAAAGGAATCGCTGTCACGGCGATGCCCCGTACCCTCCCCCACCTTGCGAAAGCTGAGTTCGCGCAGGCGTCCGATCTCGCGCATCAAGGCGCTTCCGGGTTTCCAATCCATCAGCAGGATCTGTTTGCCGTCCCGGGTCTCGCCCAGCAACTGTCCCTTGGCCAGCTCCTTTTTCAGGGCCTGACGTGACTCGGGATGAGCGATGCTGCGCTCCGTGGTGAACACCCCCGATTTGCGCTGGGCCACTTTGTAGAAGTGTTTGCGCACCATGCGTACCCGCACCTTGGGCCTAATCCCCTCCACATTGAGGTGGGCCGCCGGCACCAACTCGCCAATACGAAAGCCGATGGTGTTGGAACGTTGCCGGAACATCTCACCCACCAGCAACAGCGCCGCGACCGGTTTATAGAGCATGGAGACGGCGTAGAAGAGCGGTGAGTTCTTGGCATCGATGAAAACGGGCAACATGGGCGAATCGGTGCGCCGGATGAACTGCAGAAAGCCGCCTTTCCAACGCGCGTCGCGCACCCCGTTGGGACGCAGCCGGGAGACCTCGCCGGCCGGGAAAATAATGACCAACTCCTCGCGCTCGAGTGCAGCGTAGACCTGCTTGATGCCCTTGCGGCTGGAACCGCCGCTCAGGTTGTCCACCGGCAACAACAGATCGCCCAGCGGCTCCAGGGCCGAGAGCAGATCGTTGGCCACCACCCGGATATCGCTGCGCACCCGGCTGATCATCTGGATCAGACTCAGGGCGTCGAGGGCTCCCAGAGGATGGTTCGCCACCACCACCACACGGCCGGTGGGCGGAATGTTCTCCAAATCGCGATTGGACACCAGGTAGTCGAGATCGAAGTATTCCAGCACCTTCTCGATGAAATCGAAACCATGCACCCCCTTGTGCTGTTCCAGAAATCGGTTGATCTCCCGCTCATGAAACAGCATGCGCAGCAGGGTCAGCATCGGTCTGGTCAGCAACCGGGGTTTGTTATTGAAAAAACCGGGAAAGCGTTGGGTCAGGACCTGTTCGACATTCAGCACCGCAGCGACTCCAATAAGAGAATCTGCGGGAGCTTAATGGATCGATGTGACGGCAGATTTGCAGTCAGATGAGCAATTGGTTGCTACGACATGACAGCCCAGTGACAGTAAGCGATCGACGGTGTCAACTGCTAGTAAAAAAAGCCACAGATAACTGTGGCTTTCTTTTTCATTTCATTAACCAGGCGTAATGAATTCTGACTGGCTTCAATTTGTTTTAATCCACAACGCCATACTTCATTTGAATCGTATTCATCTTGTTCATAGCAGGGGCACACGTAAACTTATACTTTTTTCCGGCATCAACTTTGATCCGCATTGGAACGAACGCAGTGCCATGGAGAGTCCAACATTTATTCATCAACATATATTCTCCCGGCAACATATGAATTTCTTTTGGATATCCAATAATTTCATCTCCAAGAGAATTTTTTGTTTTCTCTTCATCTTTCATGTCAACGTAGGCCACAAAAGAGACAAAATAGGTCTCCCCACTAAATTCCGTATACTCAGAGTTTAAAATCGCAACTTCACTGGCTGGTTTTTCATCTCCCTTGTAGGTATGGGCAACGCCCGCACAACCCGATAAAGCCAATGACAAAACAGCGATAATAGGCATCTTGCAAAACATTTTCATATTAATTTACTTCCTGCGTAATTTAGCGATCACCTATGGCACGCGCCGACACTATAGCGCATCCCTATAGATTGCCGGGGACTTTAGCAAACTGGATTTTTGTTGCCAAGACGTTAACTGCGCTTGTTTGGCATAAAACCAATGGCTTTGTTGTAGTGTAGGGAAGTGAAATAGCGACTACGGGCTAACAAGGTGTGGGGAGAAGATATGGGAAGTCATAGACACCGCCTGTTTTGTATATAACCTGCACAATACAACCACTGACCTTATAGTCTGTGACTTCTTTCTACTCATTTCGATTGATCACGGCCCGTTTGCGCTGCCTCCGGGATCGGATGGCTTGTTACCTCCGGTGCCAGATGCCGTTAGATCAGCGCTAAGTCGATTCATAGACGTTGCGATAGAAGCCCCAAACTGGCTTACACGATCTTGAGTAAAACTGCCCCAATCACCGTCAGCATTCACTGCCTCAGTACTCAACCATAAGCATTTATTGGCAGCTGTCGGCATTAATTAGCGGATATCCCGCCACCGGTTTCCCAATTCCCCTTACCTATGTTTATTTAACACGCCATTGTGCGATAATTGCCGGCTTTCCGCCTGACCAGCAGACGAGCCGGACCCGAGATGAACCAGACACCCCGCAAGATCCTGATTACCAGCGCCCTGCCCTACGCCAATGGGCCGATCCACATCGGTCACCTGGTGGAGTACATCCAGACCGACATCTGGTCACGCTTTCAGAAGATGCGTGGGCACCAGTGTCTCTATGTCTGCGCCGACGACGCCCACGGCACGCCGATCATGCTGCGCGCCCGTCAGGAGGGGATCGAGCCGGAGGCCCTGATCGCCCGCGTGGCCGAGGAGCATCAGGCCGATTTCGCCGACTTCCGTATCGGCTTCGACAACTACCACTCGACCCACTCGCCGGAGAATCAGGTCTGCGCCAACACCATCTACGAGCGCAACCGTGACAGCGGACACATCGCCAAACGCACCATCACCCAGGCCTACGATCCAGTGGAGCAGATGTTCCTGCCCGACCGCTTCATCAAGGGCACCTGCCCCAAGTGCGGCGCCGAGGACCAGTACGGCGACAACTGCGAGGTGTGCGGCGCCAGCTACTCCCCGGCCGAGCTGAAGAACCCGGTCTCCGCCGTCTCCGGCGCAGTGCCAGAGCAGCGCGAGTCGGATCACTACTTCTTCAAGCTGGCCGATTTCGAGGAGATGCTGAAAGGCTGGACCGGCGGCGGTCATGTGCAGAGCGAGGTGGCCAATAAGCTGGGTGAGTGGTTCGAGGCCGGCCTGCAGGAGTGGGACATCTCCCGCGACGCCCCCTACTTCGGCTTCGAGATCCCCGACCACCCGGGCAAGTACTTCTATGTCTGGCTCGACGCCCCCATCGGCTACATGGCCAGTTTCCGCAACCTCTGCGACAGGACCGATGGACTCGACTTCGACGACTACTGGGCGGAAGGCAGCCAGGCCGAGCTCTATCATTTCATCGGCAAGGACATCATCTACTTCCACACCCTGTTCTGGCCGGCGATGCTGCACGGCGCGGGCTTCCGCACCCCCAGCGCGGTGTTCGCCCACGGCTTCCTCACCGTGGACGGGGCCAAGATGTCCAAGTCCCGCGGCACCTTCATCAAGGCGCGCACCTACCTGGATCACCTCAACCCGGAGTACCTGCGCTACTACTTTGCCGCCAAGCTGGGCTCCGGCGTCGACGATATCGATCTCAACCTGGAGGACTTCGCCCAGCGGGTCAACAGCGACCTGGTGGGCAAAGTGGTCAACATCGCCAGCCGTTGCGCCGGTTTCATCAGCAAGCGGTTTGATGGCAAGCTGGCGGACCAGGTCACCGAAACGGACCTGTTCAAGGATTTCGTGGCCAAGGGCGAGACCATCGCCGAGCACTACGAGAAGCGGGAATTCAGCCGCGCCGTGCGCGAGATCATGGCACTGGCCGATCGCGCCAACCAGGTCATCGACGAACGCAAACCCTGGGTGGTAGCGAAAGAGGAAGGTAAGGACGCGGAATTGCAGGCCATCTGCAGCGACGGCCTCAACCTGTTCCGCCTGCTAATCGGATACCTGCGCCCGATCCTCCCAGGCACCGCCGAAGCGGCCGAGGCCTTCCTGCAGGTCGAGCCACTCACCTGGGATCAGCTGGCCACCCCGCTGACCGGTCATGCCATCGGCAAGTTCAAACCGCTGATGACCCGTGTCGATCCCAAGCAGATCGAGGCCATGCTGGAACACTCGAAAGAGGACCTGGCCGCCCAGGAGCCGACGCATGCAGCCAAGCCGGCCGCCGACTCGCCGCTGGCCAAGGATCCCATCGCGGAGACCATCCAGTTCGACGACTTCGCCAAGCTCGACCTGCGCATCGCGCGCATCGCCAAGGCGGAACATGTGGAGGGTGCCGACAAGCTGCTGCAGCTCACCCTCGACCTCGGCGGGGAGACCCGCAACGTCTTTGCCGGCATCAAGTCGGCCTATGCGCCAGAGGATCTGGAAGGGAAACTCACGGTGATGGTCGCCAACCTGGCGCCGCGTAAAATGCGCTTTGGAATTTCCGAAGGCATGGTGCTGGCCGCCGGCCCGGGCGGCAAGGAGCTCTTCATCCTCAACCCCGACCAGGGCGCCCAGCCGGGTATGCGCGTCAAGTAGCGATTATCTTCAATACATCTATCGCATTGACCTTCACCCTCGTAACGGCGATATCCTTGCCAAAGGTCCGATGCCGATGCTCCTGGATGTGCATGGGCAGGGCACAGGTGCCAGCAGCAGCGTCGGCATGATCGCGATGCTGGAGAAAATAGGCGACGGAGATCATCAGCGCGGCGAACCCAGCAGACCATTGCAGGGTGTTCCTCGATCCTCAAATGAATGCTGACAGATCGAGCATCGCATGCAGTCCCTTTACGGCATCAACCTGCGCTGGCATGGCCTCCACTGCCTCATGATGGCGCCAATTTCCATCGGCGTCCGGCGGACTTTCGGTCCTCTCCGGTGCGCCGTTAATAATTGGCCTTATCTGACAGTGAACTGTGCAACCAATCCTTGCAGTTCTGTAGCCATGTGCGCCAGGTTTTGGCTTGCCGTGGCCGTTTCGCTGGCGCCATCCGCCGTCTGATTGGACATGTCGTTGATCCTGACAATGTTGCGGTTGATCTCTTCCGCAACAGATCCCTGCTCTTCTGCAGCGCTGGCTATCTGACTGGACATCTCGTTGATTTTTTCAACGGCCTGGGTGATGGTCGTTAACGCAGTACCCGTTTGCGTGGCGAATTCCACAGCGGATTTTGCCTCTTCCCGACTCTGATCCATGACGGTGACAGCTTGACGAGAACCCGTTTGCAGTTTCTCAATCATCTCATTGATTTCATCGGTAGACTGTCGTGTACGGCTTGCCAGCGTACGCACTTCGTCTGCAACCACGGCAAATCCCCGTCCCTGCTCGCCTGCCCGCGCTGCTTCGATTGCAGCATTCAGTGCCAACAGGTTGGTTTGATCAGCGATCCCTTTAATCACATCGAGTACAGTATTGATGGCCTCGCTGTCCTGTTCCAATTCGTTAATGGTTTTAGAGGAACTCTCCACTTGTTCGGCGAGCTTGTTAATCTGGTTGATTGCCCGTTGTACGATCTGTGATCCTTGTTGGGTTTGTGCATAGGCGTCATCAGCGGCACTCGCCGTGTGGTTGATATTAACAGCAACATCTTGCACCGTTGCCGTCATTTCGTTCATCGCAGTTGCCACCTGCTCTGTCTCCGACCGCTGAGCTTGGATGGTTTCGCTGGTCTGTACCGTTATCGACGACATCTCTTCGGAGGCGGTTGACAACTGTTCTGTGGTTTCAGATATATCCGAGAGCATATCGAGCAATTTCACGCGCATACCATTGATCGCAGTGAGCAGTTCACCAATTTCATCACGACTGTCAACTTTGATGTCCTGAGTAAGGTCACCGGATGCAATCACCGTTGCCTTGCGAATCGCGCTCACAATGAAGCTTGCGAATATACTGCTGACAACAAATCCGATGACGATACTGATCAGCGCAATGATGCCGAGAACGACAAGTGATGATTGCTCATGAGTCTCAGCACGCCGACCACTCTCTTCGGTAAACTGACCGATCTGATCCAACATGCGCTCGAGTGATGTATCGATGTTTTCTTCTTCATGCTCTACATTTTCGGCCAGCTCTTCAGCCTGATGTGTTTTGCCTTCTGTGAAGGCAATAAAGACATTGTGGGCATTCGATACATACTCTTTATGAGCGCTTTCAATAGATTTCAACGCTTCACGAATTGCTGCAAACTCCTGTTGCTCATCGCCTGAGCTACGGCTCAAGGCCTCTTCGACAATTTGATCCGCTTGCTGAAGCTCCGCTTCGATGCTTTCCGTGCCTTCATCAAAGGCCTTTAGCGCTTCGCGGAAACGAGGTACTGCCGAATCATCAGCTTTCAAAACCGTGCCATAGTGCAGAGCGCGTTCAAATTGCACCGCCTGCTCCAATTGATGCGTCGTGATCACGGCGACTTTTTCCGTCAGTGGAATATCCTCTTCCGCAATGGCGAACAACTCACCGCCTATGCTCTTCATCGCGTAGATTGAATAGATTGAACTGATTACCAACAAGCCAAGCAGGACGCTCGCAAAACCCATTAGCTTGGCTTTCAATGACATATTGTTGAGTAGGTTTTTCATGACAATACTCCCAGCGAAATTAGTTTTATTCGGAGATCAGCATCGATCGCCAATTCATGGGTTGCAGCGGACGGGCATTTTTGCCCAGCAAGTTTTCGAACTGCTTGACTTGTTTGTCCGATACTTCCATCGGAGCCGTCATCAGAAACCAGTTGACGTTCTCGCTGCAGGGCGGCGTGGTCAAAGATCCGCTATAGTGAAATACCCGGCGGTCATCAGGCAGCAAATCAGCAGCGTTAATCGTGACTCCTTGAACTAACTTAACCTCGTTGAGATTACCTGAAACATTGTCGAGTACCTTTTTCAGTACCGGATTCTCTTTTCCCCGCTCGAACAACACACCCACAACAGCCAGGTTCCCGTCGGCACTCTTATGCACGAGATGGACTTCCATGGCATACCGCCGTCCATTGCGCGCATGCTCACTGGGAGTATGAAAATGGAACTGAAGAAGTCGATAGGGCACATCACCCAGCATTAACGTGCTGTCATATGCAGGCTTGCTCTGTACTGGATAGGGTTTGCCGCCAATGGTGACAGTCTCCTCTGTACCTACGGTGTTGTAATTGGCTTGCAGCGTATGCCCATTGTTCAGCACAAGCAGCGGAATAGACTGATAGTGAAACTGCAAATGATATAAGTCGGCCGGAACTTCATTCCAGATATTCACCGGGGACTGGCGTTTCCCACTGCCGCACAGCACATACTCTTCAGATAAGCTATGCCATCCGGCCGGGCCGGAAGCACCCGTATAACCCCAATGTGGGGCATGGCCAGCTTCAGCGTGCGGATTGGCAGCGGCGACAAGGCCACTATAAAGAAGAATGCAGAACAGCAGGATCTGGAAAATGAATCCAGAAAGGACATGTTTGGAAGTTGTCATCGCCTGGACCTCAATAGTGCAGCGAAATCGTCGGCAAGTCCGACGACTGTTATCAACACAACCCATCACAACAAATTTTGTACTACGAACTGGCACGATGGGGGGGCGACATCCTATCTAATTCCTCTGATCAATCTCCTCTTCTCTCTCCTCTGATCTACCCTTCTCAGCGGCTGCAGTTACTCATACTTTATAGGGCTATTTAGTGGATAAAATAATCTTATAGAATCACGAAAAATCCCGATTGAAATAGCAAAATAGCGCCATTATCAACACTTGAGTTATTAGTTATTCTTCGGTTTTCGATCTAATCAGAGAACTGTATTGCCGAGTCAGGTGGAATCGTGCCAGATCGACTCGCGACTTCGGCATCAATGATACCAATCACGAGGTAAAGCCCAGGGGCATGAAGCACACACATGCCGCGCCGCTGACATAAGCGGTTTCAACTGGCAGAGGATGTCTCCATGGGGAGTGAGCGACAAGCGTTACTCCGGTACCGCCAATCGAGCCAGATACCGGCATAACCATTTGAGCTTCGCGCATTGGTCAGTGCATGTGGCAATGATGGCGTGCGCAGGCATCCGCAGCCTTGCCCAGGCCATATTCGCACGCTTGATTGCACGTCTGCAGTGGGAACACCTCGCAGCCTTATGCTCTTCCACCCCAAGCCGACAGGTTATCGATGCGCCCAGACGCTCCCCCATCGGCCCTATCCCGACGACGTCAGCTGCAGGCGGCCGTTCTCCACTTCTCTCCCGCCTACCCCCTCAATCCTTTGCCGCCTCCAGCGCCTGACTGATATCGGCGATGATGTCGTCCACATGCTCGATACCGATGGAGAGCCGCACCATGTCGGCGCTGACACCGGCGGTCTTCAGTTCCTCCTCGTTGAGCTGTCGATGGGTGGTGGAGGCAGGATGGCAGGCGAGCGACTTGGCATCGCCGATATTGACCAGGCGCAGAATCATCTGCAGGGCGTCGATGAAGCGGGCACCCGCCTCGATCCCGCCTTCGATGCCGAAGCTGAGGATACCGGAGGCCAGACCCTTGGTGATCTTCTGACAGCGGTCGTAATGCGGGCTCTCCGGCAGCGCCGCGTAATTGACCCACTTCACCTGGGGATGCTGTTTCAGATAGTCGGCCACGGCCAGGGCATTTTCGCAATGGCGCTCCATACGCAGGCCCAGGGTCTCCAGTCCCTGCATGATAAGGAAGGCGTTGGTGGGCGAGATCGCCGAGCCGGTATTGCGCAGGGGCACCACCCGGCAGCGGGCGATATAGGCCGCCGGGCCCAGGGCCTCGGTGTAGACCACCCCGTGGTAGGAGGGGTCGGGCTCGTTGAGCATGGGGAAGCGTGCCTTGTTGGCCACCCAGTCGAACCTGCCCGAGTCGACGATGATGCCGCCGATGGAGGTGCCGTGGCCGCCGATGTACTTGGTCAGGGAGTGCACGATGATGTCGGCGCCGTGGTCGAAGGCGCGGCAGAGATAGGGCGTCGCCACCGTATTGTCGACAATCAGTGGGAGACCGTGTCGGTGGGCGATCTCCGCCAGTTTTTCCAGATCCACCACATTGCCAGCCGGGTTGCCGATCGACTCGCAGAAGAGCGCTTTGGTTCTGTCATCGATCAGACTCTCCATTTTCGCGTAGTCGTCGAAGGAGGCCATGCGCACCTCGATGCCCTGACGCGGAAAGGTGTGCGCAAAGAGATTATAGGTGCCGCCGTAGAGCTGACTGGTGCTGACGATATTGTCGCCGCTCACGGCGATGCACTGGATGGCGTAGGTGATGGCCGCCATACCGGATGCCACGGCCAGAGCGCCGATACCGCCCTCCATCTCGGTCAGTCGCTGTTCCAGCACCGCGGTGGTGGGGTTCATGATGCGGGTATAGATGTTACCCACCACTTTCAGGTCGAACAGGTCGGCGCCGTGCTGGGTGTCGTCGAAGGTGTAGGAGGTGGTCTGGTAGATCGGTACCGCCGCGGCCTTGGTGGTGGGCTCGGAGCTGTAGCCGGCGTGCAGGGCCAGTGACTCTAGTTTCATGGGCGTCCTCTTCTTCTTTGGTGTTTTATTCGGCGGATTCCCGGACGGGAGACCAGCCGGTTTGTCGACTTGTTATTGGCTCTTGCGCTAGCAACGGGAGATCAAACCTCAGAGGGTCGGGAAATCCCCATGCTACGACAGCGCAGGTAGCCCAAAGCCTAGCACGATAGCCACTCAGGCGGGATAGTCGATCTTAGCCACGAGAAGGCTGGGTTGCGGCTTGTCAATGCCCCGGACACCAAAGAACATGCACTATTCCACTCCAGAGACAAGTTGTAAGCCGCCGGATGGCCGCTTATCCTTAGTGGATTCATTTTTATACCGGTTTTTCATGCAAGAGTACGCCCTCATTCTGATCAGCACCGTGCTGGTGAACAACTTCGTCCTGGTGAAGTTCCTCGGGATTTGCCCCTTTATGGGCGTCTCGCGCAAGCTGGAGACCGCCACCGGCATGGGCCTGGCGACCACCTTCGTGCTGACCCTCTCCTCCCTCTGTTCCTACCTGGTCAACGAATACATGCTGGTACCGCTCGGTATCGAGTACCTGCGCACCATCGCCTTCATCCTGGTCATCGCCGTGGTGGTGCAGTTCACCGAGATGGTGATGCACAAGACCAGCCCCATGCTCTACCAGGTGCTGGGCATCTTCCTGCCCCTGATCACCACCAACTGTGCCGTACTGGGTGTAGCCCTGCTCAATACCCAGGAGCAGCACGGTTTCATCGAATCGGGGCTCTACGGCTTCGGTGCCGCCGCCGGTTTCTCGTTGGTGCTGGTGCTGTTCGCCGCGGTGCGCGAGCGGGTGGCGGTGGCCGACGTGCCGGAGCCGCTGCAGGGCAACGCCATAGCCCTCATCACCGCCGGTCTGATGTCGATGGCCTTCATGGGTTTTGCCGGCCTGGTGGCCACATGAGGATGGGGACACCATGCTGATCGCCATTCTCGCCATCACCGCCCTTGCCACCGTATTCGGCCTGTTGCTCGGCTACGCCAACATCCGCTTCCATGTGGAGGGGGATCCGATCACCGACCAGATCGAAAAGATCCTGCCCCAGACCCAGTGCGGTCAGTGCGGCTTTGCCGGCTGCCGCCCCTATGCCGAGGCGATCGCCAGCGGCGAGGTGGAGATCAACCGCTGCCCGCCGGGGGGCGAGGCGACCATGGTGGCGCTGGCCGATCTGCTCGGCCGCGATCCGGTACCGCTCGATGCCGAGGCCGCCGAGCCCAAGCCCAAGTCGGTGGCCTTGATCCGGGAGCAGGAGTGCATCGGCTGCACGCTGTGCCTGCAGGCCTGCCCGGTGGACGCCATCATCGGCGCCGCCAAGCAGATGCATGTGGTGATCGAGTCGGAGTGTACCGGCTGCGAACGCTGCCTCCCCCCCTGTCCGGTCGACTGCATCGAGATGCATCCGATCCCCGAAACCACCGACAATTGGCGCTGGCCCTTCCCCACGAGCGGCCAGGAACCGATCTCAGCGCACACGAATTGATCCATGTACGTCGAAGCTAAGCGAGGCCGCTCCCGGGAACTGTGGACCTTTCACGGTGGTCTCCACCTGCCCGACCACAAGCAACTCTCCCTGGAACTGCCGACCCGTCAGGCCGAACTACCGAAACGGCTCATCCTGCCGCTGCATCAGCATATCGGCGACCCCGCCCATCCCCTGGTGGAGCTGGGTCAGCGGGTGCTCAAGGGAGAGAAGATCGCCGACTCGCCAGCACCGGTGACAGCCCCGTTGCACGCCCCCACCTCGGGTACCGTGGTCGAGATCGGCGACCAGCCGATTCCCCATCCCTCCGGCCTGCCCGGTCCCTGTATCGTGATCGAATCCGACGGCAAGGACGAGTGGGCGGAACTGCCCGCCCCCATCGCCGATTATCTGCGGGCTGACGCCCGGACCCTGCGTCAGCGTATCCGCGAGGCCGGTATCGTCGGCATGGGCGGAGCCACCTTCCCCTCCGCGGTGAAACTCAATCCGGGTAAGCCGATCAAAACCCTGATCATCAACGGCGCCGAGTGCGAGCCCTATATCACCTGCGACGACCGCCTGATGCAGGACCGGCCCGAACAGGTCATGGAGGGGGTGCGCATCCTGCAGCACATGCTGCAGAGCGAGGAGTGCCTGATCGCCATCGAGGACAACAAGCCGGAGGCGATCCTGGCCCTGCACAACCTGGTCCGGGACGATGAACCGATCGAAGTGATCCGCATCCCCACCCTCTACCCCAGCGGCGGTGAGAAGCAGCTGATCCGCATCCTCACCGGCCGCGAGGTGCCCAGCTCCGGCCTGCCGGCCCAGGTCGGCGTGATCTGCCACAACGTGGCTACCGCCGCCGCCATCGCCGATGCGGTGCTGGAGGGCAAACCGCTGATCTCACGTCTGGTCACCCTCACCGGCGAGGGCATCCGGGAGCCGGGTAACTTCGAGGCCCTGATCGGCACCCTGGCCAGCGACCTGATCGCCCAGGCCGGCGGCTACCAGGACAACCCGCAGCAGCTGATCCTGGGCGGCCCCATGATGGGCTTCGACCTGACCAGCGACAGCATCCCGATCACCAAGGGCGCCAACTGCCTGCTCTGCCCCACACCGCAGGAGGCGCCCCGCCCCGAGCCGGCCCAGGCCTGTATCCGCTGCGGCCGCTGCGCCGACGTCTGCCCGGCCCATCTGCTGCCCCAGCAGATGTACTGGTACAGCCGGGCCAAGGACTTGGAGAAGGTGCAGGACTACAACCTCTTCGACTGCATCGAGTGTGGCTGCTGCTCCCATGTCTGCCCCTCGCACATCCCGCTGGTGCAGTACTACCGCTACGCCAAGCACGAGAGCTGGGCCCAGGAGCAGGAGCGTCGCGAGGCGGAGCATGCCAAACAGCGCCACGATGCCCGTATCGCCCGCCTCGAGCGCCTGGAGGCAGAACGCAAGGCCAACCTGCGCAAGAAAAAGGAGGCCCTCGGCAAGAAACCGCCAGCGAAGAAGGCCGCCAAAGCGGGCACTGACGACAAAGCGAGCAAACAGGCCGCCATCGAAGCAGCTATGAAGCGCGCCGCCGAGAAGAAGGCCAGGCAACAGACCCAGCCGAAGAACATCGACAACCTGACGCCTGCGCAGCAAGCCAAGATCGAGGCCGTCGAGCAGCGCCGCAAGGCGGCCCAGGCCGAGACGGAAAACGAGACGGAGCGGCAACCCTGATGGAATTCCAGACCCACACCTCACCCCATACCGGCCGCCCCAACCGGGTCGACAAGGTGATGCTGCAGGTGGTGCTGGCCCTGATCCCGGGGACCATCGCCCTGATCTTCTATTTCGGCTGGGGCGTGGCATTCAACATCGTGCTGGCGGTCGCCTCGGCGCTGGCCTGCGAGGCGCTGGTGATGAAACTGCGCAAGCGTCCCGTACTGCCGCCCCTGTTCGATCTCAGCGCCACCGTCACCGCGTTGCTCTTCGCCGTCGCCGTCCCGCCCCTGTTGCCCTGGTGGCTGGTGGTGCTGGGCATGGTCTTCGCCATCATCATGGTCAAGCAGATGTACGGCGGACTCGGCTACAACCCCTTCAATCCGGCCATGGCGGCCTATGTGCTGCTGCTGATCTCCTACCCGGTGCAGATGACCAGCTGGCTGCCCCCTGCCCTGCTGACCGATCAATCCCTGACCCTGGGCCAGATCCTAAGCATCAAGTTCGCCGGCATCATGCCCGACGGCCTGAGCCTAGATGCCATCACTATGGCCACGCCGCTGGACGAGATGCGCACCAAGCTCGACATGAACCAGATGATCAGCGAGATCCGCCAGAGCCCCCTGTGGGGCGACTTCGGCGGCCGGGGCTGGGAGTGGATCGGCAACTGGTTCCTGATGGGTGGGATCTGGATGGTCTACAAGCGCACCATCACCTGGCAGATTCCACTCGCCTTCTTTGCGGGTCTGGCCGGCATGGCCGCCCTGTTCTGGCTCTTCGACCCCGAGAACTATCCCTTCCCCCTGTTCCACGTCTTCAGTGGCGGAGCCATCCTCGGCGCCTTCTTCATCGCCACCGACCCGGTCACTGCCTGCACCACCCGCATGGGGCAGCTGATCTACGGGGTGTCCATCGGCGTGCTGGTCTACATCATCCGCACCTGGGGCGGCTATCCCGATGCGGTGGCCTTCGCGGTTTTGCTGATGAACATGGCGGCACCGACCATCGACTACTACACCCGCCCGCGTGTTTATGGCCACGGAGGGGTGAAGAATGGCTAGGCGGCTGCCCATCCTGATTGCCGCCGGAATCCTGGCGATATTCGCCATCGCCGGCACCTCCCTGGTCGCCTTCACCCACCAGGCGACCAAGGAGCGCATCGCCGCCAATGAGCGCGAGACGCTGCTGCGCAACCTCTATGCCCTGGTGCCGAAGGCGACCATCGACAACGACATCGCCCTCGACACCCTGCAAGTCAGCGACCCGGAACAGCTCGGCGCCCCGGTCACCACTGTCTACCGGGGCCGCTTGCAGGGACAGCCGGTGGCCGCCGTGCTCACCACCGTGGTGCCCAACGGTTACAGTGGGCCGATCAAACTTTTGGTGGCGGTACGCTACGACGGCATCCTGGGCGGCGTCCGGGTCATCAGCCACAAGGAGACCCCGGGGCTCGGTGACAAAGTGGATGAGAGCCGCTCAGACTGGATTTACAGCTTTACCGGCAAGTCGCTGGGCAATCCGCCCCTGGAGAAGTGGAAGGTAAAGCGCGACGGCGGCGTCTTCGACCAGTTCACCGGCGCCACCATAACACCCCGCTCCATCGTCACCGCAGTGAGAAAGACGCTGCTCTACGTGAAAGAGCATCGTGATGCCCTCTACGACAAAACCGCCGCCAGCGACGGCGTAACGGCGGAGGGCTGAGTGATGCATCCCTATGCATGCCGCAACCAGACGCGAGTGACCGCTCACTCTGGACATCCCATCCTTGCCAGATACCCTCGGAGCTGACCCATGGCCGACACCAGTTACCGCACCATCGTCACCGACGGCCTCTGGAACAACAACCAGGCGCTGGTCGCCCTGCTCGGCCTCTGCCCCCTGCTGGCGGTCACCAATACCGCGATCAACGGATTGGGCCTCGGCCTGGCCACCACCGCCGTGCTCACCGCCTCCAACGGCACTGTCTCGCTGATCCGCAATCTGGTACGGCCCGAAGTACGTCTGCCGGTCTTCGTCATGGTCATCGCCTCCTTCGTCACCGCCATCGAACTGGGCATGAACGCCTACTTCCACGAATTGCACAAGATCCTCGGCATCTTCATCCCGCTGATCGTCACCAACTGCGCCATCATCGGCCGCGCCGAGGCCTTTGCCTCGAAGAACAGCTTTTTGCGCTCGCTGGTCGACGGCCTCAGCATCGGCATCGGCTTCACCCTGGTCCTGGTCACCCTCGGCAGTATGCGGGAGCTGATCGGCCAAGGCACCCTGTTCGACCAGGCACACCTGATGTTCGGCGAAGCGGCCCGGGGCCTGTCGTTGAAGATTGAAGACTTCCCCGGCATGCTGATCGCCATCCTGCCCCCCGGCGCCTTTATTGGTCTTGGCCTGCTGATCATGGTAAAAAACCTTATCGACAAACGGGTTGCCGCACGTGCGGCAGTCAAAACGCAAACCACCGAAGGAGCTGAAGGCGTCGCCACCTGACCATGAGAATCCAGCGCGTCTATACCGATCAGCCGCTCGATACCGGCGCTGAAATCACCCTCGAAGAGGACTCCTCCCACCACCTCCACCACGTCCTGCGCATGCAGGCGGGCGACAGTGTCAACCTCTTCAACGACGGTTTGGAGTTCGCCGCCACGCTCGGCCAGATCGGCAAGCACGGCACCACCGCGGTACTGCGCAAGCTGGTTTACGAAGAACCCGCGCCCAAGCTCGATATCCATCTGCTGATCGGCATTTCACGCGGCGAGCGTATGGACTTCGCCCTGCAGAAGGCCACCGAACTGGGCGCCACCCGCATCACCCCGGTCTTCACCAAGCGCTGCGTGGTCAAGCTCAATGAGAAGAAGACGGCCAGCCGCATGGACCATTGGGGCAAGATCATCGTCAATGCCTGCGAACAGTCGGGACGCTGCCGACTGCCCCGCCTCGACACCCCGCTCGAAGTCGGCGCCGCCGTCATGAAGCACAACAACGGCACTGCCCTGCTGCTGGACCACCGCAGCAACAAGACCCTGCAGGATCTGAAGAAGCCCAAGGAGGGCGTCACCATCCTGGTCGGTCCGGAAGGCGGCCTCAGTAGCGAAGAGCGCAAACTGGCCAAGGCCCAGGGCTACACCGGCATCCGCCTCGGCCCGCGCGTGATGCGCACGGAGACGGCACCTCTGGCGGCGATTGCAGCGATTCAGACCTTGTGGGGGGATTTTTCGGCTTAACACCCCGAAAATGAAAAACCCGCAATAACCCAGGCTTTCCGCCTTCACTTATCCCTTGTCTCGATAGGCTGTCGTCAACCGACAGGCATCATCGGCATGCTCACCTGAAGTGATTCTCCTGGCGACACCACATGGTCTGTAGACTTAGTCTGCGACAGGGAACGACCGGACGCGGTCCGCGCACCCGGAGTGGATCCGGGGCGGGAACCGCGTTGTCGTCACGGCGGGATCAGAAATAGTAGCCGAAGTTGATGTTGAAACGGGTCTGGCTGTCGTCGTCGGCATTGGCGCCGAGACGATCGCCGTAGGTCGTTTCTCCGCCGACAAACTCGTTGCCGGTGGAGAAGGCGAGGTCGGTGTAGATATACCATCCGCCATGCGCCCAGGCGGCGCCGAGGGTTATCAGCTGGCTGTCATTGAAGCCGCTTTCGTCTTTCAAGATCGAGCTGTATTCGATATAGGGGACGATATAGTCAAGCCAGGCGACCTTCGGTGTTTCAAGGTAGTAGCTCAGAGAGACTGCGGGGATTATGCCCTTGGCCGCCACGGTGTTCGGGAAGTCATAGGCGCCGAACTGCACAAGGGTATCGGTTCCAAGTGGTTGAGCCGCATCGACGTCGTAACTGAAGTAGGTGAGCTGCGATGCGAGCGTGAAATTGTCCCACTTGTTGATCATATGCACGGATGCGGCCGAGTGGCTGCCGTCATCCTGCGGACCCTGGCTGTCGAGCTGGCCGTATTCGACGGAGAAGCCGAGCGCCGTATCGACCGCTGCGTCAGGAAACTTGTAGATGCCGCGGATGTTGACCTGGTTTCGCTCCTCGTAGCCATTGCCGCTCTCGTTCACCACGTCATACGAGTAGCGTGCACTGTCATTGGAGTTGCCGGCGTAGGTGCCTTCATCCGAAATGTAATAAGCGAGATCGAACGTCCAGTCACCGAGTGGCTTCGTGTACTTGACACCGAGATCCATGTCATCGGACAGGCCGACATAGTAGTGCTGATCGAAGAACCAGCTTTGCGATACCCCATAAGCGCCGGGACCGAATGGAACACGGTTAACACCTACCTGCAACTGGCTCTTGTCTTCGAAGTTGTAGCCCAGCCAGCCGGTGTGCAGGAAGTTGTAGCCGTTGTAGAAGCGATACTCCAGTTTCCCGATGTAGGACCCGTTCGTGTAGTCGGCGTTGATACGGAAGGTATCGAGACTGAAATTGCCGTAGTCATCCCAGGCTCGGGATGGCGCGCCGGTCTTGTCACCGTAATCGCCGACGGCATAGTTGGCGCGCATGGCGCCGCCGATCTTCAGCGATCCGAAACTTTCGCCCTCGAACAGAATATCGTCGGATGCTGCCATGGCTTGGCCGAGCGGCACACTGGCCAGTACAGCACTAACCAGGAGTCCAGTGGCGGGGAGTCGCAACGGATATGATTTTTTTATCAATGTCTTCATTCTCTTGTCTCTAATGGTATATAAACATCTCTTCGCACGGGATGAAGAGACTGGTGGCCTGGGCGAGTCGATCACAGGTCGTCGCGAGACGACCTGTGACACACGAGCCGCTACTTTACGAATACACAAGTGCAGGGCGCGAACTGATTGACCTTGTGCGAAACGCTACCCAGCATCAGGCCCTCGAAATCGCTCAGGCCGCGGCTGCCCATCACGATCATGTCGGCCTTCCTGTCGGTCGCGGCCTTGATGATCGCTTTAGCTGGATTGCCGGACAGCACCTCTGCCTCGAACTGATCGCAACCGGTCTTTGCCATCAGCTGTTTGGCGGCATCTAGAACCTTATGGCCCACCTTCTCCAGTTCGGCGCGCGAGGCATGGACGGTGACAGAGGCTGCCCCCAGCACCAGCGTTTTGTCCTGATGCGGTGTCTGTGCAACGTGTACCAGATGCAGTTTGCCATCGAGTTTCGAGGCCAGTTCGCAGGCCAGTTGAAGCGCCTTCTTTGAGTGCTCCGAGCCATCGACCGCGACTAAAATGAGTCTACTCATCTTACTCTCCCTTGTTGTCTTTATGTGGGTTTACTGGATCCATGTCACTGGCTCCTCCGTTCAGCCATAAGTCCCTTAAAGAGACTGAGACCCCGAGTAGCAGGGCGATCGCGACCAGGCCCTCGAGGAGACACCAGAAGACACGCTGCGCGACGGGCGCTTCGATCTTGCCGCCGGCGGTGATGGTATCGACCACCAACGAACCCGAATCCGACGAGGTGACGAAGAACACGATGACCAGGATGACGCCGAGTGCGGATGTGATCGTCGTCAGCGGCAGGGGTTCGAGCATCTTGTAAAGCGACAGCTCGGGCTGCCAGTTGGTCACGGTTTCAACCACGCCGGTGTATCCGGTTTCGATGAACTCGCTCAGTGCCGTGCCGCCGAAGGCGTTCATCCACAGTACGCTGACCAGCGTCGGAACAATCAGTACGGCGAGGATGAATTCGCGCACGCTACGACCCTTGGAGATGCGCGCGATGAACATACCGACGAACGGTGACCAGGAGATCCACCAGGCCCAGTAGAAGGTCGTCCAGCCATGCAGGAAGTCGGTGTCTTCACGACCGATCCAGTTGCTCAAAGGTACCAGGTTTTCGAGATAGCTGCCCAGGCCGCTGAAGAAGCCGGTAAGGACGTCCAGAGTGTGACCGACGGCGATGACGAAGATGAGCAGTGTCAGCGCGAGCAGCATGTTGATCTCACTCAGGCGCTTGACGCCGGCCTCGAGACCGGCCACCACCGAGGTGAGGGCCATCGAGGTGATGCCGAGAATGAGCAGGACCTTCACTGTATCTGTGGCCGGCAGCCCGAACAGATATTCAAGCCCGGCCGAGGCCTGATTGGCACCGAGACCCAGCGAGGTGGCAAGACCGAACAGGGTCGCGAACACCGCAAGGGTATCGATTACATGACCAAACCAGCCCCACACGGCGTTACCGAAAAGCGGGTAAAAGGCCGAACGTATGGTCAGCGGCAGACCGCGGCTGAAACAGAAGAAGGACAACGACAGGCCCACGACAGCGTAGATCGCCCAGGGATGCAGGCCCCAGTGGAAGATGGTCGCGGCCATGGCCAGCGAGCGTGCCGCCTCCTGGTCTCCGGTGCCAAGTCCGAGCGGTGGGTTCTGAAAGTGATAGACCGGCTCGAGCACACCGAAGAACATCAGGCCGATACCCATGCCGGCGGCGAACAGCATCGCGAACCAGCCCGAATAAGAGAATTCGGGTTTAGCACCTTTTCCACCGATGCGTATCTTGCCCAATGGTGAGAGCGCGAGAACAATGCAGAACAGCACAAAGATGTTGCCTGCGATCATGAACACCCAGTCAAAGGTTGATGTCAGCCACTTGCGCAAGTCGCCAAACATCGTTGCTGCACTGTCCTGAAAGATAAGGACGAATACCACAAAGGCGACTATCAGTAGGGCGGATATGCCGAATACCGGGTTGTGAACATCCAACCCGATAATCTGGACATTGTCCTGCCCTACCTCATAGTCGATATTTTCCGCTTCATTCACCACACTCTCCTCTGGATAGTATTACTCTGCTTTGCGCTCATTCCCGACCCCTCTCAGGATGGGTGCGCTGTTTGTTGTTGCCGCATCACGGGATCGACACACGGATGAGGCTGTAAAAAGCCTAGCGGTATAGTGGGATAACGAGGTTATCCGATGGCGACACAGAATTCCCACTGAGCGACACCGTAAGCTTCTGCTTGGGATATAAGGTACCTTGTCACTGCAGTCGGAATCCGAAATCTCGATATTCCTGTTGCATGCGACGCCAGGGAAACTCGGAAGAATGCGCCCAGAATTTAATGCGTACGAGAAGTGAAGCAGTGTGTATTTCGCCTTGCTTTCAACCGTTCAGATAATCCAGGGGCTCCACAACACTCTATATATATTAAACACGAGTCCCAACGTGCAGGTCCGCTCCGGAATGAAATTCGTGCAATACCGCACAGGGTCGCTCCCGACAAGTTGAGTGTCGCTTGCAGAGGGTTGACGAGTAGCCCCGCTGGCTATCCTGACCCAGGACCAGTCGGTCCTCGTTTCGGCAACTGGAGAGATCGATGACCAGAGTCTATGTCGGCATCGGCAGCAATCATCAACGCGAGTTTCATATCCACGCCGCCTTGAGCGCGCTGCAACGCTGTTATCGACGCGTCCGATGGTCATCGGCGTACGCCAGCGGTGCAGTCAATGGATTTTCCGGAGAGTTTCTTAATTTGGTGGTGGGCTTCGACACAACGGATTCCGCAACCCAGGTCAGGAGGCATCTGCGTCGCATCGAGGCGGAGTTTGGACGGCGGCGTGATGGAACGACCGGATCGCGTATCACCCTGGATCTCGACCTGCTGCTGTTCGGCAGCTGGCATGGCAGGGTCGAGGGAATCCGCCTGCCGCACAGTGACATCGAGCGCTACGCCTTCGTGCTGCGCCCCCTGGCCGAGATCGCGGGCAGCGAGCATCACCCGGTGAGCGGTGAAACCTTCCAGGCGATGTGGGCGCGGTTTCCACGCGAGGCGCAACCGTTGCGCCTCGTTGGCCGGCGGGAAATCCCGGATCGGACGAGGCCCTGGATGAGCCTGCCACAGGTCCTTGCAGGAAGCGGTGAAGGAGAGCCGGTCTCCCAGCTATAGCTACCCGCTACGCAGCCAAAGCAACCTACAGGGTAAGCGCAATACCACCTTCCGCGCCGAGTGTGAATTACCGCCGCCAGCGGAATCTGTCACGCAGTCGCGCCAAGACAAGACCGCGTCGTGAGCGATAAAGCCAGCCGATGCCTTCACAGTAAGCTTGCCCGAAAGAGTCCCCCGTGCCTGCTGGGCGCAGGGGTGTGTGCACTTGAGGAGAGACGCATGTTCCAGCAGTCTGATCAGATCGCAGGCTTCGACGACGAGTTGTGGACAGCCATGCAGAACGAGCTCCGGCGCCAGGAAGAGCACATCGAGCTGATCGCGTCGGAGAACTACACCAGTCCGCGCGTGCTGGAGGCACAAGGCTCGGTGCTCACCAATAAGTACGCCGAGGGCTATCCCGGCAAGCGTTACTATGGCGGTTGCGAATTTGTCGACGAGGCCGAGCGCCTGGCGATCCAGCGTGCTTGCGCGCTGTTCGGCGCGGACTATGCCAACGTGCAACCGCATTCCGGCTCGCAGGCCAATGCCGCCGTCTATATGGCACTGCTGCAGCCGCACGACACAGTGCTCGGCATGAGCCTGGCCCATGGCGGCCACCTGACCCATGGCGCCAAGCCGAACTTTTCCGGCAAGATCTACAACGCGGTGCAGTACGGCCTGGACGAGTCGACCGGCGAGATCGACTATGCGCAGGTCGAAGAACTGGCCCGTGAGCACAAGCCGAAGATGATCGTAGCCGGTTTCTCGGCCTATTCTCGGGTCGTCGACTGGCAGCGTTTTCGTGCTATCGCCGACGAGGTTGGCGCCTATCTCTTTGTCGATATGGCGCATGTGGCGGGTCTGGTCGCGGCCGGGTGCTATCCAAACCCGGTGCCGATCGCCGATGTCGTCACCACCACGACCCACAAGACCCTGCGCGGGCCACGCGGCGGCCTGATCCTGGCCCGTGCCAATGCGGAACTCACGAAAAAGCTGGACTCCACCGTGTTTCCCGGTATCCAGGGCGGCCCCCTGATGCATGTGATTGCCGCCAAGGCGGTGGCACTGAAAGAGGCCATGTCAGAGGAGTTCCGCAGCTACCAGGGGCAGGTGTTGGACAATGCCCGCGCGATGGCTGACGTGTTCCAGAAGCGAGGCTACAAAGTCGTATCGGGAGGCACCGACGATCACCTGTTCCTGGTCGACCTGGTCGAGCAGGGCCTGACCGGCAAGGAGGCGGATGCCGCGCTTGGCCGGGCCCACATCACAGTCAACAAGAACGCGGTGCCGAACGATCCGCAGTCACCCTTCGTCACCAGCGGCATCCGGGTGGGTACACCCGCGGTGACAACCCGCGGCTGCGGCATTGCCGAGGTGGAGGCGCTGGCGGGCTGGATGTGCGACGTGCTTGACAACATCGCCGACGAGGCTGTGATCGAGCGTGTGCGCGGGCAGGTCGTCGATCTGTGCCGGCGGTTCCCGGTCTATGGCTGAGCCGGCGCACATCCTCACTGGGGAGCGCCCGGCATCGACAGCTGGAGTCGGCAAAATGGCCATCAGCGTTTTTGATCTCCTGAAGATCGGCATCGGCCCCTCGAGTTCCCACACCGTGGGACCGATGCGTGCCGCGCGGCAGTTCGTCACCGGTCTCGAACGTGACGGCAAGCTCGATGCCTGCGGCAGTGTCCGGGTGGAACTGTTCGGCTCACTGGGCGCGACCGGCAAAGGGCACGGTTCGGACAAGGCGGTGTTGCTGGGGCTCGAGGGCGAGGATCCGGAGACAGTCGATACCGATGGGGTGGAAGAGCGCCTGGCGGCGATTCGTTCGAGCGGCGAACTGCGCCTGCTCGGCAAACGCCCGCTACCTTTTGTCGAGAGCATTCACCTGATCATGCACCGGCGCAAGTCGCTGCCCTACCACCCCAACGGGATGCGTTTCGAAGCCTACGACGCGGACAAGCAACGGTTAAGCAGTCGCGTCTACTACTCGGTCGGCGGTGGCTTTGTGGTCAATGAGGCGGCGGCCGGTGCCGACCTGCTGAAGGTCGACGATACGCCACTGCCTTTTCCCTTCAGGACCGGTGCCGAGCTGCTCGCACTGTGCGAGGAAACCGGCCTGCCGATCAGCGGCATCATGCTTGAGAACGAGAAGGTCTGGCGCAGTGAGGCCGAGATCCGCGAGAGCCTGCTCAATATCTGGGCCGTGATGCAGGCCTGCGTGCAACGTGGCTGTCGCACTGAGGGTGTGCTGCCGGGCAATATGAGAGTCAAGCGCCGCGCGGCCGAGCTTTGCCGCAAACTGAACGCCAGGCCGGAGGCTGCGCTGAGAGATCCCCTGACCGTGCTCGACTGGGTCAACCTGTATGCACTGGCGGTCAACGAGGAAAACGCGGCCGGCGGGCGTGTGGTCACCGCACCGACCAACGGTGCGGCCGGCATCATTCCGGCGGTGCTGCACTATTACGATCGCTTCGTCTCCACCTCGAGCGATGAGGGTGTGGTCCGCTTCCTGCTGACCGCAGCCGCGATCGGCATCCTGTACAAGGAGAACGCCTCCATTTCAGGTGCCGAGGTCGGCTGCCAGGGAGAGGTCGGTGTGGCCTGCTCCATGGCCTCGGGCGCGCTGGCCGAGGTGCTCGGCGGTACCCCCGAGCAGGTCGAGAATGCCGCCGAGATCGGCATGGAGCACAACCTGGGCCTGACCTGCGATCCGGTCGGTGGCCTGGTGCAGGTGCCCTGCATCGAGCGCAACGCCATGGCTTCCATCAAGGCGATCAACGCCGCCCGCATCGCACTGCGCGGCGACGGCAAGCACTTCGTGTCCCTCGACAAGGTCATCAAGACCATGCGCGACACCGGCGCCGACATGAAGACCAAATACAAAGAGACAGCGCGCGGCGGGCTGGCAGTCAATGTGATCGAGTGTTGATGCGGGAGGTTGATGCGATGGCGACGAATGAATCTGTTATGCATGCGAGCGGCGGCTGCCTGTGTGGGGCGGTCCGCTACCAGGTAACGGGACCGCTGCGCGACGTGGTGGCCTGTCACTGCAGCCAATGCCGCCGAACCAGCGGTCACTTTGTCGCCGCTACGGCGGCGCGCAGCATCGATGTGGTACTGCTCGACGACAAAGGCCTGCAATGGTACACATCGTCGAACAACACGCGACGGGGGTTTTGCAATCAGTGCGGTTCGAGCCTGTTCTGGGCGCCGGCCGAAGGCGGACATATCAGCATCATGGCCGGCAGCCTGGACGGTGCGACAGGTCTGGTGACAGCGGCCCATATCTGCGTGGAGAGCGCCGGAGACTACTACCGTATCGATGACGGCGTACCGCAGATAGAAGGCGATGACCACGGCGTAGCCATCCCCGAAGCCCTGACGAGGGATCAATCATGAGTAAATATTCGATTTTCAGCCTGGCACGCAATGCCCTCAGCTATCACGAGAACTGGTCGCGCGCCTGGCGCAGCCCGGAGCCCAGGTCGCACTATGACGTGGTGATCGTCGGTGCCGGCGGCCACGGCCTGGCCACGGCCTACTATCTGGCAAAGGAGCACGGCATCACCAATGTGGCGGTGCTGGAAAAGGGCTGGCTTGGCGGCGGCAACACCGCGCGCAACACCACCATCGTGCGTTCCAACTACCTGTGGGACGAGGCCGCGCACCTGTACGAGAAATCGCTGAAGCTGTGGGAGGGCCTGTCGCAGGAGCTCAACTACAACCTGATGTTCAGCCAGCGCGGGGTCTACAACCTCGGCCATACCCTGCAGGACATGCGCGACATCGAGCGGCGGGTCAATGCCAACCGCCTCAACGGCGTCGACGGTGAGGTGGTGTACGCCGCTGAGCTCAAACGGCGCATGCCCTTTCTGAACACCTCGAAGAGCGCGCGCTTTCCGATACTCGGCGCCTCGTTCCAACCTCGTGGCGGCGTTGCCCGACACGATGCCGTGGCCTGGGGTTTCGCACGCGCGGCCGATGCGCACGGTGTCGATATCATCCAGAAGTGTGAAGTGACCGGGATTCGGCGCGAAAACGGCCGGGTCGTCGGTGTCGAGACCAGCCGTGGCACTATCGGCGCCGGCAGGGTCGGCATCGTGGTGGCCGGCAATTCGAGCGTGCTCGCCGACATGGCCGGCTTTCGCATGCCGATCGAGAGCCACCCGCTGCAGGCGCTGGTGTCCGAGCCGATCAAGCCGATCCTGGACACGGTGGTGATGTCCAATGCCGTGCACGGCTATATCAGCCAGGCCGACAAGGGCGACCTGGTCATTGGCGCGGGCATCGACGGTTACAACGGATACGGTCAGCGCGGCAGCTACTCGGTGATCGAGGGCACCATCGCGGCGATCAAGGAGCTGTTCCCGATTTTCAGTCGGGTGCGCATGAACCGCCAATGGGGAGGTATCGTCGACACCACGCCGGACGCCTGCCCGATCATCGGCAAGACGCCGGTCGAAAACCTGTTCATCAACTGCGGCTGGGGGACCGGCGGCTTCAAGGCGACACCCGGTTCCGGCTGGGTCTTCGCCCACACCCTGGCCCGTGGTGAACCGCACGAACTGAATGCCCCCTTCGCGCTGGACCGGTTCATCACCGGACACCTGATCGACGAGCATGGGGCCGCCGGTGTGGCGCACTAATTGAGGAGATACCGAGATGCTGCAGATAGATTGTCCCTGGTGCGGACCGCGCGACGAGAGCGAATTCACCTGTGGTGGCGAGGCACACATCGTGCGCCCCAAGGATCCCGATTCGCTGAGTGACGCCGAGTGGGCCGATTACCTGTTCATGCGCACCAACCCGCGTGGCGCCCATCGTGAGCAGTGGAACCACGCGCATGGCTGCCGGCGCTGGTTCAACGTCGTGCGCGACACCGTCAGCTACCAGATCAGCGCCGTCTACAAGGTCGGCGAACAAGCCCCCGGAGACGAGCAGTGAGCCAACAGCGACGCCTTCAGAGCGGAGGCCGGATCAACCGAGAGGGGCCGGTCAGTTTTCAGTTCAACGGCAAAGCCTACCAGGGCTTCCAGGGCGACACCCTCGCCTCTGCGCTGCTGGCCAACGGGGTCGATGTGGTCGCGCGCAGCTGGAAGTACCATCGCCCGCGTGGCGTGATCGGTCACGGTGCCGAAGAGCCGAATGCGCTGGTGCAGTGGGACAGCGGTGCCGAAACGGTTCCCAATGCGCGCGCCACGCAGGTCGAGCTGTTCGACGGTCTGGCCGCATCCAGTGTCAACTGCTGGCCAAGCGTGGACCGCGACCTGTGGTCCGTCACCAGCCGCTTTGCGCGGCTGTTACCGGCCGGTTTCTACTACAAGACCTTCATGTGGCCGCGCAGTTTCTGGCACAAGTACGAAACGGTCATCCGCCGCGCCTCCGGCTTCGGCGTATCGCCGCGCGAGCCCGATCCCGACGACTACGTCAAGCGCAACACGCACTGCGATGTGCTCGTGGTCGGTGCCGGGCCGGCCGGCCTCACCGCGGCGCTGTCGGCGGCGCGCGCCGGCGCGCGCGTGATCCTGGCCGACGAGCAGTCCGAATTCGGCGGCAGCCTGCTGGGCAGCAGCGAGCAGATCGATGGCGCGCCGGGCGCGGCCTGGGTCGCGGATGTCGTCGCCGAGCTGGCGCAATCGGCAGGTGTCAGACTGCTGCCGCGCACGACGGTGACCGGCTATTACGATCACAACTTCCTGGTTGCCTGCGAGCGTCTGAGCGACCATTTGCCCAAGGGCGAGCGTACGGGTCCGCGCGAGCGACTGTGGCGCATCCGCGCCAAACGGGTGGTGATCGCAGCGGGTGCATTCGAGCGCCCACTGGTGTTCAGCAACAACGACCGCCCCGGCATCATGCAGGCGTCCAGCGTGTCGACCTACGTGAACCGGTACGCGGTACGCCCCGGCAATCGCGCGGTGATATTCAGCAACAATGACAGCGCCTACCGTACCGCCCTGGATCTGACCGCGGCTGGGGTCGAGGTGGCGGCCGTCGTCGATCCGCGCGCTGCGCCCGAAGGTGATCTGCCGCGACGTGTGCGCGATGCGGGCATCGAGATCATTGCCGGCAGTGTCGTCGTCGACACCCAGGGCAAGAATCGTGTACGCGGCGTCGATGTGATGGCGCTCAATGGCGCCGCTGACGCGGTGCAGGGTAGCGTACGACGCATCGATTGCGATCTGGTTGCAATGTCGGGGGGTTGGAGCCCGGCCATCCACCTGCATTCACAATCCGGCGCCAAGGTGCGTTATGACGACGCCCTGGCCAGCTTCGTGCCCGGCCAGTCGGTGCAGGCGGAACGTTCCGCCGGCGCGGCCAACGGCAGCTTCACGCTGAGCGCCTGCCTGGCCGAGGGCGCCCTGGCCGGTGCTGAGGCCGCGCGTGAAGCCGGCTTCGACGGGGCCGAGGCGATGCTGCCGCCTGCGACTGAAACCCTCGAAGAGTCACCCATCCAGACGTTGTGGCTGGTGCCGGGTCAGCGCCCCGCCGGACGCGCGCCCAAACAGTTCGTCGACTTCCAGAACGATGTCGGCGCGGCCGATATCCTGTTGGCGGCACGTGAGGGCTACCACTCGGTGGAGCATGTCAAACGCTACACCGCAATGGGGTTCGGTACCGATCAGGGCAAGCTGGGCAATATCAACGGACTTGCCATCCTGGCCCAGGCCCTGGGCAGTGACATTCCAAGCACCGGAACAACGACCTTCCGACCCAATTACACGCCGGTGACCTTTGGCGCCATTGCCGGCGTGGAGCGCGGCGATCTGTTCGAACCGGTACGCAAGACCGCGCTACACGAATGGCACGAGCAGCATGGCGCCGAGTTCGAGGATGTCGGCCAGTGGAAGCGCCCCTGGTACTACCCGAGACCGGGCGAGTCCATGCACGATGCGGTCAACCGTGAATGCCTGGCGACACGCAACAGCGTCGGCATCATGGATGCCTCGACACTGGGTAAAGTCGAGATTCAGGGCCCCGATGCGGCCGAGTTTCTGAATCGCATCTACACTAACGGCTGGAGCAATCTCGGCATCGATCGCGCCCGCTACGGCTTCATGCTGGGCGAAGACGGCATGGTGATGGAAGACGGCATTACGCTGCGGCTCGCCGAGAACCGTTACTACATGCATACCACCACCGGTGGCGCGGCCCGCGTGCTGAGCTGGCTGGAGCGCTGGCTGCAGACCGAGTGGCCGGAACTTCAGGTCTATATGACCTCGGTAACCGACCACTGGGTGACCGCGGCCGTGGTGGGTCCGAACAGCCGCAAGGTGGTCAGCGCGGTGTGCGACGGCATCGACTTTTCGGCCGAGGCCTTCCCCTTCATGTCCTCTCGCGAGGGCACGGCCGCGGGCGTGCCCTGTCGGGTCAACCGGGTCAGCTTCTCCGGCGAGCTGGCCTATGAGGTCAACGTGCGCGCCGACTATGGCCGCCATGTCTGGGAGGCACTGATGACCGCCGGCATACCTTACGACATCACACCCTATGGCACCGAGACCATGCACGTCCTGCGCGCGGAGAAGGGTTACATTATCGCCGGTCAGGATACCGACGGTTCGGTGACGCCGGTCGATCTGGGCATGGACTGGGTACTCTCCAAGGAGAAGGACTTCATCGGTCGCCGCTCGCTGAGACGACCGGACAGCGTACGCACGGACCGTAAACAGTTTGTCGGCCTGTTGACCGATGATCCGAAGGCGGTGCTGCCCGAGGGCGGGCAAATCGTGAACGATCCTCAGGCACCCACGCCGGTACCGATGGAGGGGCACGTGACCTCAAGTTACTTCAGCGCCACGATGGGCCACTCGATCGCGCTGGCACTGGTCAAGAGTGGCCACTCGCGGCATGGCGACAAGGTGTACGTCCCGCTGGCCGATGGCCGTGTGCTGGGGGCGACCATTACGCAGCCGGTGTTTTACGATCCTGAAGGAGCACGCCAGAATGTCTGATGCAGCACGCAGAGAGAGCCCGCTCAACCAGATCAACCTGACCGCGGTAGCGGCCGACAAGGATGCATCGGTGCTGCTGGCCGAGCTACCGTTCCAGGGCTTGATCAACCTGCGCGGCAGGCCCGATGACGAGACCTTTACCAAGGCAGTCGCCGCTACGCTCGGCTGCGAGCTGTCACTTGAGCCCAACACAACGCGCATGGCCGGTGACAGGACCCTATTCTGGCTGGGTCCGGATGAGTGGATGATCGTCACCCCGCCTGACCGGCAGGATGCGTTGATCGACGAACTGCACGCCGCGCTGAGCGACTGCTTCTGTTCGGTCGTCGACGTCACCAGCTACTACACCACCCTCGCGGTCGGCGGCCGGCGTGCCGCCGACCTGTTGGCCAAGGGCTGCACGCTGGACCTGCACCCGCAGGCTTTTGGCGTGGGCCAATGCGCCCAGACGCATGTCGCCAAGGCCACGGTGCTGATCTGGCCGGCGGACGCGGGATCCTCTTTCCGGCTGCTGGTGCGGCGCAGCTATGCCGACTACTTCGGGCACTGGCTGAACGAAGCGGTGCGTGAATTCGGCGGTGCGGGCGAGTTCGATTTAGCGCGTAGCGAGCCGCCGGCCGAGCGCGCGGCGTCCTGATACAGGGGTCAGCGCGGAATGGCGCTGACCTAAGACAAGGGTGCCATTGTTTGTCTGATTACTTGTTTGTGATTCGGTGCGGCAAGCCGCACCCTACACGCGGTTAAACCCTAGGGCCGACGCGCGATATCCCTGCACCCTGTCACTTCACGGTTCTGCGCACTGATGTTGAGTGAGCTCGACCCGTTCCCAATCCACGCTATAGCGGCGCTTGTCGGACTACGGAACCTGACCTATTGGGTTGCCAGGTTTGATCCAATCACAGGCAAAACCTTTCTTGATCACCCACCATGATCAGCCATACCGGGCAGACTCGGGAATTGAATAGAGGCTTGAAAGGTTATGAGTTTTGAGTCGGGGTTTTCGCTATGCTCACGGTTTTTTTGTGACCCCCTCTCCCTGGCCCTCTCCCGCAAGGGGAGAGGGGACGCATAGATCAAAAGCCGGGGCGAACAAACAGCATGATTCCACGACCTGACAGGAAGCGTTCGATGCACTCGACATAGACTTCCCCTCTCCCCTTGCGGGAGAGGGCCAGGGAGAGGGGGATCAGAACCCATGAGCGTAGCGAACACCTCAACTCAACACTCAAATCGGCCAATAGCGCCACGCCGCCGCCGGGCGTTCGACTTGCCATCTATGAGCGTGAGTGTGCTGACCTGGCTGTCCGCATCCGCCCGGGGCAATTGTTTGATTGCCCCGGCCACTCTCAGCGGAACACTACGGTTCGGTTGCCGTTCAGGAAGACGCGGTTTTCCACGTCGTAGGCCACCGCGCGGGCCAGCGCCAGGCACTCCGTCTGGCGGCCGGCGGCGACCAGGAACTCCGGCCGGTAGGAGTGATCAACGCGCTCGACGACCTGCTCGATGATAGGTCCCTCGTCGAGGTCGCTGGTCACATAGTGGGCGGTGGCGCCAATCAGTTTCACCCCGCGATCGAATGCCTGATGGTAGGGCTTGGCGCCCTTGAAACCCGGCAGGAAGGAGTGGTGGATATTGATCGCCCGCCCGCTCAGCTGCTCGCACAGGTCGCTTGAGAGGATCTGCATGTAGCGGGCGAGGACGACCAGGTCGGTGCCGGTCTCTTCGACCAGGGCCATCAGCGTCGCCTCCTGCTCGGCCTTGTTCTCCGGCGTGACCGGCAGGTGGTGGTAGGGGATATTGTGCCAGCGCGCCAACGGTTCAAGGTCGGGGTGGTTCGACACGATCGCCGGGATGTCGATGCGCAGCTCGCCGGTACGCCAACGGTAGAGCAGGTCGTTGAGGCAATGATCGAACTTCGAGACCATGATGAGCACCCGCTTGCGTACGGAGCTGTCCTGGATGGACCACTCCATGTCGAAGCGCTCGCCGACCGGCTTGAATTCATCGTTCAGGCGATCGAGTGACGGTGTCTTGCCGGCTTCGGCACGGAATACCGCGCGGACGAAGAACTGGCCGGTGGTCAGGTCGTCGAACTGCGCCATGTCGTCGATGTAGCAGCCGCGTTCGGCCAGAAAACCGGCCATGGCGGCGACAATGCCGATTTGCCCTGGCGCGGCTGCGGTCAGGATGTAGCTCACCGACGTGGTCGACAGCTCAGGAGGAATGCTCCCCGACGGACGGTCCTGGGCGTTGCGTACGACACTGTCGATCGCGCCATCGTAAGGCCCCACGGCCGGATCCTGGTCGAGCCGTTCAGCGCCCGGCACGCCGGCACCCGGATCGAGTGTATGGGTAGCCTGGTCGGCACTGGTCGAAAGCGTTTTACTCATTGTCTGTTTCCTCGCCATGCTGGATGGTTCTGGTTGTCTGCGCTGCGGCTGCGCCTGTCTAGCGCGACCCACTATAGCGAGCGAGATTAGTCCAAGTGGTATGGCGCGCTTGCCAGGTGGCGACCGACTCTTGCGGGACAGCGACAGGTGCGTGCCGACGCTTTTGGGGCGTGTCGATTTGAGCTCGACCGGGGTGTCGGGAGGCGTCGCTTTTCGGCAATCTTTGGTCGCCACGACGTCAGCGACCGGAAATGCCAGTGCCTAATCTTGCAATCGTCGATGACACCGCCATTGGGGCGGTGGGGTGAGCGGAGATTAATAATATGGCCGAAGGCGAAAACTTGGATGATGATGAACTCGATCTCGCGTCGCTGCCCGACGACGAACTGGTCGGACAGATCCACGACGACCTCTACGACGGTCTGAAGGATGAGGTCGTCGAAGGTACCGAGATCCTGCTCGAGCGTGGCTGGTCCGCAGACAAAGTGCTCAACGAGGCGCTGGTGGGCGGGATGGCCATTGTCGGTGTCGACTTCCGCGACGGCATCCTGTTCGTCCCCGAAGTGCTGTTGGCGGCCAATGCGATGAAGGGCGGCATGGAGATCCTGCGTCCGCTGCTGGCCGAGACCGGCGCGCCGCCGGTCGGCAAGGTCGTGATCGGCACCGTGAAAGGCGACATCCACGACATCGGCAAGAACCTGGTTGCGATGATGCTGGAGGGTGCCGGATTCGAGGTTATCGATATCGGCATCAACGTCCCGGTTGAGCAATACCTCGAGGCCTTGGAGGAGCACAAGCCCGATATCCTCGGTATGTCCGCGCTACTGACCACGACCATGCCGTACATGAAGGTCGTGATCGACGAAATGAAGGAAAAGGGCCTGCGCGACGACTACATCGTGCTGGTCGGTGGCGCCCCCTTGAACGAGGAGTTCGGACAGGCGGTCGGTGCCGATGCCTATTGCCGTGACGCCGCAGTGGCCGTGGATATCGCCAAGGCCAAGATTGCGGAACGACGCAGCGCGGCCTGAGTGTGGGTGCCGGTCATGGGCCGCGAAACGACACATCCGCCGGTGCTGGTGATCGCCTGCGGCGCCCTGGCCAGGGAGCTGCTCACGTTGGTGCGGAGCAATCACTGGGAGCACGTGCAGGTGACCTGTCTGCCGGCGCGCTTGCACAACCGGCCGGAACGTATTCCGCAGGCGGTGCGCGATTGCATCCATGCCCATCGAGCTGCATACCGTCAGATATTCGTTGCCTACGGTGATTGCGGCACCGGCGGTGAACTCGACCGGGTACTGGCGGAAGAAGGCGTGGAGCGCATACCGGGTGCGCATTGTTACGAGTTCCTCAGTGGTACGGAGGCGTTTGAGCAACTGGCCGATGAAGAGCCGGGAAGCTTCTATCTGACCGATTTTCTGGCGCGTCATTTCGACAGCCTGGTGATACGCGGGTTGGGTCTCGATCGGCACCCGGAACTACGCGCATTGTACTTTGGTAACTATCGAAGAATGGTGTATCTGTCGCAGCAACGAAACAGCGACCTGATCGCCAGGGCACAGGCCGCGGCCGATCGTCTTGGCCTGTCGCTGGAAATCAGACACACCGGACTGGAGCCGCTGGCGCAGGTGGTGACGCTGACGCCTGGGAGCGAGAGCATTGGTAAAACTGATCACAGTGTATTGGCGTGACATCCCGGTCCAGGTGATGGCGAAGAGCGGCCGCGAGACGACCAAGGTGAAACTTTCGCAGCGCTTCATGACGGCAGTGGACCGCGCCGCCATGCGTGCGCACAAGGCCGACGCCGATGCCTATCTGGCCGAGTGGCGGCGGGTCAGCAGTACTCACGAGGGCGATAACCCGCAGGCCGAAGTGACGGCCGAGGCGTCACGCATCGAACAGGCATACAGCGATGAGCGACTCGATCGTCTGGCACGGGCCGGTGGTCTGCTGTCGGATGCCGAGGCGCGCTAGCCGTGATCAACGTTAGGAGTGAATGACATGCATGCGGTCCGACGATTTTCAGTGCGCCACGCGCGCTGGTTCGAGATCCTCTACCGAACTTTCGAACCGATCATCGCCGGTCTCGATCCGGTTTGGCAGCGAATTGGCTATCAACGCGTGGAACGCCCGGTCGTCGCCGTCGAACGGGCCGTCAAGGGCTTTCTGTTCGACTGCAAGATGTGCGGCCGATGCGCACTGAGCGCCACCGGCATGTCGTGCCCGATGAACTGCCCAAAGACCCTGCGCAACGGCCCCTGCGGCGGTGTCCGCCCCAACGGCAACTGTGAAGTCAAACCGGAGATGCGCTGCGTCTGGATGGATGCCTGGGACGGCAGCCGCATGATGAGCTCAGGCGACAGCATCCGTCTGCTGCAGAAACCGGTCGACCATTCGATCCAGGGCAGTTCTTCATGGCTGCGCGTGGTGCGCGAGAAGGCGGCGGAACACAGCGATTCTGAACAACCGGGGAAAGCAGCATGATCTTCGACGACGAACCACCACCGGGACAGCCTTTCCCGATTCTGCCGGGACACAGCTCGGGCGGCCGGCTGGAGCGCGTGCTGCGTGCCGGCAAGTTCGCCGTCACCGCGGAACTCGCACCGCCGGACTGCGCTGACGCCGAGGAGGTCTATACGCGTGCGCGTGTGTTTGACGGCTATGTCGATGCGGTGAACGCCACCGACGGTTCAGGCGCCAACTGCCACATGTCCAGCGTTGGTGTCTGCGCCCTGCTCACGCGTGTCGGCTATGCGCCGGTGATGCAGGTCTCCTGCCGGGACAAGAACCGCATCGCGATCCAGGGCGACGTACTGGGCGCGGCCGCCATGGGTGTAGCCAACGTGCTCTGCCTGAGCGGTGACGGCGTGAGCTCGGGCGACCAGCCCGATGCCAAGCCGGTGTTCGATCTCGACAGTATGTCCTGTCTCGATACCATCCGCACGATGCGCGACGAGTCGCGCTTCTTGAGCGGGCGGGCGCTGAGCAGCCCGCCGTGCATGTTTCTGGGGGCCGCGGCCAATCCATTCGCGCCGCCATTCGACTACCGGCCGCTGCGTCTGGCGAAGAAGATCGCCGCCGGCGCCCAGTTCATACAGACCCAGTATTGTTACGACATCGAACGCCTCCAGAGCTACATGACGCAGGTGCGCGATCTGGGCCTGCACGAGAAGTGCTTCATCATGGTCGGTGTCGGGCCATTGGCGTCGGCGCGCGCGGCGGAGTGGATCCGCAGCCATGTGCCCGGTATCCACATACCGGACGGGATCATCAAGCGCCTGGCCGGTGCGGAGCATCAGAAGACAGAGGGCAAGCGCATTTGCCTGGAAATGATTCAACAGATTCGTGAGATTCCCGGTGTCGCCGGCGTGCACGTGATGGCCTATCGCCAGGAAGAGACCGTGGCCGAGATCATCGACACGTCCGGCGTGCTCGAAGGACGGGTGCCCTGGTATCCCACGAGGGACAGCAAACTGCAAGTTGCAGCAACATAGAGGATAGTCGTATGACTGAAACCGTCGTCAGTTCGGCCACGAAAGAAGTGGTGCTCGGGTTCGACCGCCCGTTCGTGATTATTGGGGAGCGCATCAATCCCACCGGGCGCAAGATACTGGCGGCAGAGATGGCCGCCGGTGACTACAGCCGGGTCGAGAAGGATGCCTTGGAGCAAGTGGCGGCAGGCGCTCACATGCTCGACGTCAACGCCGGCATCCCGCTGGCTGACGAGCCGAAGATCCTGGCCGAGACCATCCAGCTGGTGCAATCGATCACTGATGTACCGCTGGCGATCGACTCTTCCATCGTCGAGGCATTGCAGCGTGGACTGGAGGTCTATCAGGGCAAGGCGCTGGTCAACTCGGTGACCGCCGAGGAAGAGCGTATGGAGACAGTGCTGCCGCTGATCAAGAAATATGGCGCCGCGGTGGTCGCCATCTCCAACGACGACACCGGCATCTCGCCCGACCCGGACGTACGCTTCGAGGTGGCCAAGCGTATCGTCGAGCGCGCCGAGGATCATGGCATCCCGCGTTCCGACATCGTGGTGGATCCGCTGGTGATGCCGATCGGAGCCGTCAACTCGGCCGGCCAGCAGGTGATGCGGCTGATCCATCGCCTCAAGCATGAGCTCAAGGTCAACAGCACCTGCGGCGCGTCCAATGTCAGCTTTGGGCTGCCGAATCGTGACGGCATCAATGGCGCTTTTCTCAGCATGGCGATCCAGTCCGGTCTGACCTCGGCCATCACCAACCCGCTGCACAAGGAGGTTATCCAGTCGTGCATGGGCGCTGATGTGATGCTCGGCCGCGACCCGGACTGCGCACGCTGGATCCGCCGCTTTCGCGAAGCACCGGCCGTCGAGCCGGGTGCGGAAGGGGCCGAGGGCGCGCGCGGTCGTCGCAGCAACCGGCGACGCCGCGCCTGACCGATCTGGCCAGCGATCGAAGAGCCAGGGTTATGGGCGACGAGGTGCTGGTGATCTTTACCCCGTCCGGACGGCGCGGGAGCTTCCCCGTTGGCACGCCGGTGCTGCAGGCCGCACGCACGCTCGGTGTCGACATCGACTCGGTGTGCGGCGGCCGTGGTATCTGCGGGCGCTGCCAGGTGCTGGTGGCCGAGGGCGACTTCCCGAAATTCGGAGTGCGCTCCTCTTCCGCCAGCCTGTGCGCCGTCAGCGAGCCCGAGCGGCGCTATGCCGAACGCCGTGATCTGAAGCCGGGCAGGCGGCTCGGCTGCCACGCGCGGCTCGAGCATGATGTGGTGATCGATGTGCCCGCGGAGAGTCAGGTGCATCGCCCGGTGGTGCGCAAGGACGCCGTGCACATCGATTTCGAGGTCGATCCAGTGGTCCGCCTGCACTACGTGGAGGTCCGCGAGCCGGACATGCACGAGCCATCCAGTGACCTGCGCCGCCTCAGACAGTCGCTCGCCGAGCAATGGTCGCTGGCCGATCTGGGTTGTGCTATGCAGGTTCGTCAGACACTGCAGCGCCAGCTGCGTGCCGGAGACTGGAAGGTCACGGTGGCGGTACGCCAGGGTCGCGAGATCGTCGCCGTCTGGCCGGGCTTTCGCGAACGTGTGTTTGGCCTCGCGGTGGATGTCGGCTCCACCACCATCGCCGCGCACCTGTGCGACCTGACCAGCGGCAAGGTGATCGCGGCCGCCGGCACCATGAACCCGCAGATCCGCTTCGGTGAGGATCTGATGAGCCGGGTTTCCTACATTGTGATGCACCCGGGTGGCGAGGCCGAGTTGACCATCGCTGTACGTCAGGCACTGAACGAACTGATCGGTCAGCTCACGGACGAGGCCGGCATCACACGCGAAGAGATCCTCGAGGCCAGCGTGGTCGGCAATCCTGTCATGCACCACCTGCTGCTGGGTATCAGCCCGGTCGAACTGGGTATGGCGCCGTTCGCGCTGGCCGATGAGGCGGCCATGGATCTGCCGGCACAGGAGCTGGGACTGGAGCTGCATCCGGGGGCTCACGTTTATCTGCTGCCGTGCATCGCCGGTCATGTCGGAGCCGATACCGCCGGCGTGGTACTGGCCGAGGGACCGCACCTGGACGATGCGGTAACCCTGTTGGTCGATGTCGGCACCAATGCCGAGATCGTGCTCGGCAACCGCGAGCGCCTGCTGGCGGCGTCGAGTCCTACCGGTCCGGCGTTCGAAGGCGCGCAGATCAGCGGCGGCCAGCGCGCCGCCCCGGGCGCGATAGAACGCGTGCGCATCGATCGTGATTCACTCGAGCCGCGTTTCAAGGTGGTCGACTGCGAGCTGTGGTCCGATGCGCCCGGCTTCGAGGATGCGATAGCCGCAACCGGAATCACCGGTATCTGCGGTTCCGGGATCGTCGAGGTGATTGCCGAGATGTACCTGTCCGGGATCATCAGTCGCGACGGCATGATCGATGGTTCCCTGGTCGCGCGTACGCCGCGCATCGTACCCGACGGGCGCACCTTCAGCTATCTACTGGGCAGCGACCCTGGCGGTCTGCGCATCACGCAGAACGACGTACGCGCGATCCAACTGGCCAAGGCGGCACTGTATGCCGGTGTGAAGCTGCTGATGGAGCGCATGGACGTGCAGCAGGTCGACCGGATCCGACTGGCCGGCGCCTTCGGCAGCCATATCGATGTCAAATATGCCATGGTGCTCGGACTGATCCCCGACTGCGCACTGGATGCCGTGGCCGCGGCCGGCAATGCCGCAGGTGTAGGTGCCCGTATCGCGCTCGTGAATGCGGCCAAGCGTCGCGAGATCGAAGCCTTGGTGCGTCGGGTGGAGAAGATCGAAACCGCGGTCGAACCCCGCTTCCAGACCCATTTCATCGACGCAATGGGGATTCCGCACAAGACCGATAGCTTTCCGAATCTGGCTCAGGAAGTGGCCCTGCCGCCGGCGGGGTCTACGGCCACCACGTCGACCACCACCACAGGGCGGCCCAGACGGCGTCGGCGGGCCTGATTTGGCGCAAACAGGGCGCTTGATTTCCCGCCACGGTCAGCCAAAGCTTCAGTAGCCAACAGCAGTTATGAGTGTTGGGTTGAGGTGTTCGCTACGCTCACGAATTTTATCCCCCCCTCTCCCGCAAGGGGAGAGGGGAAGTGCTTTTCGAGTGCATCGAATACTTGTTGTCAGGTCGTGGAATCAAGCCGCTTGTTCGCTCCGGCTCTTGATCTATGCATCCCCTCTCCCCTTGCGGGAGAGGGGGGGAAAACTCGTGAGTGTAGCGAACACCTCAACTCAAACTTATCACTGAAAAAGTCATTCTGTTTGAATCATTACTCACTTCTCGAACCTACCCTCAGCATGGTTAAACAAAACAGGGGGTGCCGATCCCCGATGTTGCTGAAGCAAACGTCGGCGGCAGGGAGAACCGCTATCGATCAGCTCGAGGGCTCGTCGTCAGTGTCGGCAGCCGCAGTGACGGCCTCTGCGATCTCCCGGATCTCTTTCCGGTGCATGCGACGCTCATCGCGCGGCGGGATGCCGAAGGTGTCGCGATAGCTCTTGCTGAAGTGTGGTGCGGAGACGAATCCGCAGGCCAGGCCCACATCGATGATCGAGAGATCACTCTGCAGCAACAGTTGCCGGGCCCGCTTGAGCCGAAGCTCCAGGTAGTAACGGGTGGGCACACAGTGCAGGTACTTCTGAAACAGACGTTCCAACTGGCGCCGTGATACTTTCACGTGCTGCGCCAACTCGTCCAGACTGATCGGTTCCTCGATGTTGGCCTCCATGATGGTCACCGCCTCTTCCAATTTGGGTTGACTGGTACCCAGATGGACGCGCAACGGGATCCGTTGCCGGTCGTGCATCCCGCGGATGCGATCGCAAATGAATTGCTCGGAGATCGCGGTGACCAGTTCGTCCCCATACTGTTGACGGATCAGGTGCAGAATCATGTCCAGCGCGCTGCTGCCACCGGCACTGGTGTAACGGTCACGATCGATCTCGAACAGCTCGGCCGAGATGACGAGGTTCGGAAACAGCTCACGCAGGCTGGCAATGTTCTCCCAATGGATGGTGCATCGATACCCGTCCAAGAGCCCGGCACGGGCCAGGAGGTAGGAGCCCGTGCAGAGGGCGCCGATCGCAGTCCTGCCTTGCGCCATCTTGTGCAGCCAGGCGGTGAGATCCTTGCTGTAGTTGCGGTCGATGTCGATGCCGCCGCAGACGAACACACCGTCCAGCCGAGGTGCGTTTGTGGTCGCACAGTCTGGCACGATGAGCAAATCGTTGCTCGCGGAAACCGGTGATCCATCCAGCGTCATGGTCACCCATTCGTAGAGGGGCTGCTCTACGATCCTGTTGGCCATGCGCAAAGGCTCGATCGCCGAGGCGTAGGCGATCATGGAGTAGTTCGGCATCAAAAGAAAACCGTAACGGATCGGGATTACGGTGTTGTGGCTGCCAGTCATGCTAGATCTACCCCACAGCGGATTTTTGATTCAGTATAGTTCTAGTATCTCACTTTTTTTGCTCCCGCCAGCTGTAAATGCGCTGGTGCAAAAAGAGGTCTCCTAGGGGGTGTCATGGTGGTGGAAAAGCGGTACGAAACCGGGCGCGCAAATCGTGTAGTGCCTCATATCAGCGGCTGATATGAGGCACTACAAAAGTGGGGATGGATGGAGAAGCTGTCGCCCGCTGATGGGCGATGACCCGGCTATACGTTCGAATCCGGTACCGCAGCCTTGCGCTGGGCGATGAAGGCCTGCAGCGCTTCGTCCACGCCGGGATCGATCGGTGGTTCCTGGTACTCCGCAAGCTGGCGCTTCCAGATCGTGTTGGCACGTTGTGCCGCATCCTGGCTACCCTCGGCCTCCCACTGCTCGAAGCTGTTGTTGTCGGCCACCGGCGAGCGGTAGAAGGCGTTCTCGAAATTGGCCTGGGTGTGGCTGCAGCCGAGAAAGTGCGCGCCGGGTCCGACCTCGCGGATCGCGTCCATGGCCTGGCCGTTCTCCGACAGGTCCACGCCCTGCAGGAACACCTGCATCATGGCCGCCTGGTCGGCATCGAGCACGAACTTCTCATAGCCCATGGCGAGGCCGCCTTCGAGCCAGCCGGCGGTGTGCAGCATGAAGTTGACGCCAGCCAGCATCGCCGTCTGCAGGGTGTTGGCACTCTCGTAGGCGGCCTGGGCATCTGGGATCTTGGAGGCGCAAAGACCGCCGCCGCTGCGAAACGGCACGCCGAGGCGACGCGCCAGGGCGGCGGCGCCGTAGAGCACCATGGAAGGCTCCGGAGTACCGAAGGTCGGTGCGCCCGACTGCATGGATATGGAGCTGGCGAAGGTGCCGAACACGACCGGTGCGCCGGGGCGTACCAGCTGCACGAAGGTCATGCCGGCCATCGCCTCGGCCAGCAGCTGGGCCAGGGTGCCGGCCACCGTGACCGGCGACATGGCGCCGGCCAGGATGAAGGGGGTGATCACGGTCGCCTGGTTGTGGCGCGCGTAGACCTTGGCCGCGCCGAGCATGGTGGCGTCAAAGGTCATCGGCGAGTTGGCGTTGATCAGATTGATCACCACCGTGTTGTCGGCGACGAACTGCTCGCCGAACAGGATCTTGCACATCTCGATGGTGTCTTCGGCGCGCTCCGGCGCGGTGACGGAACCCATAAAGGGTTTGTCGCTGTAGCGCATGTGGCTGTAGACCATGTCAAGGTGCCGCTTGTTGACCGGCAGGTCGACCGGCTCGCACAGGGTACCGCCGGAGTGGTGCAGCCCGTTGGACTGATAGGCCAGTTTGACGAAGTTGCGGAAGTCCTCGATGGTCGCATAGCGCCGGCCTTCGTCCAGGTTGCGAATGAAGGGTGGGCCATAAGCCGGCACCAGCACGCTGTGGCCTCCGCCGATCTTTACACTGCGCTCGGGATTACGCGCGTGCTGAGTGAACTCACGCGGTGCCGAAGCCTGGATGATGGAGCGGCACATGCCGCGCGGGAAGCGTACCCGCACACCGTCGACCTCCGCCCCACCCTGCTTCAGAATCTCGAGCGCCTCCGGATCGTCACGGAACTCGATGCCGATCTCTTCAAGGATGGTGTCGGCGTTATGCTCGATGAGCGCCAGCCCTTCCTCGTCGAGGACCTCATAATAGGGGACCTTGCGCGTGATGTAGGGTACGTACCGGGCCTGTGCGCCGCTGCGGCTGGCGCGACGCTCGTCCCGCGACCGCCGACGTGCTCCGCGGGTGGCGGTTTCTGCATTCATGGCATTCCTCTCTCTTGGCCTAAAGGTGGATCGAACAGGGATCCTTGTCGGTTCCTGCAGCGGAGTATGGCCACGGCGGCGGTGGCAATCTGATCGATCTGCGACCTATGAATAGGTAACTGCGTCATCCCTCAACCTGTACGGAACCCGCGACTGGCGCAGTTATGTCTCGCTGCCGGCGATGGCGATATGACGCATTTCCGCAAGAGTCGGTCGCACTCGGTGCGGCTGGGCAGGACACCGGCCTTTACACTCGCTGCAAAAGCACTGTCCTGTCGCGACTGTGTGTGCCGTTTAATTCACCAGAGAGTGCCTCAGCGATGCCAATAAATGACCTGCACCGCGATGCCATCGTCGTCGATGGACTCATCATCGCCAACTGGAGCCGCGAAGTCTTTGAGGACATGCAGCGCGGCGGACTGACCGCGGCCAACTGCACCTGCTCGGTATGGGAGGGCTTTCGCGACAGCATGCTGAACGTGGCGCACTGGAAGCGCTGGTTCGACGAGCATTCCGATCTGATCCTGCAGGTCTATACCACGGCCGATATCCGCCGCGCCAAACAAGAAGGCAAGACCGGGATCATCCTGGGCTGGCAAAACCTGTCCGGCATCGAGGACCAGTTGCCGTTCCTGGGGCTGTTCAAGGAGCTGGGCGTGGGCGTGATGCAGATGGCCTACAACACGCAGAACCTGGTCGGTACCGGCTGCTACGAGAGCCGCGACAGCGGACTATCGGACTTCGGTCACGACGTGGTCGCGGAGATGAACCGTGTCGGCATCCTGTGCGATCTCTCGCATGTGGGTCCCAACACCAGCGAGGACGTGATCCGCGCTTCGCAGAAGCCGGTCGCCTATACCCATTGCCTGCCGGCCGGCCTGAAAGCCCATCCGCGCAACAAGAGCGACGAGCAGATCCGCTTCATTGCCGATAAAGGCGGCTTCGTCGGTGTGACCATGTTCCCGCCCTTTTTGCGGCGCGGCGTCGAGTCGACGGTGGACGACTATGTGGAGGCCATCGATTACATCATCAACATCGCCGGTGAGGACCAGGTCGGCATCGGCACCGATTTCACCCAGGGCTACGAGCGCCCCTTCTTCGAATGGATCACCCACGACAAGGGCTACGGCCGTAAGCTGACCGAGTTTGGCGACATCATCAACCCGGAGGGTATCCGCAAGATCGGCGATTTCCCGAACCTGACCGAGGCCATGCTGCGCGCCGGCTGGAGTGAGTCGCGCATTCGCAAGGTGATGGGTGAGAACTGGGTCCGTGTACTCGGCGAAGTGTGGGGAGAATAACCATGGGTGCGCCCGCAGTACCGATCAATGTGGATGACGAAACCGGCGTCTGGAGCACCGACAGCCTGCCGATGCTCTATGTGCCGCGGCACTTCTTCATCAACAATCACAAGGCCATCGAAGAGGCGCTGGGTATCGAGGCCTACGCGAAACAGCTCTACGATGCCGGTTACAAATCGGCCTGGCACTGGTGTGAAAAGGAAGCGGCGGCGCACGGCCTGCGCGGCGAGGCGGTATTTCATCACTATATGAAGCGTCTGTCGCAGCGCGGCTGGGGTCTGTTCACGGTCGAGCAGTTGGACATGGAACAGGGAACCGCCCGCGTGCGCCTGGACAACTCGGCGTTCGTCTACGAGTACGGTCCGCATGCCGAGCGCCGGGTCTGCTACATGTTCGCAGGCTGGTTTCCCGGCTCGCTGGAGTGGGTCGCCCAGGACCTGGGCCGGCCGCTAAAGTTAAAGGCTAAAGAGATCCAGTGCGCCAGCGAGGCAGGCCACGACCACTGTATTTTCGAAGTCACCCCCGCCTAAACGCAGGAGACCGCAATGGGACAGTTCGACGCCCTGTTTCAACCGCTAACACTCAACCAGCTGACGATCCGCAATCGTATCGTCAGCACGGCGCACGCCGAAGTCTATGCCGAGGATGGCATGACCACCGAGCGCTATGTCCGTTACTACGAAGAGAAGGCAAAAGGCGGGGTGGGCCTGGCGATCTGCGGCGGCTCCAGCCCGGTGTCGATCGACAGCCCGCACAGCTGGTGGAATTCAGTCAACGTAAGCACCGATCGCATCATTCCCTATTTCAAAAACCTGTCCGAGGCGATGCACAAGCATGGCGCCAAGATCATGATCCAGCTGACGCACATGGGTCGGCGCTCGCGCTGGGACGGGGCGGACTGGCCCAACCTGATCACCCCCAGCGGCGTGCGCGAACCGGTGCACCGCGGCACCGCCAAGACCATCGAGATCGAGGATATCCAGCGCGTGATCGGCGACTTTGCCCAGGCCGTGCGCCGGGTCAAGGAGGGGGGGCTGGACGGCGCCGAGATCTCGGCCGCGCACCAGCACCTGATCGACCAGTTCTGGAGTCCGCGCACCAACCACCGCACCGATGAGTACGGCGGTTCGCTGGAGAACCGAATCCGCTTCGGTCTGCAGGTGTTCGAGGCGATCCGCGAGGAGGTCGGCCGCGACTTCTGCGTCGGTCTGCGCATGTGCGGCGACGAGTTCCACGAGGACGGCCTGAATCACGAGGACCTGAAGGCGATCGCGCAGGCCTATTCGGAATCCGGGCTGGTCGACTTCATCAGCGTGGTCGGTTCGGGCGCCGATACCCACAACACCATCGCCAATGTGATCCCCAACATGGCCTACCCCCCGGAGCCCTTCCTGCATCTTGCGGCGGGCATCAAGGAGGTGGTCGATGTGCCGGTCATGCATGCGCAGAACATCAAGGACCCGGTGCAGGCGCAGCGCATCCTCGAAGAGGGCTATGTGGACCTGGTCGGCATGACCCGCGCGCACATCGCCGATCCCTACCTGGTGACCAAGATCCGCGAGGGCCGGGTCGATCAGATCCGCCAGTGCGTGGGCGCCAACTACTGCATCGATCGCCAGTATCAGGGTCTGGACGTGCTGTGCATACAGAACGCCGCCACCAGCCGTGAACAGAGCATGCCGCATCTGATCGAAAAGGCGCCGCGCCGCCGCCGTGTGGTGGTGGTCGGTGGTGGTCCGGCCGGCATGGAGGCGGCGCGGGTCAGCGCCGAACGGGGTCATGAGGTGATCCTGCTGGAGAAGCAGGAGGAGCTGGGCGGGCAGATTACCATCGCCGCGAAAGCACCGGCGCGAGATCAGATGGCCGGCATCACCCGCTGGATGAGCATGGAACTGAACCGGCTCGGCATCGACCTGCGACTGGGTGTCACGGCCACGCCGGAGCTGCTGCGTGAACTCGAAGCGGAGATCGTCGTGCTGGCCACCGGCGGCACCCCGAACCTGGAGGAGCATGCCAAGTGGGGCGCGGCCGAAGGGCTGGTCGTCAGCAGTTGGGACATCCTGACCGGCAAGACCGCGCCGGCGAAAAACGTGCTGGTCTACGACGCCATCAGTCAGTTTGCCGGGGTCACCTGCGCGGACTACCTGGCGGCCAAGGGCAGCCTGGTCGAGCTGGTGACGCCGGACGTGCGGGCGGGCGATGACCTGGGCGGCACCACCTTCCCGATCTACTACCGCAAGCTCTATGCGGCCGACGTGATCATGACGCCGGACCGTGAACTGATCGAGGTCTACCGCGAGGGTGACCAGCTGGTGGCGGTGCTGCGCAACGAGTACACCGGCAGCGAGGAGGAGCGCGTGGTCGACCAGGTCGTGGTCGAGAACGGCACCCTGCCGGTCGACGCCCTCTATTTGGCATTGAAGAGTGAATCGCGCAACCGGGGCCAGATCGATCTCGAGGCCCTCTACGCGGCCCGGCCACAGCCGGGGCTGGATGCGCATGCTGAGGGGTTTCTGCTCTATCGTATCGGTGACTGCGTCTCGATGCGTAACATCCACGCGGCCATCTACGACGCTCTGCGGCTGTGCAAGGACTTCTGAGCCCGAGGGCTGAGCCAGGCGTGGGGGCAGCTGTTATCGGCTGGTCGCGCCACGACAGCGCGCCCGCGGTCCGACGGAGACTCAAATGACACAATGGGTATTGGCGGTCCTGGTGTTGGCCGCCCTGTTTCTCGGTCTGCTCGGCGCCCTGCGCCGGGCCGCCCTGTGGCGGCGCGGCCGGCCGGCACCGGTGCCGCTGCTGCGTGGCCTGCTGGCCATGCCCAGGCGTTTCCTGGTGGATCTGCACCATGTGGTGGCGCGCGACCGCTACATGGCCAACACCCATGTTGCCGTGGCCGGCGGTTTCGTCGCCTCGCTGATCCTGATCCTGCTCGTGCACGTCGCCGGGCTGGACCGGCGCTGGCTCGTCTGGCTGCTGCTGCTGGCCCTGTCGGCCATGTTCGTCGGCGCCCTGTTCGTCGCCCGGCGCCGCCTCGGCGATCGCCCATCGCGACTCTCCAGCGGCCCCTGGGACCGCTTGCCGAAGAGTCTGCTCGCTTTCGCGGTGGGCTTCCTGATGCTGACGCTACCGGCCGCCGGTATCCTCTCCGCCGAGACCTGGGGCTGGCTCGGTCTCGGCGTCGCATTGCTGCTGGCGACCTGGGGTCTGGCCGAGACGCTCTTCGGCATGGGCTGGGCCGGCCCCATGAAGCATGCCTTCGCCGGCGCGCTGCATCTGGCCTTCCATCCGCGCCCCGCACGCTTCGGCGGCGGCCGTTCCACCGACCTCCTCCCGCTCGATCTCGAGGCCCCCAAGCTGGGCGTCGAGACGCCGCAGGATTTTGCCTGGAACCGCCTGCTCGGCTTCGATGCCTGCGTGCAGTGCGGGCGCTGCGAGGCGGCCTGTCCCGCCTATGCCGCCGGTCAGCCGCTGAACCCGAAGAAGCTGGTGCAGGACCTGGTGGTGGGCCTCTCCGGTCCCGGCAGCGATAGCGGCTATGCCGGCAACCACCACCCCGGCCGCAGTACCGGTCAGGCCAGCGGCGCCCCGGCGAATGCGATCGTGCCGCAGTTGATCGCCGCCGAGACACTCTGGGCGTGCACCACCTGCCGCTCCTGCGTCTATGAATGCCCGATGATGATCGAACATGTGGATGCCGTGGTCGAAATGCGTCGTTTCCTGACCCTGGAAAAGGGTCAGACCGCCGGCAAGGGGCCGCAGGTGCTCGAGCAGCTGCGCGCCACCGACAACCCGAACGGCAATGACCCGACTGCACGCACCCACTGGGCGGCCGACCTTAACATCCCGACGCTGGCGGCGCAGCAGAGCACCGATCTGCTGCTATGGGCCGGCGACGGCGCCTTCGACCTGCGCAGCCAGCGCACCCTGCGCGCACTGGTCAAGGTGCTGCGCAAGGCGGACGTGGACTTCGCCTACCTGGGCACAGAGGAGCTCGACTGCGGCGACGTGGCGCGCCGCCTGGGTGACGAGGCGACCTTTGCCGATCTGGCGCGGCGCAATATCGCGACCCTGTCCAAATATGGCTTCCGGCGTATCGTCACCACCGACCCGCATGCACTGCACAGCCTGCGTAACGAGTATCCGGCCTTCGGTGGGCGCTTCAACGTGATTCACCACAGCGCCCTACTGGCCGAGCTGCTGCAACAGGGCCGTCTGCTGCCGAAAAAACCGATCCAGGAGCGCGTGACCTACCACGATCCCTGCTACCTCGGCCGTTACAACGGCGAGACGGAAGCGCCGCGCACGGTGCTGGAGATGCTCGGCGTCGCCACCCAGGAGATGGAGCGGCACGGCCTGCGGTCACGCTGCTGCGGTGGTGGCGGCGGCGCGCCGGTGACCGACATCCCGGGCGAACGGCGTATCCCGGACATCCGTATGGAGGACGCCCGCGCCATCGGCGCCGGCCTGGTCGCGGTGGCCTGTCCGAACTGTGCCGTGATGCTCGAGGGTGTCGTGCAACCTCGCCCTGAGGTGCGCGACCTGGTGGAACTGCTGGCCGACTCCCTGGGCGTCTGAGGAAGGTACTGATGAGCGATAGCCAACGACCAACACGCAAGCGCCTTGACCCGCGGGCAACCGAGCTGGGGCAGGTCGGCAACAGCGACCGGCGTCGCATCAACCGTGGACAGCCCCAACCGATCGCAACGGCAAAGCGGGCCGGCCAGCGTGTGCGGCGCGACCCACGCGCCGAGCGCAGCATCAGTGCGGGATCAGCGGGGCGTCAGCGTGTGTCGTTGCGCGGCCTGGTCACGACCGGGGCGGAGACTATCACTACCAGCGTCGAGACCGGCCCACGGATGGTGCGCATCGACGAGCCGGCCTTCCTGGTCAGCGTGGTGCCGGATGCGCCGAGCGGACGCCTGACCGGTCACGACCGCGACCTGCTCGGGGTCGCGCGCTCGCTCGCCGATGCGGGCGGCGGAGCGGTGCTGATGATCCTGTTCGGGCCGCTCAAGGACGATCCCGGCGCGGCCGGCGCCGACCGCGTGATGACGTTTGAAGGGCCAGGCTTCGCCGGCTATGCGCCGGAGCTGCGCAGCGCTGCCGTGATCGACGCCGCCGCGCAGACCGCCAGCCGTCACCTGCTGTTTCCCGACAGCGCGGAGGGTGGCGGCGAGCTCGGTCGCCGCGTGGCCGCGCAGCTCGGCGAACGCCCGGCGACCGGCGCCTGGCGCGTCGACCCGGAGCGCACCACCTGCCGCATAGCCGCTGGCAAACAGGACCAGGTTCGGCCAACGCCCCGGGTACTGCTGGTGGCGGCCGAGGCCGCCGATCCGGTCAGCGATGCTCTCTACGAGGCACGGCCGCTGCCAACACCGGAGGTCGTAGGCGCGGTGCTGCTGGAAGATGGCGGTCGCATCGCGGTGGACCCGGACGATGTCGCGCTGGCCGAGGCCGAGTTCATCGTCTCGGCCGGCAACGGCGTGCAGGATTGGGACAGCTTCCATCAGCTGGCCACAAGGCTGGGCGCCGCAGAGGCGGGCAGCCGGGTGGTGGTGGATGCCGGCTTCATACCGCGCTTCCGACAGGTCGGTGCCACCGGCACGCTGGTGACGGCGCGCGGCTACCTGGCCTTCGGCATCTCGGGCGCGCCACAGCACCTGCAGGGCATCACCCAGTGCGATCACGTGATCGCGGTGAATACCGAACTCGGCTGCGACATGATGAAGCGGGCCAGCCTGTCCGTGGTAGGCGATGCCCAGGCCATCATGCCGGAGCTGATCAGACTCGTGGAGGTGGAAGGTGAACAGGCTTAAGGTCGCCGCGATGGTCTCGGTCGGCAGTCACCCGGCATCGGGCCGGCCCTGTCGCGCGCCGCTGGATGCGCGCGCGGTGGAGATGGGTCTGGGTCTGGATGGGGCTGAGCTGCAGATGGTACATGCCGGAGATCCCGACAATCCCGCGCTGCGCGACTATCTCGGTATGGGCCTGCCGACGCTGACCGTGCTGCAGCAACCCGCGCAGGGCGATAGTATCCCCGCCCTTTTGCAATGGGCCCGCCGTGAACAACCCGAGCTGCTGCTGCTCGGTTGTCGGGCGAACGGCGGCGAGGATTCCGGGATGGCGCCCTTTCTGCTCGCCCAGGCGCTGGGCTATGCCGTCGTCGTTGACGCGGTTCAGATCGAAGTACGTGACCGGGAGCTGGAGATCGTACAGGCCCTGCCGCGTGGCCAGCGCCGACTGATCCGGGCCGAGCTGCCTTGTGTGGTCGCGGTCGGGGCCGCTGCTCCGGCGCCGCGCCAGAGCGCCTACGGCCCGGCCCGGCGCGGCAGAATTGCGATCGAGCCGGTCGAGCCCGCGGTGGACATCGAAGCCATGCATTGGGAAATCCAGCCGGCCCGCAAGCGGCCAAAGCGGCTCAAGGTGGTCAAGGCCAAGACGGCCGCCGAGCGCTTCATGGCGGCCACGGCGGTGCAAGGTGGCGGCAAGACGGTGCGCGGCGTCTCCCCGACCGAGGCCGCGCGGGTCATCTACGACTACCTGAAAGAGGAAGAGCTGGTCACGCGATAGCTCAAGGGTTCGGCGGCGATGTTCAACGCAGGTAGGGTGGAACATACTCCTCCAGCTCTCCACTCTCCAGATAAGGCAGCGTGACCGTTCGGTAGTAATCTTCGCCACGGGGCAGCCAGCGGGTCCAGGCCTCCTTCCAGGGTTGCGGCATCTGTTCAGGCAGCCAGAAGCGATCGGGAATGGTTGCGCTCGGTTGTGGGGTTTCCGGCAGCTCGATCTCCGCCATCACCAGACCCGCACCCGCCTGCAGGGAACGCCTGGCCAACGGGTTGCCCTGCGCGTCACAGATCATGCTCTCGCCGAGGTAGGACGAGTCGTAGGGCACATCGGGCAATTCAGGGCTATCGAAGCCCGAGAAGGGCCCGGCGTGGGAGGCATGGATCACCGGCACGCCCAGCATCCGCGCGAGACTCGCCGGCGCCAGCTGCAGCATATCGAGATTGGCCTTGCGGTAAGGGTGATCGGCAGGGGCTTCGTCGGGCAGCGTCCACCAGGTCGAACCGGCCAGCAATAGTTCCACCTTGTGCTTGAGACGGCGCGCTGTGCGCGAGCGGATCATCTCCCAGCAGAGGGCCACGCCAACCTTGCCCAGGGGGGTGTCGAGCACACCGTCGTCGGCACCATCCTCGTAGTAACAGGACTCCCAGTAGGTCGGTTGGTCCTTGTCGTGGCGATGGGTCGAACCGTCCGGCAGAAAGAGCAGAAAACTGTTGTGGACGGCCTCGCCCTGCTGCGCCAGGAAAGAACCGCCAATAGTCACACCATGACGTTTCGCCCTCTTTTGCATCAGCTGCGCAGGTACACCCTCGAGCGGCCGGATGGCACTGATCATAGACTCGTGAAAGGCGGCGCCGCTGGTGAACATCTCCGGCAGCAGGATCCATTCGGCGCCATGCCGAACCGCCTCCTCGATAAACTGCTCCGCCTGGGCGAGATTGGCCGCCACGTCACCCAGCTTCGGCGCCATCTGCACGGCGGCGGCCCGGATGCGGCGACTGGAGACAGCTGTGACCGCCGGACCGGCAATGCCCAAGGTCATCCCGGCGGCAAGCAACTGCAGGAAGCGGCGGCGATCGACAGCAGGTAACATGGTCAGCCCTCGAATTCGACCGGTGACTGGGCCCGACGGTCGACCTTCAGCGTGAACACATCGGGACGCGCATAGTGCCCGGCCACGTCGAAAGTGCGGCGTGCGCTGGCCGCCTGCGCCGTGTCGATCTCGGCATAGAGAATGGCCTGCTGCTGGTGCAGCGGACCGGCCACCCGCTCTCCCCCGGGGGCGACGACCATCGAGTCGCCCGGATTGATCCAGTCCTCCGCGGACGGGTAGAGCCTCTCCCGCTCGGGAAGATCGCCCGGCATATCCCGATTGCGCAGCGCCACGCCGGCGCCGATCACCCAGCAGCCGCCCTCACGGGCGATGTGCTGCAGGGTTCCCAGCCAGCTCTCACCGCTGTCGTAGGTCGGCGCGATGTGGATATCGATACCCTGGGCGTAGAGGGCGAAGCGTGCCAGCGGCATGTAGTTCTCCCAACACAGGAGGACACCGATACGCCCCACCGGGGTATCCACGGCACGCAAGCCCGAGGCATCGCCGAAGCCCCACACCATGCGTTCGGGATTGGTCGGCATCAGCTTGCGGTGGTGGTTGAGTATCCCCCCGTCGGGGCCGATCACCACCGCGCTGTTGTAAAGGGTGGTACGTCCCACCCGACCATCCCGCTCGTTGATCCCCATCACCAGCGTGACCCCGGCTTCGCTGGCGGCCCTGCGCACAGGCTGCAAGTCGTCACTCGCCAGGTCGACGGCGTTATCCAGCAGACGCTGGTGGAGAGTCTCACTCAACCCCCAGTCGCCGCCGGGACGCAGCCGCCAGACCCAGGCCGGGTAGCCGGGCACGAAGGCTTCGGGAAACACGATCAGCTCTGCGCCCTCGGCGGCGGCCTCTGAGATGAGACGGCACGCCTTGTCGAGGGTGGCCTCCCGGTCGAGCACGCTGGGTGCCTGTTGGATAATGGCGATTTTTGTCATACGGACCTCTTTTCAGCGGGTGCCGACCGCGATCAACATCTCGCAGGGGCCTTCGAATTGACGCGCCTTCTCGAACTGACGAAGTGCCTGTTCGATCTCCTCCCAAGCCGCGTCCTTCTCGATATCGGAAACGCCCCCCAGCATCTGGTGCAGCGCACCGAAGGACTCCTGTTCGAACTGCAGACATTCGGATGCGCTGGCCAGGCGCACCGGCGCATCGACCCGCTCTACGTGGATATCCTTGAAGCCCGCATCCGCGAGCGCTTGTTCCAATACCTCGGGCTGTCCCAGACTGAAGGGACCGGGCTGGCCAGGCAGGGGCGGCGGCAACTGGGCACGACGCCGGATGATGGAGACCGGTATGGAAAAGAATCCATTGCACTCTGCTGAAGCATAGACCATGGCCGCGACCCTGCCCCCGGGGCGCAGTTTGTTGCGCATACCCTGCAGCGCACTCTGCTGGTTCGGGAAATAGATCAGCCCGACACGCGAGATCACGGCATCGAAGGGGCCGGCGTCCAGATCGTCCAGCCGTTCGCCATCGATGGCATGGGTGGCCACATTGTCGAGCCCGGCGAGGCGTGCGGCACGCTCGGCATACTCCAGGATGACGGCTGAAATGTCGGTCGCGAGCACCTGCCCGGCGGAACCGACACGCCGGGCCGCCGCCAGTGTCTGCTCGCCGGCGCCGGCCGCCACATCCAGTACCCGCGAGCCCGTGGCCACGCCCGCCAAATCGAGCATGGTCTCGGTGGCCGGGCCGAGCCAGCGGGACAGCAGTGTGCCCCAGCGATCCCAGGCTTCCGCGGCACTGTCCCACTGTTGCATTGTGGTCTGCTTGTATTTGACGGCATCGAACACCGCCTGATCGTGATGTGGGTATTGCATGGTCTTGTCTCCTCTGTGGTCAATCCCGGCTGGGATGAAGGAGAGTCTAGGTCTATGGTTGCTAATGCCTATTGCAGAAAATTCGAAATCCCATGTGCAAAATTGCACACGCGCTTCAAAGCACCATGACATGAACCTGAACTGGGACGATTTGAGAGTGTTTCTGGCCGTGGCCCGCTGCGGCGCCATCTCCAGTGGCGCCAGACAGCTCGGCCTGCAGCATTCCACCGTATCCCGACGCATCCAGAAACTGGAGCAGGATCTGGGAGTGCGGCTCTTCGACAAGGTGCCTAGCGGCTATCAGCTGACCTCCGAGGGTGAGGATCTGCAGCAGGCGGCAGGCCGCATGGAACGCGAAGTGCTGACGGTCGACGGCGCAATGTCGGGCAAGGACATGAGTCCCTCCGGCCCGCTTCGCGTGACCGCCATCGACAACATGGCGAGCACCGTTCTGATGCCCATGTTCACCGGCTTCGGTCGGCAATACCCCGAGGTGACCCTGCATCTGATGGTCTCCAACAGCGACCTCAGCCTGGCGCAACGGGAGGCGGACGTGGCGATCCGGCTGACCAACACCCCGCCCGACACCCTGATCGGGAAAAGGGTCGTCACCGTCTCATCCGCGGTCTATGGCAGCGGACATTACATCGAGCAACTGAAAAAAGCGGGAGAGGGCCCCGAGTGGCTAGGGGTCGAGTGCTGCAACTTTCACCGCTCATGGACCAAGCAGGCATGCGGCGACCGGCCGCACCGGTTCTATGTCGACGACACCCTGCTGACCCAGGCGGCCCTGAGGCAGGGGATGGGCATCTCCATTCTGCCCTGTTTCATGGGCGATCCGGATCCCGCGCTGGTGCGCTATGGGAGCCCGGAGCCGGCATGGGACCTCGGACTCTGGATACTGCTGCATCCCGACCTCAAGCGCACGGCCCGGGTGCTGGCCTTTCGCGATTACATGATGGCGGCCATCAAGGCGCAGAGCGATCTGTTCGCGGGTCGGATGGCCCAATAAGCCCACTCACTGGCTGCTCAGCCTATACTGCCAAGACCCACCAGCGACCGCCCCTTACGAAACTACTTCTGCGCCCATGCGCCCTTGCCATTCTGATACCACCACCCCTTGCCCGCATTGCCGATCCAGGTCTTGGCGAAGGTGTCGCGCACATCCTTCTCCCATTCGGGGTGACCGTTGGCGCGGGCGATCTCCTTGTAGAGTTGGTTGCGATCCTTGTTCTCGGCGCTGACCAGGTTCTTGAGCTGGCCCCGCTGCTTCAGCGATACCGCATTGAGGTCGCGGATACCCACCAGGGCGTCCTGGGTGAAACCGATGGCGCCGCTCTCATAGAAAGGCTTGAGCTGGGCATGGCGCTGTTTCATGGCGGCCTGGAGCTTGCGTACCGCGGGGGTATCGGCATCGAACTTCACCGCGCCCGCCGCCTCCGCCGGAGGGATCAGGATATCGAGCAGGGTCATGGCATAACCCTGTTCGAGCCCCCGCAGATCCATCGACTGATCGTCCTTGCCGGGAGCCTGCTGCGGCGCCTCGTCACCGAGGATGTCATCGACGATCTTCTCCGCCGCCTCCTTGGCCTCCGCCGCCGGAAAGTAGATATTGATGGTGACACAGGCGGTCAGTATCAACAGGGTGGCGAAGATGAATAACTTGAGGCTTTTCATGGCAGGCTCCTTTGTACTGACCTTTTGAGACATCCAGGGTTTGATTCAGTTCTCTGCGCGTATGGTGCGGCAAGCCGCCCCCGACATCAATTGTCTACTCGACCACCGGGCCCTCCGAGGCGGCGATCTGCTTCAGCTGTTCGACCAGGCTGCTCCAGTCGGCGGTGGTGTTGAAGCCGATGATATCGATGCGGGGAATGCCGCTGCCCTCAACCAGATAGTAACCCTGCTTGGCCGGCCCCGCGCCGACCATGTCACAGACGCCGTTGCTCAGCCTGCAGCCGATACCGATGCGCTTGTAGCCGAACTCCTCGAAGAAGCGCATGAAGGAGCGGGCCAGGGCGCCGGACATGCCGGCACCGCCCAGGTTGGAGATGTTGTCCACCGCCTTCTGGCTGATGCGGTGGCGGGAGTCGTCGCCTTCCGGGGTGAAAAATCGCGCATCGAAGGCGACCGGAGACCAGTCTTCCATCCTCAGCTCTCGCACATAGCCGTCGAGCCGGCCGGTGATGCGGCCGAATGAGAAGGTGTGGGTGAGGCTCTCCAGATCGAGCTTGTGCAGTTCGATATCGGCGCTCAATTGGGGATAGACGCCGAACAGATCCCGGGTCTTCAGATTCTTGATCAGGATATCCCCGTCGAAGATCCTGACCAGGAGCACGCCGTCGACGCTCAGCAAACCCTGCTCGTACCTCAAACCGGGAAGCATGCCGGACAGCTTTCCAGACAGGGGCAACCAACCCAATGCCTGGCTCAGGGAGCTCATGGAGATCGGTTCAATGAAGCCGTCGAACTGGAGTCTCTGCGCTTCGCTCCCCAGGTCTCTCAGATCGAGCCGGTCGATCACCAGGGCGCCATCCAATATCGGCAACCGCGCCTGCCGGGTCAGCTTGAGCCCTTTGCCTGAGGTCTCAAACTCGATACCGCCGGCACCGATGTCGATGCGTTCCAGCAGGTGCCCCGCCCGCCAGCTCAGATGGGAGACTCCGACCGGCCCGGACTCACGCCAGAAAAGACGACCCTTCAGGTCGTAGAGTCCCAGGCGTTTCTCCACCGCTTCGCTCGGCAGGTCATCCAGGCTGAATCCGTTCAGGCCGAGTTCCAGGCTCAGGTCATCGGCCTGCAGATCCACCGCGAGGTCGATCTCGCCGCTCATCTCGAAACGTCCCCAGGGACTGCCGGCCAGGACCGGTTGCAGCATCTCGCGATAGAGATCTCCCGCCGGCAACGGGGCCACACGCAGTTCGAGACGTTGCAGCACCCGCTCGGACGAAGGTGACAGCTCCGCCTGGAGCTGGAGATCGAGCAAGCCCGGTTGATTCAGCGTCAGATCCTCCAGCGCCAGGCTGTCGAAGCTCGAATCGAGTACCATCCGCGCATTCATTTCCAGCGGGTGGGCCCCGGCGTCGAGATAGCAGAGAGGGGTCAGTAACTCCCCGTTGTTCAGGCTCAGTCTTGAGTCGACACGCCAACCTTTGGTTATCGCAGCGAGTCTGCCGTCGACATCGAGCGCAATCCCCTCGCCGGCGTAGGCGCCGTCCGGATCGCCCAGGCTCAGACCGGAGAGGCGGCCCTGCCAGCGGCCGCTGTGGAGCGTCTCACCCCGCCCCGACAGCCGCGCCTCCAGATCGAGCTTGCCGGCCAGGCTCCACCCCTCCAGCAGGCGTTCCAGGCTTGGCCAGTGCCGCTTCAGAGAGCGGGCATGCAAACCACGCCCCCTGATCTGCGCATCCCAGCGATCGGTATCGAATTGAAGCTGCATATCGAGCGTGCCACCGGCGACGGCGATCCCCTTGAGCTTGCCCGACAGCCTCCCGCTGGCCCGGTCCAACTCGAAGCTCATGGACATCGTGGCCTCATCGAGCAGGGGGTCGGGCAGCCTGACCCTACCCGCCTCGCAAGCGATTCGCTGGGTCTCGATGACACCGCGACTGCAATCGATTTTCACAGCCTTGAGGTCACGCTTCAGGGCCGGCACTTGCAGCCTGGCAATCTCGAGAACATAGGCCGTCTCCGGATCCCCCCAATCCAGAGTGAATCTCACCTGCTCGGCCCGCCAACCGACTCCCGACAATGCACCCAAGGCGAGTTCGAGCCGATCGAATGCCCGCGCCGGCTGCGACAACGGCATCAAGATCCAGACGCTGGTGGCCATGGCCGCCAGCAACCGATACGGCCGTTGAAGCAGTGCCCGGAAGACCCGGTTCCGCTTGCGAAACAGAAAGCTGTCTTGGCTCGATGTCAGTGTCATCTCCCGATTGGCGTTCATGCGCTGTCTGCGGCAATCATGCCCGTGGTATCGAAGCGAAACCAAATCCATGTCTCTATCCGCTGCAACCCGAAATCCGCACACCAGACGAATCCCCTTATGCCACGTGAGGCGTCCAATGTCACAAGCGCGATCATGAGCTGCGGTTGACGCCGGCCTCGACGGCTCCACCGCGGGATATCCGCAGTGCTGCGCTGCAGACTGAAATCAATACAAACTGAACGGATTATTTATGACATCCATGGATAGACTCATGGTCATAGTTATGAGATCACTGCTGCCCCCTCAAGCAGAGACATACACACTAAACGTGGAGAGAGGATATGCCGCAACGATGGCTCCAGATCAAGGGCGACCCCTCAGTACGCAGTTTCCTGTTTCAGCAGGAACGGGTCGAGAGCCTGTTCGATGACCAGATCGACTATCTCCACCAGATCGTGCTCCGGCTCTTCATCGAGAAGGGGATGTTCCATTCGAAGATCCACTACTCGTCCAGCCAGCTGACCTGCTGGTTTGCACGCGACCCCTTCTGTTATGAAAAATTCGTGCGTGAAGAGATCCTTGCGGACGACTTTCTCGAGCGCATTCCGGACAGCGGCTTCGCGGGCCGCGAACCGCTCATCGAGGGGCCCGAGATCACCCTGATACTGAACGAGTTCCGGCGCCTGCGGCTGACCGATGAGACCCTCTATCTGCGCAATGGGGCGATCAATCTGATCAACGGCATGATCAATATGACCTTCTCCTGCGACGGCACCCACTATATCGACCACAGGACCTTCTTCGAGCGCCTGGACTCGTTTGAGACACCGGAGGCAAACCGCAAATAATTCGATGGACACTCAACCGACCAGGGTGTATTCAGCACGCTGATCAATACTCGATGACGCAACACAAGATGTCCAACGGCACCAAGCTAGCGCTCTACGCCCTCACCGTGTTCCTCGCCTCCGCCCTGCTGCTGGTACTGGAGGTCGTCGCCGGACGCCTCATCGCCCCCTACGTAGGGGTCTCCCTCTACACCTGGACCGCGGTGATCGGTGTCATCCTGGCCGGACTCTCTGTGGGCAACTGGCTGGGCGGCGTCTGGGCCGACCGGGACGCCGGGGAGACGGCAGCGGGATACACCCTGCTCGTCTCCGCCCTGGCCACTCTGGCGATACCCTTGATTCTCACCCTGGTGGCACCCGGCATCCAGACCAGCACATTGAGTCTGCTCTCCTCCAGCCTGCTGCTGGTGCTGAGCCTGTTCTTTCTGCCAGCGATGTTGCTCGGAGTCGTCACGCCGATACTCACCACCCTGGCACTGAGACTCTCCAGCCGCACCGGCCACATTGTCGGCATGATGCACGCGCTGGCGGCGGTGGGCAGCATCTTCGGCACCTTCGTCACCGGTTACTGGCTGATCCAGCAGTTTGGCAGCCGCTCGGTCATCCTGGCGGCGGCACTGACCCTGGCGCTGCTCGCCCTGCCGCTGCTGAAGCAACGCAAGCTCCTGGTCTACCCCGTACTGGCGATCCTGTCGGGTCTGCTGTTGATGTTCACCTACGTGCGCGACGGTCTCTCCAGCCCCTGCGACCGGGAGAGCCAGTACTTCTGCATCCGCGTCGTCGACGAGGGTTGGGAGATGCCGCCGGGACGGCTCAAATCGATGGTGCTCGACCACCTGCTCCACGGCAGCAACCACAGCGAGGACGCCCGGGTGCTGGCGGCGCCCTATGTTCACCTGATGGACGAGCTGACACTGAACCACTTCGGCAAACAATCCGCGCAACACTTCTTCTTCATCGGCGGCGGCGCCTACACCCTGCCGCGGGCGGTGCAGGCCCTCTATCCCGAAGCCCGGGTCACGGTGGCGGAACTCGATCCCGCGGTGACGCAGATGGCCGTGTCGCAGCTGTACGTGGAGACCGGGGCGATGGCGATTCAGCATGCCGATGCGCGCTTGGTATTGTCCCGCCAGAGCGATGCGCGATATGACGTGATCGTCGCCGACGCCTTTCACGACATCGCCATTCCGCCCCATTTGGTAACCCTGGAGATGGCCCAGCTGGTGCGCCAGCGACTGTTCGACGACGGGCTCTACGTGCTGAACATCGTCGACGCCTTTCCCGATGCCCGGCTGGTCAAGTCGATGGTGAAGACCCTGCGTGAAGTCTTTCCCGAAGTGCATGTCTGGCTCGACCAGATCCCCATGCAGCCGACCCGCGCCACCTATGTCATCTCGGCCAGCAGCCGCAACGGTATGCCGAAAAAGCTCCACGCGCAGCGCGGGCTGCTGCGCCGCTGGCTCAACGTGACCGAGCCGGTGATGGCGACCGGCACTCCGGCCGACGCGCTGCCGCTGCTGACCGACGACCATGTGCCGGTGGAGCGACTGATGGCAAGCCTCTTTCTCACCCGCCTGGGCAAGTAGGCCACTGGACGGCTGAGGATTCAGCCCCTGTTCGAATCCTGGTTGCGGAGACTTCCCGGGGTGACGTCGAAAAGCCGTTTGAAGGCCCGGCAGAAGGCGGCCTCCGATTGATAGCCGAGATCGGCGGCGATCACCGACACGGCATCGCCACTGTCGAGCAAACGCATGCGGGCGAGCTGCATGCGCCACTCCGTGAGGTAGCGCCCGGGCGACATACCGACCATCTCCGTGAAACGGGCCGAGAAGGTGGAGCGGGACATGGCCACTTCCCGTGACAGCGTGGCCACGCTCCAGGCCCGTTCGGGGGCCCGATGGATCAGTGCCAGGGCGCGTCCGATACGCGGATGGCGAAGCGCCGCCAGCCAGCCCTGATCGGCCTCCGGGGAGCGCTCCAGCCAGCTGCGGATCGCCTGGATGACGACGATATCGGCTAGGCGCGTAAGCACGGTTTCGCCCCCGGGTTTCAGCGCCGCCGCCTCGCTCGAGATGAAGCGCAGGGTGCTGTGCAGCCAGCCGTCCGCATCCTCGTCCCAGCTGTCGATGTGGATCGTCTTCGGCAGCAGCCGGACCAGATGCTTCGCCGCCACACAATCGAAACGCACCACTCCGTACATGGTCCGCGTGAGCGCGCCTCCGCCCCCGTGGCAGAGCGACTCGTAGCGCTCACTGATCTTGCGGATCGGCAGATCGAACAGGGCATCGGGGCTGAGCGCCGGGTCGCTGCTGATGGTGTGCGCAACGGCGTGCGGGATGAGCGTTAGGCTGCCCTGATCCAGACGCAGGGGCGGTGCCCCCCGGATCTGAAGCCAGCAACGACCGGAGGTGACGACCAGAAAGCTCATCATGCCCTCCAGCTTGGGGATCTCGACGCTGAAGGGCGCACTGAACTCACCACGGCAGTAGAGGGTGCCGGTCAGGCGCAACAGATGCAGGGTCTCGCCCAGGGGATCGGCCGGTTCCGGCAGTTGCGGGTTGGCTTGCGTCATGGTGTCTTTGTACCCAATCAGACACTGGGAATCCACAACTCTGGACAAACTGCATATTTATACAGACAAACCGGCATGGTTGATCCAGTGACAGCGTTCTAGGCTTGTCACACCTTCACAGCCAATCGAGGAGAAGACCATGCAACCCGCCCCCATACTCGTCATCGGTTCCAGCGGCAAGACCGGTCGCCGCATCGTCGAAAGACTCGCAGTCCGCGGCATACCGGTACGCCACGGCTCGCGCCAGGCCCCCATCCCTTTCGATTGGGAGCGGCCCGAGACCTGGCCGGCCGCCCTGGCCGGCGTCTCCGCCGCCTATATCTCCTATTTCCCCGACCTGGCCTTTCCCGGTGCGCCGGAGAAGATCGAGGCCCTGACCCGCTACGCGGCGCAGGCCGGCGTGCGGCGTCTGGTCCTGCTCTCCGGCCGCGGCGAGCATCATGCCCAGCGCTGCGAGCAGATCGTGCGCCGATCCGGATTGGAATACGTGCTGGTGCGCGCCGCCTGGTTCGCTCAGAACTTCAGCGAGGGGTATCTGCGCGACCCGCTGCTCGAAGGCATGATCGCCCTGCCGGCCGGCGACGTGCGCGAACCCATCGTGGATGTGGACGACATCGCCGATGTGGCGGTCGCCGCACTGACCGAGCCGCACCATGCCGGAGCCTTGTATGAGGTGACCGGTCCCAGGCTTGTGAGCTTCGCGGAGGCCGCAGAGGAGCTCACCAGGGCCACGGGAAGGACGATCCGCTACCAGCCGATCACGCTGCAGGCGTTTCACGCCGCCATGCTGGAGATCGGCGGAGAGATCGTGGCCGATGTCTTCACCGAGATCTGCCGCGAGGTGCTCGACGGCCGTAACGCCTCGTTGGGCGACGGGGTGCAGCGCGCACTCGGCAGGCCGCCGCGCGACTTCGCCGATTTCTGCCGCCGCGCGGCCGATGCGGGGACCTGGCGGGAGGCCGCCTAGCCCGAATGTTTCGCCCGTGAACGCGATGATCGTGCCGAGATCGTCGTTCAGATGCGGATTTGTGATTGAATCAATAGCCCAAGCTATTGATGATTGAGCAAATACCGCAGCTGGACGACAAGATCGGTGCGAGGGCGCGTTCAGCAAGGGTCAGTAACACTTAGCACATTGCTAATGTTCCAAGAATATCCAATAAATATAGTGAGTTGATTGCATTTCTAAGCGGCCGGGTGAAATATTCGGGCTAGACAGCAAGGATCACAGCGGGCGGGCAATACCCGCCCGCATGATCATCCCAACCACCAGCGCAGATCGAGGCCATAGCCGCTGATGGCCTCGAGCGGAGGATCGACGGCGGCGTTCAGGGACGCGGCATCGACGCTCTCCCGGGTCAGGCGTTCCTCGCGGCGGGCGGCCGCCTCGCTCCGATCCGCCGGCAGCCCCGGATAGGGCAGCCCAGCGGGTTGCCAGGCATGCAGCTGCAGACGCAGTGCCTGCGGCAGCTGCGGATGGCGCAGCAGCAGGGTCAGCGGCATGCGCGTTTTGACCCCGGGATGCAGTCCGATCCAGGGCTCGAACTCGCGCAGGCGGACACCGCCCAGGCGCAATACTCCCGTCTCGTCCCGCTCCTCGCGCAGAGGCAGGCGTACCCCATCCACCTCCAGCTGCCAGGCGGCGAAGTCAGGATCCTCCGTTGTCGCTTCGGGGCGCAGCAAAAGCTGCCAGCGCGCGGTGCTGGCGTCCACCAGCCGGGAGCCGCCACTCTCCTGGACCTCCGCGTCACCCCCCACCAACGGCCAGAACTCCAGGGCGCGCTCGATCTGCAGACGACAACCGCTGAAATCGACCTGCCAGCGGGTCCGCGCCGGCTCCTCGAGCAGGACCTGCCTGGTGCGCTCACCCAGCCCGAGTCCGGCCGCTTCAAGGTCACTGAAAACCGCCTGCAGATCCTGAGCCAGATAGTGAGGCAGCGCGAACCGATCGTGCAGCTCGTCACCCCAATCGACCAGTTCGAGCGGAGCCTCCGACATCGCCAGCATCGCTACCAGCGCCCTCAGCAGCAACGTCATGGCGGCGGCACGCTCCGGAGTCGGCGCCATGCGAAAGGCGCGGAACTCCACCAGCCCCTGGCGTCCGCGTCCCGGCAGATAGGGGTTCCAGAGCTTCTCGATATTGAGATCCGAACGGTGGGTGTTGCCCGAGGCGTCGGCCAGGAAGGGGGCCAGGCTGCGCCAGATGAATTCAGGTTCCGGATCGGCCTCCCGCTCCACCAGAAACAGGGCCAGCTTGAGTTCGCGAAACAGTGATCGCAAGCCCTCGTCGGGACGGGGCGACTGGCTGGAGCCGCCCAGGTACTCGGGCCCGAAGGCATAAGAGAGGGCGGGATGGGCGATCCAGTAGCGGATCAGCCGCGGCAGCAATCCGGCACAGGTCAGAAAGGGGCTGAGTGGCGGGCTCGCGCCACCGAGGGTGAACTGGCCACCGCCGCCGCTATCCGATTCGGTGCCGTTGTACTGCAGACGATAGGGCGAGAGACCGACCGCCTCGCAGTCCGCATAGAGTCGGCGGCTGGCGGCCAGAAAGCGCAGCGTGTCGGGATACGGGGCCTGGTTGATCTCGATCACCGCCGGGTCCGGCGTGAGGGTGGTCCAGGCGACGCCGGCGTCCACCGGCGGCGGAAATCCCTGCAGGATCAACGCGGGCAGTAGCGCCGCCGCCGGCTCCAGTATCTTCACAAAGGCGCGGAAGCAGGCCACATCGGGAAAGTCCGGCAACTCCAGGACCACACAGGCCTCCCCATCCCCGCAGTCGCGGGTGCCGATGGCCAACAGGTACTCCCCCTCGGCCGCCAGCTCGTCCACCAGTCCCGACAGCGGGATCGGCTCCAGGTGCAGCGATTTCCGCGACCAGCGGGCGATGGCCTCTTCGCTGTGCTGCAGCGGTTGGTCATCGACCCTGAACACCAGCCTGTGCGGCAGGCTGTCCTGGGTTTTGAACGGGTGGATCGGCCAGCCGAGCGTCGACAAGCCGTGTAAGAGGTGATCCATGAAGGCGATCAGCCGCTTGTCATCCAGTGGATCGAACGCCTCGCCCAGGGGGTCGGGCGGTCCCTGCCACAGGGGTTCCCCATCCCGCGACTCGTAGAGACCGATCGACCAGCGGGGGTGTGGCTCCCCGGGATACTGGCGGCCCAGGGTGCGCAGCACCAACGCCCCGGGGTGACGCTCGTGCAGGCGGGCCATCAGCCGCCAGGCCAACCGCTCCTTGTCACCGCCCAGGGCTTCGGACAGCCACTCGGGCTGCTCCGAATCGCGTACGGTAAAGGTCGGTTCGGCACCGACCCAGAGGCCGGGCAGCCGGGATTCGATGGCGCTGTCTAAGGTCGCAATTTCCTGCGAGAATGGATCCGAAGCGGTTTGCACAGACGCGAACTCCCCCATAAAAACGACAACCAGCGTACTCGATAACAACTCATCGAAGCGGAACCAGGCGCTGACCACCCGACGAGAGAGACCATGCGTCGCATCGATATCGAGCATATTACCAAGTACGTCTATCCTGAACCCGTGGAGTTTTTGCCGCATAAGCTGCTGGTGCGGCCCCGGGAGGGACACGATATCCGTATCGAGTCCTCCTCCCTGCAGATCACGCCCGCCTACGCCATCGAGTGGCAGCGCGACATTTTCGGCAACTCCCTGGCCATCGCCAGTTTCAGCGAAAAGGCTGAGCGCCTGAAGGTCGTCAGCCGGGTGGTGGTACAGCACTACGAAGAGCAGCCCTCCCCTTTCGAGCTGGCGGAACATGCCCGCCACCACCCCTTCCACTACGACCCCCTGGAGCAGATCGATCTGATCCCCTACCAGATCTCGGTCTTTCCCCAGGACTACACCATCGTGGGCGAATGGGTGAAGGATATCTGGAACGGCAGCGAACTGGTGGAGACGGTGCCGTTGTTGAACCGTATCAACCAGAAGATCGCCGACACCATCCGCTACACGGTACGCACCAACCCCGGGGTGCAACCCCCCCGCACCACCCTGCGGCGGGGCAAGGGTTCCTGCCGCGACATGGCGACCCTGTTCATCGAGGCCTGCCGCTACTGCGGACTGGCCAGCCGTTTCGTCAGCGGCTATCTGGTCTCCAATGCCGCGGTGGAGGACCACGCCACCACCCACGCCTGGTCGGAGATCTACCTGCCCGGCACCGGCTGGCGCGGTTTCGACTCCACCAGCGGCCAGCCGGTGGGCGGCGACCACATCGCCGTCGCGGTGCACCGGCACCCGGAGGTCATTCCGCCGGTCTCCGGCAGCTTCCTCGCGCCGACCAAGATCAAGGGTGAGATGGCGGTGGAGGTGCGGGTGAACATCCTTTAGTCCGTTGAGCCAGATCATCGCGCAGTGTGGGGCCCTGCCCCACCAAATCATTCAATCAGATACCCCCCTTAGTCCATCACTCCGGGTGCCATTCTTCCATTCGTGACCATTTCGGTGAGGCAAGCCCCACCCTACTGATCCTGCCGCCGATCACCTATGCTTTGCCCAATGGCTATACGCATGCTATCCGGTCCGGGAAGACCCGCATCCCCCGCCATCCGAGCTCTGGCCTTGTCTCTGCTGATGACCGGCCTGTGCGTGCTGGGCGGTTGCAGCGACACAGCGGACAGCACCGACCCGGTGCTGGAGATCTGGGCGCATGCGGGACAGGCGCGGGAACGCCAGACCCTCGAATCCCAGGTGGCCCGTTTCAACCGCTCCAATGCGGATCTTCAGGCCCGGCTGACCCTGATCCCCGAAGGCAGCTACAACGCCCAGGTACAGGCCGCAGCGGTCGCCGGTGAACTGCCAGATCTGCTGGAGTTCGATGGCCCCTTCCTCTACGCCTATGTCTGGCAGGGACGGCTGCGCCCGCTTGACGACCTGTTACCCCGACGGCTGATCGACGATCTGCTGCCATCGATTCTGCAGCAGGGTCGCTATCGGGAGCGGCTGTGGTCGGTCGGGACCTTCGACTCCGGTCTCGGTCTCTATGCCGATCGGAGCCGACTGCAGGCTGCGGGTATCCGCATACCCACCCTCGAGCAGCCCTGGCAGCGTGATGAGTTCACGACAATACTCGATCGTCTGGCCGAGGACGACGCGGACGGCCAGGTGCTCGACCTCAAGCTCAACTATGCAGGGGAGTGGTACACCTACGCCTTCTCTCCCCTGCTGCAGTCGGCCGGTGGCGACCTCATCGACCGCAGAACCTATGCGCATGCCACAGGCGTGCTCAACGGCACCGACTCGGTGGCCGCCCTCAGCGACGTTCAGCAGTGGATCGAAAGTGGCCGGGTCGACCCCAATATCGACGACGCCGCCTTCACCACCGGTCGCACGGCTCTGGCCTTTGGCGGCCACTGGAACTACCCGCGCTACCACCAGCAGCTGGGGGATGACCTCCTGCTGCTGCCCCTGCCCGACGTCGGCCACGGCAGTCGCACCGGACAGGGCTCCTGGAGTTGGGCCGTCACCGCCGACAGTGCCCATCCCGAGGCAGCGGCCCGCTTCCTCGCCTATCTGCTGCGGCCCAGGGAGGTGCTGGCCATGAGCGAGGCCAACGGCGCGGTGCCGGCGACCCGCAGCGCCATCGCCCGCTCCCCCAACTACCGGGAGGGCGGTGCATTGCGGCTGTTCGTAGAGCAACTCGAAAGCGGCCATGCCGTGCCCCGTCCCCGCACCCCCGCCTACCCGGTGATCACCGCCGAGTTCCAGAAGGCCTTCGAACGCATCCGCAGCGGCAGCGGGGTGCAGGCGACCCTCGATCAGGCGGCCCGCGTCATCGACAACGAGATTGTCGACAACCGGGGCTATCCCTGGCTCTTCTCCGGGAAGTCGGAACCATGAGCGGCCGACGCGGTTTGAGCGACCAGACCCCCACTGCTCTGCTGATGGCGGCACCGGCCTTGCTCGGTCTGCTGCTGTTTCTGCTGCTGCCCTTCGTGCTGGCGCTGGCGTTCGCCTTCACCAATCTGCGTCTGGGATCGCCGCTGCCGCTTGAGTTCGTCGGCTTCAAGCAGTTTTTACGCATCTTCAGCGACCCCGGTTTCCTTCAGGCGCTCGCCAACAACCTGCTCTTCGCCGCCGTGGTGGTGCCGCTGCAGACCGCCCTGGCCCTGGGGCTTGCCCTGCTGCTCGATCAGGGCTTGCGGGGGACACTGGTCTATCGCACGGTCTTCTTCATGCCGGTGGTCTTTCCCATGTCGCTGGTGGCGGTGATCTGGCTGTTGATCTACGCCCCGGGCCCGGCGGGGATGATGAACCAGCTGCTCGACCTGCTCAGCCTGGGCCACTGGCAACCGCGCGACTTCCTGCGCGACCCGGCGTTGGCACTGCCGGCGATCATGCTGCTTTCGATCTGGCAGGGCGCGGGATTCCAGATGGTGATCCTGCTTGCCGGACTGCAGGCGATCCCCCTGGAGCTGCACGAGGCGGCAGCCCTCGACGGTGCTGGACGCTGGCAGCGCTTTCTGCACGTGACCCTGCCCCAGCTGCGCAACCCCCTGATCTTCGTCATGCTGGTCACCACCATCCTCGCCTTTCGCCTCTTCGATCAGGTGCAGATCATGACCCGCGGCGGTCCCGACAACGCCACCACCACGATGATGTTCGAGATGGTGCAGGCGGTCTTCACCCGCCAGCAGGTGGCCCGCGCCAGCGCCATGACGGTGATCTTCTTCCTGCTCGTGCTGCTGGTGACCCTGGTGCAGCGCCGGCTTGCGCGGCAGGAGGGCTACCGACCGTGATAGCACACTCCCGTCCGGTCGTCCGCTGGCTCAGCCAGCTGCTGCTGCTCGGCCTGGCGCTGTTGTTCCTGGCGCCGCTGGCCATGATGCTGCTCGGCAGTCTCAAAGCCGACGCCCGGGTGCTGACCGATGCCGGCAGCATCGGTGGGCTGCTGAGCGGCGAGTTCTCGCTGCAGAACTATCGCGACGTCTTTGCCCGCACCGATTTCCTGCGTTTCCTGTTCAACTCGCTCTTCATTACCAGCACCATCGTGCTCTGCGGCATGCTGGTCAACAGCCTTGCCGCCTACGCCTTTGCGCGTCTCGAATGGCGCGGCCGCGGCCTGCTCTTCAATGCCGTGCTGGCGCTGATGATCCTGCCCCTGGAGGCGATTGCGGTGCCGTTGTTCTACGGCATCTCCCTGCTCGGCCTGCGCGACACCTACACGGCCCAGATCCTGCCCTTCATCGCCAACGCCTTCTCCATCTATCTCTTCTACACCTTCTTCATCGGCCTGCCGAAGGAGCTGGAGGAAGCAGCAAGGCTCGACGGCGCGTCGACCCTGCGCATCTTTTTCTCGATCATCGTTCCCAACGCCAAGCCGGTCTTCGCCAGCGTGGCGATACTGAGCTTTCTCATGTGGTGGGGAGCCTACCTCTGGCCCCTGATGGTGACCATCGGGCCTCAGGTACGCCCCTTGCCGGTGGCCATCGCCGCCTTCTATACCCTGCCCCCCCTGCAGTGGGGCGATATCCTCGCCTTCGGGGTGATGATGGTGTTGCCGGTGCTGGCGGTCTTCCTGCTGTTCCAGCGCTGGTTCGTGCGCGGGGTGGCGGCCTCGGGCATCAAAGGGTGAACACCGGTATCGCCGAACCTGCTGCAGGTGGGCGACAGCGGCCTGTCGATGCCTTGCCGTCGGCAAGTCCATGGCGACGGGTCAGCGCATACTGAGTGGCCGGGTTCATAACTCGGCTGGTTCATTATGGATACGCAGGACTCCTCCGGCTAAGTCACTGGCCACATGCAGAGATATTGTTTCCCAGCCGATGAAACTCGACACCAATACTCCGGCCGACCGCGAATGCGGTCGCTCATTCACCCTCGTAGAGAAACACCAACGAAGCCAGCGGCGGTAGCGTCAGGCTGAGGGAGAAGGGGCGGTTCATCCATGGTTCGGGCTCAGCCTCCAGCGGCAGGGGGCCATTGCCCATGTTGCTGCCACCATAGAATTCCGAATCGGAGTTGAGGGCCTCCCGATAGCATCCGCCAAGGGGCACGCCGATGCGGTAGTTCTCACGCGGCACCGGTGTCAGGTTGATGATCACCACGGCGATTTCGTCGTTGTCTCCCCTGCGCAGGAAGCTCAGAGTCGACTGCTGGGCATCGTTACAGTCGATCCAGTCGAAGCCCTGCCAATCGAACTCGTAGCGGTATAGGGCCGGGGTGGAGCTGTAGAGATGGCACAGATCCCGCGTCAGGCGCTGCACGCCCTGGTGCAGCGAATAGTCGAGCACATACCAGTCGAGTACAGCGGCGCTGTTCCACTCGGTACCCTGACCGAACTCAGTGCCCATGAAGAGCAGCTTCTTGCCCGGATGGGTGAACTGGTAGGTATACAGCGCGCGCAGGTTGGCATGCTGTTGCCACTCGTCGCCTGGCATCTTGTTGAGCATCGATCCCTTGCCGTGCACCACCTCGTCATGGGAGAAGGGGAGCAGGAAGTTTTCGGTGAAGGCATAGAGCATGCTGAAGGTCAGCATGTTGTGATGGTACTTGCGGTGGATGGGCTCGTGACTCATGAAGCTCAGGGTGTCGTTCATCCAGCCCATGTTCCACTTCAGGTCGAAACCGAGACCGCCCAAATAGGTGGGACGGCTGACCTGCGGCCACGAAGTGGACTCCTCGGCGATCATCAGGATGCCGGGACAGTGCTCGTGCACCGCCATGTTGAGCTCGCGCAGGAAGTCGATGGCCTCCAGATTCTCGCGTCCGCCGTACTGGTTGGGAATCCACTCCCCCTCCTTGCGCGAGTAGTCCAGATAGAGCATGGAGGCGACCGCATCCACGCGCAGACCGTCGATGTGCAACTCCTCGAGCCAGTAGACTGCGCTGGAGATGAGGAAGGTCTTCACCTCGTTGCGCCCGAAATTGTAGATCAAGGTCGACCAGTCGAGATGTTCCCCCAGGCGGGGATCCTCGTGCTCGTAGAGCGCGGTGCCGTCGAAGCGGGCCAGACCATGGGCGTCCTTGGGGAAGTGGGCCGGCACCCAGTCGAGCAGGACGCCGATGCCGTTGCGGTGACAGTGGTCGACAAAGAAGCGGAAATCGTCGGGGCTGCCGAAGCGGCTGGTCGGCGCGAAGTAGCCGGTGGCCTGATAGCCCCAGGAGAGGTCGAAGGGATGTTCCGTGATCGGCAGCAGTTCGATATGGGTAAAGCCCATCTGGGTCACATAGTCGACCAGCTGCACGGCCAGCTCCCGATAGCTCAGGAACTCGCCCTCCATGTCGCGTCGCCAGGAGTTCAGATGGACCTCGTAGACCGACATCGGGCTGTGCTGCCACTCCTTGTGAGTGCGTTGCTCCATCCAGTCACCATCACCCCACTGATAGGGACTGTTGCCGGCGATGATCGAGGCGGTGCCGGGACGCAGTTCGTATTGCCTTCCGTAAGGATCCGACTTGAGAAAGATGGCGCCGTTGTGGCGATTACGCAGCTCGTACTTGTAGACGTGGCCCGGTTCGAGATCGGGGATGAAGAGCTCCCACACGCCGCCGCCGCGCACGCGCATGGGGTGGCAGCGTCCGTCCCAGGCGTTGAAGTCGCCGACCACGCTGACGCGCTCGGCGTTGGGTGCCCAGACGGCGAAGAGGATGCCGGCGGTACCATCAACCTCGTGCTCGCGTGCGCCTAGAAAACGGTAGGCGTGGTGATGGCGGCCCTCGTTGAACAGATGCAGGTCGAAGTCGGGGATCTGCAGGCCGTAGCAGTAGGGATCGTGGTTGATGTGCTCCCGGTGCTCTTTGTCGCGCCATGCCAGGCGGTAGTGTTCAGGCAGTGCGCTGCCGTCACCCCGCCACTCGAAGAAGTCGCTGTTGCTGAGGCGTTCCAGAGTCAGGTCGCCCTCGACGATGGAGACCTCCATCGCGCGGGGATTGTAGACCCGCACCAGGGTCTGATCGCCCACGGGGTGACGGCCGAGTACGGCGAATGGATCGTGATGCCGGGCATCCTGAATGCGTGAAAGTTCGTTGTCGATGGTATTGCTTTCCATTGGGATGTCTGTCTCTCGTTGTTAGGGCCTATTGGATGAGTGTCGACAGACCCTAAAAATCGTAATCGAGAATGTCGTCGACCCGGCGGCAGATTTCACGTCCGTAGTCCGTCCACAGGCCCTCGCCCCAGTAGCGGTAGCAGCTGGTCTGCGAGGCAAGCAGGTGGAACAGGGCGTTGCGGTAGCGTGGATCGTCGCTCGGAATGCCGGGCTTGATCACCGTCTCGTAGAAGTGCGAACTGGCCTCGTCCATCGGCTTGAGCACATGCTCGTAGCCGCGCACCCAGGAGAGATTGTTGGTCCAGCTACCGCCCTCCATGTGGAAGCGGTGGTCCTCCTTGCCGAGGGTCTCGATGACCTGTGCCAGTTTGTCGGGGCCCTCGCCGGGTTTCATGTGCTCCCAGATCTGCTTCTGGAACAGGGGCTGGATGACCGGAAAGGCATCCTCGCCGATGCCCTGTGCGGCCAGGTGCTCCAGGTACTCGGTGACGTTCATGGCCGGGCAGTCCGAGCCGGTGCTCTCGCGCATGACTTCCATGTACTTGGAGGGAAACTCGTTCATCATTACACCACCGTTCTCTCCGTCGGCGATCTGGGTGACCAGGGGCGGCACCTCGTGTCCGTCGAGGGTCTGTCGGTAGAGGCTGCGCGCCTCGTAGGCGGGCTGCATCTGCGCCACCAGCTTGGTGTCCGAACCCTGGGTTTTCACGATGGCGACGATGCTGACGCTCTCGCCTTTCGAATTTGTGCAGACCATGCGGTGGGGAAGATGAGGCTGGCGCGGGTTCCAGCCGTCCTGCGGGTGCTCCACCGAGTGCTCCTGCACCAGCACCCACTGGTAGCCGCAATCCTTCAGCGTCTTGACGAACTCGTAGGCGATGTCCGGGTGGTTGGGCAGCGCCATCTCGGACGGCGAGAAGCCGCGTACCCGGGTCAGCGCTTCGGTACCGAAGATGGCGGCGAAGTGGTGCTGCCAGGCGCGCACGTGCAGGCGATAGTCCTGCACCGGCGTGGAAGGCGCCACTGCATGCCCCCAGGGCGCGCCCAGCCACTCCACGCAACGGCGGTACTCCAGGTTGCAGGTGATGGTCTTGAGGCTGTCGATGGTCTCGTCCAGCCCCATCTTGCGTAGACCGTGCAGCAGGGTGCCGGAGTATTCGAGCATCACCCGCGGCTCCTTGCCTTCGCCGACCAGTTCGGGGATGAACTCGCCCATGCGCTTGTAGCACCAGTTGAACACCGACGCGTTATGGTTATCGCCGATATCGGGGTGCTCCATCATGTACTGCAGATTGCTGATGAGAGCCGCCGTGTGCAGGTCGTCGCCGCCAGCCGGGATCAGCGGCTGGTGCATGTGCAGCGCATTGGCGAAGGCACTGCGGACATGCGCGAAGTCGATCCGGCTCTCGGGCAGGAACACCGGTTTGCCGGCGCTTTCCGCGATGGCGCTTTCGATCAGAGCTTCGGCGCCGGAAATGTTGGGAACGGCGTCGATATATTCAGGTAGATCGGACATGGCTTTACTCCTGGCCCTAGGGCCTGTTAACAGGTCCTAGCTTATTTGTCGCGGATGTAGTCGTAGATGTTCAGATAATTCTGACCGGGGATGTTCCATGAATAGTCATAGCGCATACCGTTTTCGATCAGTTCCCTGAAGCGGTCCGGGTAGTCGTACCAGAGGCCGATGGCGCGTTCGATGGCCGATTCGATGGCGTGGTTGTCAGACTGGTGAAAGACGTAGCCGTTGCGTTCCTGCACCGGACGGTCCGAATAGTCGACGTCGAACACCGTATCGGCGAGTCCGCCCACTGAGCGCACGATGGGCACCGTGCCGTAGCGCAGCGCGATCATCTGGGTCAGGCCGCAGGGCTCGAACATACTCGGCACCACCAGCATGTCGGCACTGGCGTAGATCATGTGCGCCATCTCCTCATTGTACCCGATCTCGAGATGACAGTCGGGGCTGTGGCCGAGTTCGTGCTTGATCTCCCAGAATTCGGCGTTGATGCCCTGTTCTGTGCTGGAGCCCAGCAACACGAACTGGGCCCCGCGTGAGAGCGCGTAATAGAGCGCATGACGGATCAACGGCACCCCCTTCTGTGCGTCGAGACGGCCGACGAAAGCGATCAGCGGCTTGTAATCCTGATGCATCCAGAGCTGATCCCGCAGGGCCTGCTTGTTGTCGTATTTGCCATCGATGTCTTCGATGCTGAAGTGTCGGGCGATGTGCGGGTCCGTCTGCGGATTCCACATCTCGTAGTCGAGGCCGTTGAGTACACCGCCGAACTTGCTCTGGTGCATATGCAGGGCATGGCCCAAGCCGTGGCCCCAGTCGGTATGGCGCGCCTCCCAGGCATGCCGTGGCGACACTGTGGTGGTGAAGTTGGCATAGAGCAGAGCGCCCTTGGTGAAGTTGATGGCGCTGGGATTGAAGTCGTCGCCCATGCGGTCCTTGTCGTAGTAGTAGTCGGGGCGACCAAGCCCGGTGAACCAGAGCACGTTCTCGCCGGCGATGCCCTGATGCTTGAAGTTGTGAATGGTGTGAATGGCGCGGCAGTGCTGCATGTCCGCCAACTGGTAGATGTCATAGAGCAGTACCGGCACCAGGGCGGTCTGCCAGTCGTGTGTGTGGATAATGTCGGGGCGCTTGCCCGACTGCAACATGAACTCCAGCGCGGCCTTGGAGAAGAAGGCGAAGCGCATGTGTTCGTCAGGAAAGCCGTAATAGCCGCTGCGTTCGAAAAAGTGATCGTCCGAGTGGGGCTCGATGAAGTAGCACTTGCGCCCATGCACGAAGCCAAACCAGACGGTGCAGCGGATGCGGTAGTTGAACCAGGGCACCCATAGGTTCTCGTAGGAGATCTGCAGGCCCCAGATATGGTCGTAGCGCATGCAGTCGTATTTAGGCAGGATGATTTCGACCGTATTGCCGCGTATCTCCAATTCCCGACTCAATCCGAATACCACGTCACCCAATCCGCCGACCTTGGCAACTGGAGCGCATTCTGAAGCGACCATGACGATGTACATGCTGTGAAACCTACCTTTGTCGTTTTGATTAAGTGTAATGAGTGGATGAGCCGGTTAGCTCAACCACCCATATGAGCACGCGCCCGGTTGAGTTCATCCCAGCAAATATCGAGGTCGGCATGTGCACGCGGCACCCAGGCTTCTCCCCAGAAAATATTGCAACTGGTCTCGGCACGTAGCAGATGCCACAGTGCCTGTTCGAGCTGTTGGCCGAACTCGCCGTCGCTCACTATCCGTCCGGCAGCCCGTTCGCGGGTCTCGTGTACGGCGCGGCTGGTGAGTGAGATCCGTTCCAGTGCGTGCTTCTGCGCCTGAGAGCCGGTCCACTGGACAAAGCCGTGACCATGGTGCCAGCCGGTGTTCCAGGCGCCGGTATTGACCCTTACCTCGCCGTGAGCACCGTATCGGACCAGATAGTCGTCGATGAAACTGGGCTGGATGGCGCCTTCGCCGCTACGCGCACGCTGCAGTAACGACCGGTAGAGTCCCCAGAAGTTCGCCTGCGGCTGCGGGTTGCGGAACCAACCGCCATTGTCACCGTCGGTGGCGGTGGTCACCAGCGGAGTGAAGTCGCACCACCGGGTGCGAGCCTCTACCTCGCGTTCGAACCAGTCGAGATCCATCCCCGACTCCTGAGCGTCGGAAAGCTCCCGGTCACGCACCACCACGACGATTTGATCGTCGCCGTAGCGCGCGATGTGGGGCCTGTAGCGCAGCTCCTGCCAGGCCATCGGCGTGACCGCCTCCACATGATCGCTGTCGACCAGCACATAGTTATAGCCTAGCCGCTTGAGCAGCGGGATCAGCGCCATGTCGAAGCCCATTTCGGGTGGCCAGAAACCGGAGAAGTGACTGCGCCAAAAGAGGTGTTGAGCGATGCCTTTCCAGCGTTGAAGGTGCTCCTCCCGATCGGCCTCGGGAATCAGCGGCAGCACAGGGTGGTAGTGACCGGTGCCGAGCAGACTGAACAATGCCTGGTTCTGAAAGTGCCAGAGGAGCGAACCGCAGTCGACAACACCGTAGACCCGCGACTGGAAGGCGGGGTCGGCCAGCGTCTCCAGCAGGGTTCCGGAGAAGGAGAGGTGCACCCGGGCCACGTCTTCGTAGCCCCACAGTGAACGGGGAATGCGATCAAGAGCATAAAGTATTTCGTGGGCCTCCCAGGTGTCGCTGTCGAGTAGCGCCTGCAGGTTGCCGGCTGGCTGGTGCAGGTTGAGAACCAAGGCGTGGTGAATTTTATGCATGACGGCGTCCTTAAGGAACGTTCGAAATCTATTCAGGTGTTTTAATGTTTTTTAGCAATTGTCATTCCAGAACCGGCCAGCATCGAGTAACTCGTTGATATACGATCATCTGATTTCACGTCTACGCATCATTTCCCATCCTAATGACACTCTATGAGTGCTGCCTGATACCTAAATCGCGCATGCATGATAGTCGATGCACCAAATTGTATGACATGAAATCAGATATGATGCCCATGTCATATTGCACTTTGACTACAAATCCAGAATCAGGAATAGAACCGTTCAAGATCTTTTCGATTAGCAGAGATTTTGCGGTATTCATCTCCGCACTAAATCGATTTTTTTCTTTTAATCAAAAAACGACATTTTTTATGTATCACGGCAGACTCTGTGCACCGTCAAAGGGTGTCACACCTCACCGCATTTGAATATTGTTGCATTTTGGTGCATTGGGGAAGGGGGAATAAGCCTTGGGATTTAGCCGATTAATAGGAATGAACGATCATAGTCACGATTTTCAACTGCACAGCTCGAATTGATTATCCGAGTGGCAGCCGCCGGCCTTTTCGTGAATTCCTGAACACAGTGAATACTGAGGACATTGAATGGACGATACGAGGCTAAGCCTCCGTCTCTCTTCTCATCAATGACCAACTCACACTCAACTGGAATACACCGGCATCGTCAGGTTGATGCAGAATGCCCTTGCCATCGCTTCAGGCAGCACCCAATCTTTAGCGATACGGCAAATTCCATCGCACATACTCGTAGCGACTATTCGCGATCGCCTCAAGCGAAAGATGAGTATCAATCGTTTGTAAGTCAGGGTGAACCGCTGGCATCATCCTGTTTGTTGCGTCAATAAAAACGATATAGCAGAAGCCTACGAATATCGAACCTGCATCGTCTGATGCTAATCGCGAGTCAATTATTCACCGATATATTTCATAGCGAAATAACGATCCAGCAATGGTTATAATTGTTTCCCCGACTCTAAATTAAATAGAGATCCCAAACATGATGCAGTTCAGGCAGCGTCCGGTTTTCAGTTTCTATAAACCTGATGCAGACGCGGTTTTTCTTGTGTTCGATGGACTGCAAATGCGTTGGCCCATGAAAAAGCGCGCTCACGGCATTTGGCGCTTGCGTGTCAAGATGCCAGCAAAAGCACTGCACGGCCACGTCTATCATTTTGAGGTTCATAGCAAGGGCGACACCTACCAACTAGCCGACCCCCTGGCGCATCGTACGCAACGCGTGAAGCAGGGACTGGTGTCAGTCTTCAGCCATCTCGACAGTGGATTCAAACACACCAAATTTCGCTCCCCTCCACTCCACCGAATCGTGATTTACGAGACCCACCTTCCTGCACTCAGCCGACACAAAAGCGCTGACATGGAAAGCGAAACTCATCGGGGCACCTTCGCCGGTGTCTGTTCGCCAACTGTGCTGGACCATCTTCAGCGCCTAAAGGTTGCGATAGAGTTTCTGCCACTACACGCACACGATGAAACATTGGGTCAGGACTGGGGATACTTCTCTACCTCATTCAATGCACTGAGGGAAAGCTACGCCCTCGATTCTAACAATATCCACTACGAAGTCATGCACATGGTCGATACCCTGCACAGCCGGGGTATTCCCGTGCTACTCGATGTGGTCTTCAATCACGGGGGAGAACTTCTGGTGAAGGCCTGGGGGGAAGATGTGGTGTATCGCAGGCATGCCAACGGCGATTTTTGCCATGGTTCCGGCTGTGGGCCAACGATTCAAACCGAGCATCCGAGGATTAGAGAGACCATTATCAACACATTGGAGCATCTGGTGAAGCACTATCGATTTGACGGTTTTCGTTTCGACCTGGGTGCACTACATGACAGGAAAACAATGCTGGAGATCGATCGTCGTTTGCCCAGACGTATCTATCTCATTGCAGAACCCTGGGCGCTGGGTGGCATGCAATGGGGCAAAGGCGATATGAGCAGGGACTTCGCCTCCACCCGCTGGGCAATCTGGAATGACGATTTCCGCGAACCGGGAAGAACGTTTATCCGGGGAGTTGGCGACTTCCAAAATCGCGATCGTCTCATGTGCGCCATTGCCGGCAGTCACATCAATGACGGCGGCTGGGCACTCAGACCCCAGCAAAGCATCAATTATCTATCAAGTCACGACGGCCAGACCTTGGCGGATCTGATGCATGGCGACACGCGACGGGTGTTTCTTGGCATAATGTTGGTGTTGACATCGCAGGGCATTCCCATGCTCGGCGAGGGTACGGAAATGATGTTCTCCAAACAGGGTCACCACAACAGCTATAACCGCCCGGATCTGAACCAGATAGACTGGAGAAACCTGATCGAGCATCACGATCTGGTCGAGGCGGTTGTGCGCTTGATCAGGCTGCGAAATAGACTGCCCCATTTTCACTACACCAGGCCATTAAGGAAAAACACCCAGACCAGTGAACGATGGGATATCGACTGGATCTATCCAACGGGCTATCCACACCATGACAACGTGAATGCCATCGGTTATATCCTGAGACCGCCACGGCGGGCACTATTTTGGCGGCGACGCCACCAGTCATTGGTGATACTGCTGAACGGCAGCAGTACATGGGCGGATTTTCATCTGCCGAAGGGTAAGTGGAAGGTGGTGGTCGATGGCCAGCGGTTTGCAATCGACGAACTTGGACTCAGCACTGTACCCCATGCCAAAAACAACTATCAGACACATCCCGGCACAGGTGTCATCCTGGCGCCCGCCTGAGCAAAGCCTGCATCCTTGTTTCACCCCAATGATCACCCCGTAGCCAGAGTCGACTAACGAAACCGGAAGTTATTTGCCGTGATGTTGCAGTGGAAGTCAGATGGGATCGTATTTGAGAAAAGTGGTTCGCGGTTGTACTGGGAGTGATAGTCAGCTTGGATCCTTTGGTTCGCAGTACCCGCCGTGCGCGCATCAGCCGGGAACAGGCGCTGGACAAGAACAAGAATACGATGATAATTCTTCAGAAACTTTGCGCTAGAAATCCACCTCGATAGACCACTTCAAGGTTGTTTCAGGCGTGTTGTTATTCATACCAACCAACAATCCCACGCCGATAGAGACGGATGACTCTTCGTCAGACGAAGCGCCTCCCAAGCCTCCTGTGTAATAGAATACAGGACCCAGGCGATGTTGATTGTGATCGCCAAACAATAGCGCCTCTTCGCCCGCACTACCTGTATCACCAATCCGGTCAACCGTTCCATAAGCCTCCAAGGCAAGCTGCCAATCCTGATTAAGGACATAGCCGAATTGGGTCGCATAGGCGAAATCGACCTTGTCGTCACGTGGCCGACCGCCACCCAAGTGTTTGACCAGATACAGATTGATGATACTCCACCATTTACGCCTATCGAGTTGTAAGATTGGCCCGACGAGCAGCAAGCTTGCCTCGTCATCGTCACGCGGTTGCCCATATTCGGCCACCAGACCCAAACCCCAATCGTTCTCTTTGATGGGATCAAGTACCCATACGACCTCCGCTCCGATTTCAGACAATTCCAGGCTGCCAAAGTCATTCGCCTGCTCCGGATTGTCCGGGTCATCCAAGCGTTCTTTCTCGTATTCGATACCGATACGCGATTTAAATCTGCTAGTAAGACCGAATTCGAGTTCGAGGGCGTGGCGTTGTTTCGCTACACTGTTGTCGTCGTACAGGAACTCCCCACTGACATTTCTCACATCACGCTCTGGGTTGGCAAACATATGCGCATTCTGGGTTTGGAATTCAATCTCGCCGGGCGTGACGTTGAGATTCTTGACCTCGAACTGGCCAATAGCGGGCCCGGAGACAGCGGCTGAACCGGTAAACAACACCCCTACAACAATTGAGATAGCCCTGACCAGGCCTTCCCAATCGAATTTACGCCACGTTGAACAAGCGCGATTTGACCTTCTATGCATCTATTTATCCTACAATGGTGGCGCACTCGCGCACTGTGTGTCGAAGAATAAGCGCCATGTTCCAAACTGGTCAACCGGCTATTCATAGGAGAGGTTGAAATAGTTGCACAATCCCGGCTTTTCCTATGAACGCCTGTGCGCTTATGACAAATAATGGGCATCACACATCCTGTGGGGATTGACCTACATCTTCCAGGTGAGCAGATTCCGGAGACTATGCGCCGTCACCTCACGCATAGTACTCCGGAGATGGCTAACATGGACCGCCAATGCATTGTGTGGTTACAGAGTTATGATGGTTTTGATCTGGAAATAGGCGAATGCCTAATCGATAGATTGTGGAAAGTTTCCTAAAAAGAATAATCTGCTTTCGGCCAGTTTCGGATTATATAAAAGGCATCATCATACTTTTGGAGTGTCCGAAAATAAGCAGACATGCATAACCAACTGATCTAACTCTCGCACCCGATCCGAAGCGGGAAAATAAGTAGATATACTGACCTTCTGAAGTCGGTCGGTAGCGGAACTATAGTGCCTAGTGCCCTAACCTTATGTCGATATATTTTACAAATTATTTGTGAGTAAAAAGCTGATGATTTGTAAACAGTTGATATAGGGCCAATAAATTCTTATGGAACAGGAATTGCAATCATATATTGTGCTCTAGTATTACCTGGTCCTCGCCAAGGGATGGCTAGAAGAAATGCCAAACGTATCGTTAGGTCAAGACCAGACCAAATTCATACTAGAAGGAGGATAGAGAAAATACATTTTCATAATATACATACTGTTCACGGTATCAAATGATTATTTGATGCCTGTTGACAAGGAGGTACGAAATGAAATTTTCGCATAGTCATTTAATCCCACTCCTCATACTTACTGGGCTTTTCTCCTCCTCACTGCATGCCAGCATTATCTTCCAAGGAGGAGGTGTAGATGGTGGTCTGGCTCCTGCAGATGAGGCAGGCGTTTCTTTTGATTACCAATTGGTAGATGCCACAGGCTATGAATTCGTGGAGATTGAATCCCTTGATATGTACAACTTTTTACAGTGGAATTTCAGTGAGAGCGCTGTAACAATAGTTTCAGAAATGTCAGGTGGTCCAGGTACTAGTGATATTGCCTGGGTTTCTGCAAGTTGGGCCTTCCAGGTCACTGATGCTCCAGTTGCATTTCGCATAGATGCATCGGTAGATCTCATTAATACACGCTTTATGAAGGACGTCGGCGCTGGACACGAATGCTTGTCACCCGGCTGTGAGGGTGACTGGCTGTATGCAGGAACTACAGTTGGAACTTTGTTGCCAGGATACCAGTATATCATGGACTTCCAGCCAGCCGTTTTTGGTAACTCCAGCTTTCGCTTCCAAGTAGTACCCGAGCCATCCACTATCCTGCTCATGGCAACAGGGCTAGCTGGACTTGGCGCTGCCAGTCGGAGGAAAAAGCAGGCATAAGGATTACAATTCAATTTTCTCTGTGGCCCCGCTTCATGCGGGGCTCTTTGTTTTTATAATAATGTGTGCACGAGGGTTGAAGCAGTTTTGAATATCATCTTGCTGAATGTCCGAAAGCCGCCAATATTGGACATCATGTTTCTTGAGTTGCTATGACCACTTACTAGCAATCAACGGACACCCTGTTCAGTAGATTACTAAAGCCACAGTATCAATTAGTCGCTACTTCTTCCCTTCAAATAAAGTCTTGTCGGCTTCGGCTGCTGCCACCAAATAATCAAACAACGCCTTCACTCGTGCGTTCCTACGCATGTCCTCATGTGTAGCCACCCACAACTCCCCTACAGGTTCCGGCAAAGGAGCCAGCACAGTACCAAGGTTTGGCCAGAGCGAACCCAACAGGCATGGAAGTGACACCAGCAAGCTGCTTTCTGCCGCCAGAGCGGCATTCGTGATGAGACTACTCGAAATAACCGGACTTTGGGTTCCCGGTATCGTCTCATCAAACCAGGCGCTGGCGGGCCCTCCTTCCCAGTTGACAAATTTTCGCCCGGCCAGAGCGGGCAAGTTCTTAACCGTACCGAGCGACTTGCAAGTTCCTTTGCTGGCATAGATACCCCAACCGATAATCGCAATCTTGCGTGCGACCAGTGTCTCTTCCGTAGGTCTTTTAGGGCGCAGCGCAACGTCCGCTTCCCTTCCTGCCAGACTCAATACGCGGTCGTCTGAGATGATTTCCACCTTGATGCCGGGGTGGATGTTATGGAAGGCGGGAATATGCCTGGCCAAAAAGCTTACGGCAAGTGCATCGGTTGCCGTGACCCGTAACAGCCCCGTCAGCTGTTGATCCCGACCGGAAATAATTCGATCGGCACAGAGCGCTTCATGCTCCATCTGTTCGGCGGCTCGCGCCAGTTCGAAACCTGTCTCCGTTGGCTCATAACTGCCTCGTAGCCGATCAAACAAGCGCGCACCCAGCTCTTCTTCGACCCGTTCCAGACGACGAAACACGGTGGAAAGGGTCACTCCCAGATTTTCCGCTGCACCGGGTAAGCCTCTGGCTCGGGCAATAGCCAGCACCAGTCGGTAATCATCCCAGCTAATCATAAGCTTGCATTCCTGTAAGTATAGTTATCGATATTACAACTTTATTTGCAATTTCGTAACCTCTACTGTTACTGGCACTTCTTCAGTCATTCCCAAAAAGGAGTCTGTGATGCAAGAAATCCATATATTAGGCGGTGGGTTTGCCGGCGTTTGGGCTGCGATGAGTGCCGCGGCAGAACGCCACTCTCATGGTGCGGAGGCAATCGATATCGAACTCATCAGCAAGACGCCCGACCTGATCATACGCCCTCGTCTCTATCAGGGAGCCAGTGACGCATTGCGTGTTCCCTTGGCGCCACTGATGAAGGAGATTGGTGTTGACTTCAGGCAGGCTGAGGTGAGTGATATTGACCCGGCGGCGCGCACCTACCGTTGTGCCAATGGTGAAACGCGACACTATGATCGCCTGATCCTGGCCACTGGTAGTGAGTTGCGACAACTCCCGATACCCGGCGCACGCGAGAATGCCTGGTCCATCGACAACTTCGCAGAGACTGAGCGACTGGATCGCCACCTGGAGCAACTTTCAGCCAACGATACTGCCGCCACATCCATCGTCATCGTTGGTGCGGGGTTTACCGGGCTGGAGCTTGCCACCGAATTGCGTAGTCGCCTAGGGGCCGAAATGCGCATCATCCTGGTCGATCAGACAGCAAAGATAGGTAGTGAATTAGGTCACACCCTTATGCCGCTCATTGAGGAAGCGGTCACCGAGAGCAAAATCGAAACCCGCCTCGATACCAAGGTGGTGTCGATTCTGCCCGATGCCGTTCAGCTGGCAAGCGGAGAGCAAATCAATAGCCGCACAGTGATAATGGCGACGGGCCTGGTCGCAAGCCCGCTGACCCGATGCATAAGCGGTGAATACGATGCATACGGGAGGTTGAAAGTGGATAGTGATCTGAAGGTGACGGGTATGGACGGTATTTTTGCTGCAGGCGATACAGCCCATGCACTCGCAGACGACCAACATGCCACGTATCTCTCCTGCCAGCATGCCATACAGCTGGGGCTCTTTGCCGGATATAACGCACTGCACGATCTCCTGGGCAATGAACAGAAGAAGTACAGCCAACCCTTCTATGCCACCTGTATCGACCTAGGGCGATGGGGTGCAGTCTATACCACCGGCTGGGAGCGTGTGGTAGAGAAGAGCCGAGAGGAGGGGAAGGAAATAAAGCAGCGCATTAACAGCGAATGGATCATTCCCCCCTCTCCTGCACTTGGCAAGCAACAGATTTTCAAGCAGATCGCACTGGCATCAGACTAACGCTGTGACAGTGAATATTACGCTGCGTTACACAATAGGGTATACGCCCTGTTAAAAAAACCAATCAGAGGTAACAGTCAATGAATGCGATCAATCACGCAGCTACCGCACTGCTCATCAACAGAAAATGGCCCGGAGTTCCCATCGGTCCTGTTCTCATCGCTGTACAATTGGTGGAATTTTTATGGGTAGCTTTTAACCTGCTTGGCGTGGAGGTCACCACTACAGAGCCACAAGTCAAGGCGCTTAACGATATCCATCTGGCTCACATGCCATGGTCCCACTCCATGGCATCGACCGTATTGCTTGCCGTCTTAGTATGGTGGGTGACGTCTAAGCTGCTACACAATCCCTATTGGGGAATCGCACTTGGCGCTGCAGTGGCATCACATATAGTGCTTGACTTGGCAACCCACGTTAATGACATTGCCATCATCCCAGGGATTACCACATCTAAATTTGGTTTGAGTTTGTACAGCGCACCCTTGCTGGCTCTGTGCGTTGAAACGCTCTATGGCATCTGCTGTTGGTGGATTTTTCGCGGCACCAGGGCGTTGTTGGCGGTAATCATTCTATTGAATCTGGCTACGCTCTCATTCTATTCCGCCACCATTCCAGGCCCTGAACAGTTACTTGCTGGGAAAACGCAAGTCTTTGCTGCTGCTGTCGGGGTACACATTCTCATTGGCCTACTGCTCGTCGGCCTGTTTGCCCGGCCGAATTGGCGGATGTCAGAAAGTACAGTTGAATTCACTCCCATGGCATATGATCAAGAGTTACAAGAAAGTGAGCCGGCATCTGCAGAAACAGGGGTCAGATCACAGGTTCCTCAGATTTTACGGAAAATTAAGCTCTGACCCTTTGTTGCTACTTGCATTCCTGCCGGACCTGCACAAAACTGATGTGTATTTTCCAGCAACAGCTCTACACGGACTTTCCAAGAACCTTGGGATCCACGCATTTGGATGCGTGTAGCGGATTAGTCACATGCAATGGAGAATTGTATGAGCGATGGATCGATGAATATGACAGGGAGGCATGTCGCTTGGAATCCAGAGACATGGCAATTCCGACTGTTCGAGAAGGTCGCACATGGCCGGTAAAAGGACGGTTGCGATCATTGGTGCCGGCATGGCCGGACTGGCCGCTGCCAAGAAGCTCTGCTCGGAAGGATTTGAGGTCAGGCTGTTCGAAGCAAACAGCAAAGTTGGCGGTTGTTGTGCACATACGCATATCGGGGGTTACACACTCAACGACGGCGCTGTTTACCTCACCATGCCTAAGATGCTGGATTACCTGTTCGAAGCATTAAGGCTGGACCGAACAAGTCTGCTACCGCTAAAAGCAATCTCCCACATGCAGTCTGCCACCTTACCGGATGGCACTATCGTGGATATCGCCAGTGGACCGAGCGTTACCGTCCACTCACCCCAGGGTGTCGCGGAGACAGCCCTTGCGCAATCGGAAGTAACGGCCTTCCTCAGCGAATGGGAGTCGATAGTCCGTCTATTCACCGATGACATCCTGGTTCATCCGCTGTCGTTATCGCATTTAATAGTCAAAAGCATGCGCCATTTCGCCAAATTGCGCGGTACCGCAGCATGGCAGTTGAAGCGCAGCTTTACCAGTGAGGCGGTGCGAGCCGCATTTGGAGGCGCGCTATTGTATGCCGGCGTACCACCTGACAAGATGCCTGCCGCATCGCTGCTGGGACTGGCAGCGATGTTGAGAGACGGATATTTCCTACCCACAGAGGGGATGGGGCGCATCCCAGAGGTTTTCAGCGAAGCCATTCAAGCGCAAGGAGGAAGCCTCCATCTCAATTCCGCCATTCAACGCATTCTGGTCAGAAACGGTCGCGCCTATGCGGTTGACGTGGCTGAAGAGGGCGTGGTCGAAGTCGATGCCGTGATTTCGAGTGTCAGTGCCATGCATACCTACGGCGCCTTGTTGTCTGAAACCGATGTACCATCACGCATGATGCGTAAGGTGCGGCGCTCGCCAATGTCTTACAGGGGGTTTGTGTTGCAGCTCGGACTCCGCAACAAAATTGAAGCTCGTAGCCATATTAATTGTGTGATTCCATGGCTTGACGACCAATCGCAGATCTTTCAAACAGCCGGAGACGATGTGCGCTGGTTGACTTATACGATACCGACAGTGACACTTCCGAAATTGGCGCCAGACGGCTGCAGCATTGTCGATGCATTCCCATCGATCAGGCAGGATATTGTACCGGAGGAGTGGAACGAGGATCGCAAGAAAACCGTTGTAGCCAAAACGCTGGAGATGCTGCGACGCGAATATTCTATTGACCTTGCGACCTACCGTGTTCTGAGCCCCAAAGAATTTCAGGATAGCCTTCATTTATATTCAGGAGCGATGTACGGCCTTTCGCCAGCAGCGGGTCCTGCTGCGCTATTCAAATACCGCACCCCGATTCGCGGTTTGTATCAGGCCGGCCAGACCACATGGCCAGGGTTCGGTGTTGTCGGCGCAGGGATGTCCGGTATTTTTGCAGCTGAGACACTGATTCACGATATGTATGACTGAGCGTCGACAACTATAGACATCGAGAGGCAAAAGATGCGAAAGCGGGGCCAGAATACAGTTCCTACTCATATTAAGGAAAATTAAGATCCGGCCCCGTTTTGTTGAGGATAGCGTTGGATTGCTATCAGCTTCTCAGGCCAACGAACAGACCATCTACACTTCATCCTGCCCGCACCCGATGCACACGACGTACTGTACTCCGATGATGCAGAGTGATGTTACGCCTATACCAAACATAGACTCGCAAGTTTCGACAGTGTCATAATTGCGCCAGCCTCCATAAGACTGTTGGTAAGGGGGACAGTATTGGATTCCGGGCTGTTGATTCACACTGGCAGCAAGTTCACCCTGGAGCTGGTCGAACTACCTGATGTCGGTGCGGTGGTGGTCAAGTACCCGACGGCGGCCCTTCCGTCCCCCTCGGTGCTGGCACGACTCGACCACGAGTACACCATCGGCAGTCTGCTGCATCACGCCAACGTGCGCGAAGTCGTCGGCCGCACTACCTGGAAGCAACGTCCAGCCATCGAACTGCGCTACGTCGCCGGCAAGACCTTCAAGTCCTACTTTCAGGTCCCGGCGAATCGCCATCCGGAAAACGTCCTGCGCCTGGCGCTCTCCGCCGCAACGACGTTGGAAGCGATACATACCGCCGGCGTCCTCCATCGCGACATCGCCGCCAGCAATCTGCTGGTAACCGACACTGGCGAGCGCGCCGTCTTCATTGATCTCGGCCTGGCCACGCACGGCCACCACCACAATGCAGAGCGCGTGGCCGCCGTCGAGGGCCAGCTACCCTACCTTTCACCTGAGCAGACCGGCCGTATCGACCTGCCGGTGGACGCCCGCAGCGATCTCTACTCGTTCGGTGTGGTGCTCTACGAGATGTTGACCGGCGAGCTGCCCTTTCAAGCAGAAGATGCCGCCGGCTGGATTCACGCCCATCTCGCGCGCGTTCCCGACGCGCCGCGCTGGCGCGTGCCGGAGCTGCCGCAGATCGTGTCGGACATCGTCATGAGTCTGCTGGCCAAGGTCCCCGACGATCGCTATCAAACGGTACGCGGGCTGTGCCACGACCTGGAGCATTGTCTGGCCGACCTGCGTGAGAACGGTAACGTGCAACCCTTTCCGCTCGGACGGGCAGACCATTCAGGGCACCTGCGTTTTCCGCCGCACCTCTATGGCCGTGAGCCGGAGCGGGAGTCTCTGCGTTCGGCGCTGGCGCAGGCAATCGCCGGCGAACCCGGACTGCTGCTCGTGGCCGGCTTCGCCGGCGCCGGCAAGACGGCGCTGGTCAGCGAATTGCGCTTTCCGGCCGCTGCCGCCGGCGGGCGCTTCATCGGCGGCAAGTTCGACCAGACCTTGCGTGCGATTCCCTACGCAGCGTTCGCAGAGGCATTCACGCAGTTCTGTTATCAACTGCTCGGCGGCACGCCCGCCGAACTGGCGTTGTTTCGTCGTCGTGTCCTGGAATCGTTGGGCAGCAATGCCGGCCTGATGGTCGAGTTTGTGCCGGCGCTGGAAGCGGTCATCGGACCGCAACCGATGCCACCGCCGTTGCCGACGCTGGAATCAGCCAATCGCTTTGCCGTGACGCTGCTGGGTTTCTTCCATTGTCTGGTGGCTGCCGAGCATCCACTGGTGCTGTTTCTCGACGACCTGCAATGGGCCGATGCCGCCTCGCTGGAACTGATGAGCGCGATCATGACGCGCGCGGTAAGCCGGCATTTTCTGATCGTTTGCGCCTATCGTCCGGGCGAACTTGCCGGCGACCGGGCATTACCGGATCTGATCGAGTCCCTTCGGCACGACGGCCGTCAAGTCGGGCAGCTGTCTCTGGCTGGGCTCAGCCTGACGCAAACGGAGCACATGCTGGCCGACGTTCTCGACGTTGCGCTGAAGGATGTCGTATCCCTGGCAGCATTGGTCCACGGCAAGACCGACGGCAATCCCTTCTTTATCCGCCAGGTGCTGGAAACCCTGGTCAAGGAAGGCGCGCTGCACTGGGATGCCGAGGCCGGCAGCTGGCGCTGGGACGACTCGCGGGTGCGCGCACTCAACATCAGCGACAACGTCATCGAACTGATGTTGCGTAAGATCGCGCAGCTGCCGGCCGATGCCCGTGCCGCCCTCCAAACGGCGGCCTGCATCGGCAACACCTTCGCGCTGGAACTGCTCGACGTCGCACTCGCAAACGACCAGGTAGACTCGCGGGCGCTGCTGGCACCGGCGGTCGAGGACGGTTTGGTCGCCACCCTCAACAGCCATGCCCGCTTCACCCATGACCGCATCCAGCAGGCCGTCTATCAGACGCTCTTGCCCGAACAGGCGCAGCGCCTCCATCGGCTGCTCGGCCAACATCTGCTTGCCCGGCGACAGGGGCGGGACTCGCTGCTCCCGGCGGTGCAGCACCTCAATCTCGGCGCGCCGCTGATCGAATCCGGCGTTGAGCGCCTGCGCCTGGCCGAGCTGAACCTCGAGGCGGGCAGGATTGCCAAGGCAACGATGGCGTACGCCGCGGCACGCGATTTCTTCAAGCTGGGAGAAGTGCTGGCGGCAACTTGCGCCGGCGATGATCGGCGCCTGGCGGCGCTGCGCTTCGAACTGCATCTGCATCAGGCCGAGAGCGACTTCTGCTGCGGCGACGGCGAACGGGCGTTGCGCCGGCTGCACGAGCTGATGGCCGAGGCACCCGACACCCTGGCGCGCACCCGGGTGTCCGAGCAATTGATCGCCATACGCACCGTCACCTTCCAGCTGGCCGAAGCGCTGGCTACAGGCACAGAAGCACTCGGCGAGCTGGACGTGACGATTCCTTCGCAGCGTTCTTCCGATGCCGTGCTGGCGGGCGTGGCGGAAATCGAGCAGATGCTTGCCGGCCGCACGCTCGACCACTTCCTGAAAGAGCCGGAAATGACGAACGAGAGGAAGCTGGCGTCTGTCGGCCTGCTGACCCACTTGATACCGGCTGCCTACATTACCGGCGACGAGGTGTTTCCCTTCCTGGCGATCGAACTGGTGCGTCAGGTGCTGCGGGGCGGACGCTCGCCCTTTGCCGCCTTCGGATTCTGCGTCTATGCCATGCTGCTGGCGCTGATGCTGCGACGCTACGAGGATGCGTCCGCCATCGGGGACTTGGCGCTAGAGGCGGCGGAGCGCACCGAAACGGCACAGCGTGCGCAAGTCAACTTCTTCCACGCCGCCTTCGTCATGCACTGGAGCGAGCCGCTCGCGGCCACACTGGCGCCGCTGGAGAGCGCCTGGCGCATCGGCGTCGAGACCGGGGACCTGCAATTCGCCTCCTACGCCATCAACCATATTCATGGCAATGGCCTGTTCGCGGGCCAGTTGCTGATGGAGCTCGAACAAAGTGTCGATCGCTTCCGCGATATCAGCAATCTGCTGCGCCAGGAACATTCGCACCATGCCTTCCTGCTCATTGCCGGCTGCATCGTCGGCCTGCGTCGTCCGCAGGAGGAACTGCCCGATCTCGCGGCCGAGTGCGGCGGCGCCATGGTCGATGTCTGGCGCGAGTCCGGCAACGCCACCGTGCTTTCGTTCTACTACATCCTGCAAGCGCAGCTCGCGCTGCTGCTTGGCAAGCCCGCCGAGGCGCTGGCGGCAGCGGAGCTGGCCCTACCCAACCTCAACGGCGTCGGTGGCATGACCTGGGTTCCGCAGCACCATTTCGTACACGCGCTGGCGCTGGCCAGTGCGGTGCGGGAAGGACGCCTGGAACGCGCTGAAGCGCGCCCGCGTATCGTCGAGTACCGGGACCAGTTGGCCGAGTGGGCGAGCCATAGCCCAACGAATTATCGTGCCAAGCATTTGCTCGTCGAGGCGGAACTCGCTGATCTCGATGGCCAGGATCACGGCACACTGCTCGACGCCTACGACGCCGCGATCGATGGCGCGACGCATGCCATACACATCCCCGACGAGGCGCTGGCCAACGAGCTGGCCGCCGGATGCTGGCTGCGGCAAGGCAAGCCACGCCTGGCCGCCATGTATCTTCATCAGGCCTTGCAACGCTACGAATTCTGGGGTGCCGAAGCGAAGGTGGCGCAACTGCTGCGTGATCAGGCGCCGGCGTTGATCTCGCTGTTTCCGGCGCCGCCTGCCGACGACAACTCCACGAGCAGTAGCAGCGTCGGACTGCACGCAGTGGACATCCAGTCGGTCCTCAAGGCGGCACAGACGGTGGCCGGCGAGCTGGTGACCGATCGCATGCTGGCGCGGCTGATCGCGCTGGTCGTGGAGACGGCCGGGGCGCAGTGCGGCTACCTGCTACTGGAGCAGGACGCGGCGTGGCGGGTCGTGGCGGCGCAGCTTGCCGAACGCGACGTGGCGGAGGTTTTGCAGTGGCGCGAACTCGGCGACTGTCCCGATATCGCGGCCAGCGTCGTCCAGTACGTGGCGCATACCGTGGAAGCCGTGAATCTGGATGATGCCTCGAAGTCCGCGGTGTTCGGCACCGATGCCAGCATCCTTCGGCGCGGCTGCAAGTCGCTGCTCTGCCTGCCGATCGTCAACCGCGGCAGCCTCGGCGGCATACTCTATCTGGAGAACAACCTTGCCACGCATGCCTTCACGCGCACACACACAAGGGTCCTGCAGCTGCTCACGGCACAGGCCATCTCGTCCATCGAGGTGTCGCGCTACTACGCACGTGTGGAAACCCTGAATCAGTCGCTCACGGCCGAGATCGAGGAGCGCAAGCGTACCGAATCGCAGCTCGAATTCCTCGCTCATCACGACGCCCTGACCGGCCTGCCCAATCGGCGTCTGTTCTACGACCGCGTGCAGCATGCGATCGATCGTGCCCAGCGTTCCAGCGACCGCGTCGCCGTGCTGTTTCTCGATCTCGACCAGTTCAAGACCATCAACGACAGTCTCAGCCACCAGGTCGGTGACCACCTGCTGCAGGCGGTGGCGGAGCGGTTGAACAAACAGGTGCGGGACGGCGACACCTTCGGGCGGATCGGCGGCGACGAATTCGTCCTGCTCATGGAAGGCATGATCGGCATGCATGATCTGACGGTGGTGGCCGACAAGCTGCTGGCCGCGTTTCGCCAGCCGTTCCAGATCGACGACCACGATCTCTATCCGACAGGCAGCCTGGGTATCTCGCTTTATCCGGACGACGCCTCGGATGCCGACCAGTTGCTGCGTAATGCCGACGCCGCCATGTACCAGGCCAAGCAGCAGGGGCGCAACACCTACCAGTTCTTCTCCGCCGACCTGGCCGTGGCGGCCGCCGAACGGCTGACGCTGGAACGCGACCTGCGCCGGGCCATCGAGCATCGGGAATTCGAATTGCATTTCCAGCCGCAGGTAGCGCTGACCAGCGGCAGGGTCGTCGGCGCCGAGGCCCTGATCCGCTGGAACCATCCCGAGCGCGGACTACTGATGCCGGGCAGCTTCATCCCGATCGCCGAAGAGACCGGCATCATCATCGCCATCGGCGAATGGGTGTTGAAACAGGCCTGCCGGCAACTCGACCGATGGCGCCGCGAAGATATCGCCCTATCCCGGCTGGCGGTGAACGTCTCGGGCAGCCAGTTTGGCTGGCACGGCGGCTTTGCCGCGCTGGTACAGCGTGTCCTGGACGACTTCGACATCGAACCCGAATGCCTGGAAATCGAGTTGACCGAGAGCGTGATCATGCAGGACACCGAGCACGCCATGCGCGCGCTCGCCGACCTCAACGCGCTCGGCGTGCAGCTGGCGATCGACGATTTCGGTACCGGTTACTCCTCGCTTTCCTACCTCAAGCGACTGCCGGTGCACCGACTCAAGATCGATCGTTCCTTCGTCTGCAATCTGCCGCATGCCCACGACGACGCCACCATCGTGCGCTCGATCATGGACCTGGGCCGACACCTCGGCATGCAGGTGATCGCAGAAGGCATCGAGACCGAAGCGCAGAGCGATTTCCTGCGCGATGCGGGATGCACCGAGGGCCAGGGCTACCTGTTCTGGCAGGCGATGAATGCGACGGAATTCTCGGAGCTGTTGCGGCGCCAGCCATAGACGGGCAAAGCGTCCTGTTCCAACAGAACCGGAATGGCTGGCGAGAAATG